>DASQNQ010000432.1:0-10967 GCA_035644895.1 Acetobacteraceae bacterium | reverse complement strand
CATCTCCCCGGACCGGTCGAGCAACCGGTTCCTGTGCAACCAGCCGCGGCGCGGAAACTGCACGCAATCGTAGAGGACGAAGAGATCTGTCGTCGCGAGTAACCTGAAGTAGCCTGCGTACGGAAGGAAGTACGGCTGCATCACGGCTATCCTGCCGACCCGGTGCGACGTCCGAGGCTGAAACGTGGGTTCGCACAAGGCCTGCCGTCTCCGAATTCGAACAAATGCACGCCCACCCTACATCACACGCGAGCCGGCACCTGCGCAGCCGCGCTGCTGCCCACGTGCCAGCGGAGGACGAGCGATAGGTGCCCGGACTCACCAGCCGCGCACGCGTGATGCTGCGCACTTCCCTTGCCTCGCACGCGCGTGCAGGTACCGCACCGCAGGACTGGCCTCTTGGGATCAGGTAATTGCTAACGAATTATCGCCCTGTCTCTGAGTTTTTCCGCGGCACACCGAGCTCAACCTTGTCGAATGCTGCTTGGACTGATGCGATCGTCCGAGTATACTTTCCGTGCGCTGCAAAGCTGGAACTGACGCCATGATCGAGCCTGCTCTCATCCCGTTGCTGTCCGACGTGCTCGGCGTCCCCCCCAAGTCGCTGACGGACGGGACGACCATGAAGGA
Organism: Acetobacteraceae bacterium; assembly: GCA_035644895.1. Classification (GTDB taxonomy): domain Bacteria; phylum Pseudomonadota; class Alphaproteobacteria; order Acetobacterales; family Acetobacteraceae; genus Falsiroseomonas. The sequence continues at coordinate 10,337 of DASQNQ010000432.1, read as the reverse complement.
CGTGGAGACTTGGGACTCCCTTCGGCACATTGAGCTCGTCGTGCGCATCGAGGAGACGTTCGGTCTGAATCTCGGGCCCGACGACATCGTCCGGATGACGAACGTGGCGGCGATCCGCGCGGTCCTCGCCCAGCACGGCGCTGCTGCCGCATAGCGCTTTCGGGATGAAGCGGAGGCAAGACGGCATGGGCCACGCGATTGTCACGGGCGGAGCCGGGCATCTTGGCGCCGCCACCGCGCACGCGCTGCGCCAGCGGGGTCACACTGTGTTCGTCATTGACCGTCCCGGTGAGGCGCTTCAACGCATCGGGAATGAGGCGGGCATCGTGCCGATCGCATGCGATCTGCTGGACCCGGAGGCCGCGAGCGCCGCGTTCTCGACTGCATGGGGCATGGCGGGCGCGGCGATACCAATCCTGGTGAACGCCGTCGGCCGGATACACAGCGCGCCGCTCGTGAACCTGCTCGCTGCGGAGAACCGAAAGCACGACGCGGCGATCTGGCGGGATGTCGTTGACGCGAACCTGACCGCCACCTTCATTTCCACGGCCGAGCAGGTCGACCGGATGGTGGCCACACGCACCCGCGGCGTGGTCGTCAACTTCGGATCGATCGCTGCATCGGGCAACGCAGGGCAGGCCGCCTATTCGGCCGCCAAGGCAGGCATCGTCGCCGCGACGGTGGCGTGGGGAAAGGAGCTTGGCCCGTTCGGGATACGCTTCGTGGCCATTGCCCCCGGCTTCATCGACACACCAACCACGCATGACGCGCTGTCCGAAGCGGCACTGAAGGATTGGCAGCGCCGCACCCCCTTGCGGCGGCTCGGAACTGCCACTGAGGTCGCGGATGCCGTCCTTTTTGCCGTGAACAATGCACATTTTTCCGGCCGCGTGATCGAACTCGATGGCGGGCTGACGCTCTAGAGGAGCCCGTCATGGGTGCGACGCTGCTTTTTCCCTGCTGCGTGCCGGAGGCGCTTGCGTATGCCGAAGAGGCGGCACGTCGCGGCGAGCCCATCGTCGCTGCATCCTCCCTGACCTTCGATGAGACGGCATCGCAGTTCCCCAAGTGGTTTCCGTTGCCGGCGGTCTACGCGAAGGACTTCCCGCATCGCCTCCGTGAAGCTGTGCGGACGCACGCGATAGAGCGCGTCTTCGCGCCCGTCTCCGCGGCACACTGGGCGCTCGAACGGTTGGTCGCACGCGGCGAGATCGAAGTCACGCTGCTCGGAGAGATGCCCGTGCGCCGCCATGCGCGCGAGCATGCCGGTCTGCTCGCCAGGGCTGACAGGCGTAGGCTGGAAGCGCTGGCCCATTCAGACGGCACGTCAACCTTGTCACGTCTTGAGGTCGCAGCCGTCCTTCGAGCGGCCACCGCGGTGTTCGGGGAGTCCAATGAGACGAAGATCGCCGCATTGCTCGGCATCTTCGCGGACGCGCCAAAAGGGGATGTGGTAGAAATCGGCGTCCTGACTGGGCGTAGCGCCCTCGTACTCGAGCTCATGGCACGGCGCCACGGGACAGGAAGTGTGCTCGCCATCGATCCCTGGGCTTACGCAAACTCGGTTCAGAAGGAAAGCCCGGGTGAGTTGCAGGAAATGGTGGATGTTTGGGAAGCGAGTGTTCCCTACGAGACATTCATCACCCAGCTGCTCCCGGTTGCCAGGCCGGGTGCCTTCAACTACCTGCGGATGACTGGAACGGAGGCGCATGCGGTGTGGTCGCGCGCCCGCATCGCAAGATCGGCCGAGTTCGGTGAGACTGCCTACGCAGGACGGATCGCCGTTCTCCACATCGATGGAAATCACGACTACCCTGCCGTCAAGGAGGACGTTGACCTCTGGTTGCCGCACGTTGCTGCCGGCGGCTGGGTGGTCCTGGATGATTACCTGTGGCTTCACGGTGACGGTCCCCGCCGAGTGGGCGACGCCCTTCTAACGGCTCAGGCCCAGAGGATCATGAGGACGTTCGTCTGCGGCGGCGCCCTTTTCGTGAAGCTTGGGGGCGACCGTGACATCTGAGGGGTATGTCTACAACCTTGGACAGCGCTTCCTGCAAGTAGCGCAGCGTCACGCCCGGAGGCCCGCGATCCGGAGCGCGGCGCGAGACGACGTCAGCTATGCCGAACTGGCAGCGGCCGCCTCGCGCGCTTCGCGCTGGCTTGCACGCCACAACATCGGCCCGGGCGCACTTGTTGCGCTTCAGAACAGCAAGAGCTTGGTTGGCTACGCGGTCATGCTCGCTTGCTTGATGCGGGGTGCCGCCTACGTCAACCTGGATCCTGGCAATCCGGCGGAGAGGCTTCGCCGCATCCTGGCGGTGTGCCGCCCCGCCATGGTGGTGGCTGACGGCGGCGTCGGCGACACGGTCCGGCAGGCCTGCGAAAGCACAGGGTCAGCTGCGGTTTCCCTGTCGGAAGCCGATCTCCGCTCGTTCGACGGCGAAACTCCTGATCCGGTGGGCGCCATCGGAACGGACGTGGCTTACGTCATGTTCACATCCGGTTCAACGGGCATGCCGAAAGGCGTCGCCGTTTCGCATGCGAGCGTGCTGAACTTCGTGGACTGGGCGCGCGCGACGTTCTCGATCACGCCGCTGGATGTTCTGACCGGGGTCAACCCCATCTACTTCGACAACTCGGTTTTCGATTTTTACGGCTCCATTTTCAATGGTGCTTGCCTCGCTCCGATGCACGCCGAGGACCTCGCGGATCCAGCACAACTGGTGCACCGTGTCGACGCGGCAGGATGCACCATTTGGTTCTCCGTCCCTTCCCTTCTGATCTATTTGAAGACAATGAAGGTGTTGGGGCCGGATGCCCTCAGATCGGTCCGGAGCATCATCTTCGGCGGCGAGGGCTATCCGAAGAAGGAACTCACCAAGCTGCACGAAACGCACGGGCGGAGGAGCCGGCTGTTCAACGTCTACGGGCCGACGGAGTGCACATGCATCTGCTCGGCGCATGAGGTGACGGAGGGCGACCTCGAGGACGGTGTCGGCCTGCCCACCTTGGGCTTCCTGGCGCCGAACTTCCGGTATCGGCTGCTTGACGGCGACACGCCCGTGCCGCCGGGCGAAGCGGGCGAGCTGGGCCTGATCGGTCCGCAGGTCGCACTGGGCTACTACAATGATCCCGAGCGCACGGCAGCGAGCTTCGTGCGTGATCCGCTTTCGGGCGCGGTGGCGCAGCCGATGTATCGCACCGGAGACCTCGTACGCGAGGTCGATGGCAGGCTGTACTTCGTCGGGCGGGCAGACAATCAGATAAAGCACATGGGCTACCGCGTCGAACTCGAGGAGATCGAGAGCGCGGTGCACCGGGTCCAAGGCGTTTCCCAGGCTGCCGTTGTCTATCGACGGGTCAGGGAGGGCTTCGGCCACATCGTCGCACACGTGGCATGCCCGGAAGGCAGTTTGGCCGAGAACGACCTCCGCGAGGCGCTCCGGTCGGTTCTGCCTGCCTACATGCTCCCCAACCGATATGTGATCACAAGAGAGCTTCCGAAGAACGCAAACGGGAAAGTGGATCGCGTGCTCTTGCGTGATCTAGCAGGCTGAGGCAGCGCGTTCAGGACATGCGCGTGATCCGCATGAAGCGCTCGCTGTCGAGCCGGAACCTCGGTGTGGGCGGTGCGACCAGCACGGCACCGTCTGGCTGGTCTGCAACGACGATCGCTCCTGCCCCGATTACCGCACCCTCGCCGATGCCGACTTCATGCGCCACCGCCGCGTTGACACCGATGAAACAGCGCGGGCCGATCGTTGCCCCGCTCGAGATCGTGCAGTTGGCCGCGATCCAGCTATGGTTTCCCACCGTCGAGTGATGGCCAACGACCGCGTTGTGCCAGACGAAAACATCGTCACCCAGGATCGCGCAAGGCTGGAGCGCGGCACCTGGCATGATCACGCAGTTCTCGCCGATGCGGGTGCCGCGTGGCACATGTGCACCGGGACAGATGTGGGATGCGAGAACAAAACCTTTCGCCTTGGCCGCGGCACAACGCGATGCACGAACACGGTTAAGGTCATGGTAGCCGATCGCCACGAACATGTGGTGACGTGAAGGGGGAAAGGCGTGTTCCACCTCCTCGAACGCCACCACCGGCAAGCCGTGTGCAGAGTCGCCCGGAAGATGCTTTGCATCCACCGTAAACCCTGCGATGGGAACGCCGGCATCCTGCAGCAGCGCATGCATGACCTCCGCGATCTTGCCGAGGCCGAAGAGAACGATGGACGCCATGTCGCCTCACTCCTGCGTAACGGTGCCTGAAGGTACTGCTGAGCCTCCCTCGGATGCCGCGGCTGTCAAGTCATCGAATGAAACCGCCTCTGCCGAAGGGGAAGCCATGAGCCTGCTGGGCGACCTTGAACTCGCGACCAGCCGACTCCGCCTGCGGCCGCTTCGTGATGGCGACGCTGGGTTGATCTGGCCGGATATGGCAGACCATGAAGTCTCCCGCTGGATGGCGTGGGCGGCGCATCGGAGCGTGTCCGACACGGAAGATTTCGTTTCCCATGAGGTTCAACGTCATGCAGCCGGGCGAGGCATCACCTGGCTCATCCAGGAGGATGGGAAGGCCTGCGGCATCTTCAGCCTCATTGGCCTTCTCCGCACGCATCGGGTGCTGACCTACAACCGGGCGGAGGCTGCCTATTGGCTCGGGCGCGCACATCGGGGCCGTGGCGTTGCCACGGAAGCGGGCAGAGCCGTGCTGGCGTTTGCATTCGGACCGCTCAAACTCCACAAGGTTCACGTCAGCCATTTCGGCGGGAATGCCGCCTCGCGCGCGCTCATCCAGCGGCTCGGGTTCCGCCATGTCGGCGTTCAGCTCCAGGAGTTCCAGAAAGACGGTGTCTGGCATGACCATCACCTCTATGAGCTCCTCAGCCATGAATTCGCCAGCATGGAGACTGTTCCATGAAGCCTGAACTCGTTTCCTTCTACCGCGCCCCCCATTCGGGGGAGGCGCTGACCCTCGATGCGGCTCTGGTAGAGGGCGGCAAGATCGCTTCGGGCGCGCTCGTGTCGAGAAGCGGTGCACGCTTCCCGATTGTGCAGGGCGTACCGGACTTCACCTGGCCCCAGCAGCTCGGTGAGCGGGAGAAGGAAACGATCTCCTTCTATGACGGCCGTGCTGACGCCTACGACATGAACCTGCCGCTCACCTTCTCCACCTTCGGTGAGGACGAGGCGAAGGTGCGGGAGGCGATGGCCGACAGGCTGCGGATCGAGCCTGGGATGAGTGTCCTTGAGATCGGATCGGGTACCGGCCGTGACAGCGAGGTGCTGGCGCGGCGACTGGGCGGAAAGGGGCGCCTCTTCTGCCAGGACATCACAAGGTCGATGCTGGAACGCAATCAGGCCCGCTTGGCTGCGGCCGGTCTGTCGGCCGACTATTCCGTCGCCAACGCATCGTTTCTCCCCTTCGCGGACAGGTCCTTCGATGCCGTCTTCCAGTTCGGGGGTGTCGGTGAGTTCTCCGACATTGCCGGCTTCTTTCGCGAAGTCGTGCGCGTGACACGGCCCGGCGGGCGGGTGGTCGTCGGAGACGAGAGCATGCCGCCCTGGCTCCGAAACACCACGTTCGCCCGCGTCTTGACCCTGACGAATCCGCAGTTCGATGCGCCGGTTCCGCTCGGTCACGTTCCGATCGAGGCACGGGACGTCAATCTTCAATGGATCATCGGGGGCACCTTCTTTCTCCTCGACTTCACGGTTGGTGAAGGTGAGCCGCAGGCCGACATCGATTTCCCGATACCGGGCCCGCGCGGGGGAACGCACCGCAGCCGCTATTTCGGCCGGCTGGAAGGCGTGAAGCCTGAGACAAAGGCGCTCGCCATGAAGGCGCGCGAGAGGCTCGGCTTGCCCATGCACGATTGGCTGGACGCCCTGGTCCGACGAGAGGCCGAGCGCGTGTTGAAGGCGTCCGACCGCGATGCCTGACCGTGAGCCGGGATGGCGAAAGCTGGGCCTTGCTTTCCGTCCGGACGGACAGGGAGGTTGGATGGCAAGCCATGCGCAGGTACCGACGGTCCTCCTCCTGCCAGACAGGTTTCGTGTTCTCGTCGCAAGCCGACCGAAGCCAGGTCTGAGCCTCACCGGCTGGGTCGACCTCGACCGACACGATCCGATGCGCGTCCTCGCGGTGAGTCCCTCTCCCATCCTTGACTGCGGCGCTCCTGGCACATTCGACGAGCACGGCGTCATGCCCTCGAGCATCGTCGAGGCTGACGGCGTCGTTCGGCTCTACTACAGCGGGTGGTGCCGGTTGGGCGGCGCGGCGCCGTACCACAACACGACCGGCCTCGCCATCAGCGAGGATGGCGGCACCACCTTCCATCGCGCATGCCCGGGCCCCGTGCTTGACCGGGCGCCGCACGAGCCCTTCTCCGCCACGTCGCCCTGGGTCCTACGGGAAGGAGGAATGTGGCACGCCTTCTACTCGTCAGGCCTCGACTGGATCGAAGTGAACGGGAAGCCGGAGCACGTCTATGACCTGCGGCACGCCACGTCGGGGGACGGCATCACCTGGCGACGCGGCGGCCCGCCCGCCCTGCCGCAGCGCTTCCGCGAGGAGGCGGTGACACGACCCACCATCCTGCGCGAGACGACCGGCCAGTGGTCGATGTGGTACTGTCACCGCGGCAGCCATGACTTCCGCGGCGGCGGAAGCGCCTATCGGATCGGCTTCGCGAGCTCCCTCGACCTGGTCACCTGGCTGCGCGACGATTCGAAGGCCGGCATCGACGTCAGCGAGGGCAGCTTCGACTCCCGCATGGTTGCCTACCCATGCGTCGTCGAAGCGGACGGCCGGCGGCTCATGTTCTACAATGGCGACGGGTTCGGCGAGGCCGGGTTCGGTGTGGCCGAGTGGGAGGGATGAAACCCTCCGGCGTCACGCGGTGAAGGAAAGCCCGTTCTGGGTTGCCGACGTGATCAGGTAGCGCTGGATCAGCTTGTCCCGCTGCTTCGGGTCGGCGAACTGCTTCAGGTCGAACCGTGAAGTCAGGCTGCGCGCCTGCGCCTCCACGGACTGAAGGGCGAGCTGCGGCGGCAGGCCGGCGAGCGTCGTCGCCACACGCCGCAGCACCGGGTCGCCGAGCACGGAATACACCTCAGGCGTCTTTCCGTCCTGCATCTTCCGGATGTACAGCGCGTCCGAGACCGCCTTGCTCTGGTCGCCAATCGCAGTCAGGCGCTTGTAGTCGATGAGGCCGTCGGTCAGGATCTTGCGGAACGCAGGATCCTGCACGCGCTTCAGTCCGCTCTTGGCGAAGTCGAGCTGCTCCGTCGCACTCCGCCAGCGGGCGTCGCGCAACCGCGAAACGATCGACTTCGGATCCTTCGGATCGGAAAGAAGAACCTTCTGCGCCATGCCGAAGTACTGCGCCTGGTCCGCAAGACCCAGGCTCTGGAGCAGCACCCGCGTCGCTTCGGGATCCTTCAGAAGGTCGGCGGGCGTCTTCGCCTTGGCGATCGCCTGCTCCAACCGTGCAAGGTCGCGCTTGATCATCGGATCCTTGCGGAGCCGGTCGGCATCCTTGTCTGCCCGCTCGACACTTCTCTTGTAGAGCGACAGGTTCTCCTGCGGGCTCGGCGGTGCGGCGCTCTCGCCGCCACCCAGGATGGAGAGTGCAGCCGTTGCGCCGATCATGCCCGTTATCCTCAGATGTCGTGCGCCGCGGGTGCCAGCACCGCGTCATCGTGCGCGAAAAGATCCCGCACGCGCCGCATGGCATCCCAGCAGCGGCCAGCCTCGAGGTCCGCGACGGCGGCGGCCAGGATGCCGCGCGCCAGGTTGGATGTCGTCGCCGCCGCGTACTCGTCCGCGTAGCTCCGGGCCATCTCGAGGAAGTGGGCCTGCTCGGCCGGCTCACAGACATACGCCGACTGCATCGCGAAATAGACGCGGCGCGCCGGCGTGCGCGCATCCTCGGGCGCCAGGATCTGCTTGCCGAACAGGAAGCGGGCCTTGTTGGACAGCACGACCGATGCCCTCGTCTGGAACTGCAGGGCGGCGCCGTTCACCAGCATGCGGTCGCCGGCTCGCAGCTCGAGCACGAGGCGGCCATGGCCGGTGCGGGGCGCGGGGCGCTGGCTCATCTCGTTCATGGTGCGGCATCCGTTCGGGCCATCAGGCCGGCTGCGAAATCGTCGGAGATGCCGGCGATGAATTCGAGGTCGGGGCTCTCCTGCTCGACTTCCTGGACCATGCGGCGGGCGATCGAGGCGATGGCCGCGCGCAGGTCGCGGGGGAACGGGCAGGACGGGTGCAGGACGAGTGCCTCGACCGACACGAAGACACGGCGGGCATCGGCGGCTGCGCGCACGGGCGCAAGCCCGTCCGGCGCACGCAGTGCGGCGCGGAGCCGGCCCGAAAGGGTAAGGAAGACCTCCGCCTCAAGCTCGCGCTGCGGCCGGGCGGACTGCGTGACGCTGTAGGCGCGCAGCGCATGGTTCTGTGCCGGAAGCCGTTCCGCGACGACGACATCGTGCCGCGCGACCTCATGGCTGAAGGGCTGCATTGGGCGTGGCCTCTCCTATTGAGGGCTGAGCAGGAGGTGGGCACGGGCCGGGGTTGCCCCCGGCCCGGCCGTGTTGGTCAGCGGAACAGGCCGAGCAGGGCCTGCGGCGCCTGGTTCGCCATGCCGAGTGCCTGCGTGCCGAGCTGCTGGCGGACCTGCAGGCTCTGCATCTTCGCGCTCTCCTTGGCGAGGTCGGCGTCGACAAGGGCGCCAAGACCGGACTCAAGAGCGTCGATCTTGTCCTTGTTGTACTCACGCAGGCGGTCGACGTACTTCGCATGGTTGCCCATGGTGTTGAGCGCGGTGTTGATCGCGCCCATCACGCCGTTGAAGTCCGTGGCCGCCGAACCCGACAGCATGGTCGACGCGGCGGCAACCGTGGCCGGCGCCGTGGCGGTGATGGTGATGCCCGCCGTCAGGATGCTGCCGATGGAGTAGTTGCCGCCGGTTTCGTTGCGCACCGTGGTCAGGGTGGTGGAAGCGGCCGTCAGCAGCGTGTTGCCGTTGTAGGTCGCGTCGGAGATGAAGGACACGACGGACTGCTGCAGCGACTGGTACTGCGCCGCGTACTGCGTGCGGGTGGCGGCGTCGATGTTGCCGTCCGCCAGCTTTACGACGACGGCCTTGATGTCCTCCATCGTCTTCGACACCTTCGTGAGTGCCGCAAGAGTCACGTCGACGATGCCCTTCACGCCGCCCAGCTGCTCCTGAGCGGAGGTCAGGCCGGACACGTCGGCGCGGACGCGCTGGGCGACGGCGAACGCGGCGCCATCGTCCTTCGCGTCGGCGACGCGGAAGCCGGTGGACACGCGCTTCTGGGTGGTGTCCAGCTGATCCGTGGTGCGGTTCAGCGACTGCAGCGCCACCATTGCGCCGATGTTGGTGTTGACCGAGTTCATAGCCATGGTAACCGCTCCTATTCGCGATAGCGCGGCCGGATCTTCCCGCCACGTCGGGCGCCGGGCGCAGCCTTGGCACCGGCGCTCCTGCAAAGAACGGTCACCAGCGGGGTCATCCCCGGCACCGTCCGGATCCGCCCGGTTCTGGGGCGGCGGCAGGGGCAACCTGCGGTAGGTTTGCTAATCGCCTGTTTACCGCCTCTTGGTTCGGTACAAACTGATGCCGTGTACGGGATGAGTGCCGTCCAGTGCTCGCCTCACCCGATTAACAGGCTGGTTCCAAGTGCCTGCGATCCAGGCGGCTCCGCCCAAAAAGCCAGGAGTTTGCGCGCGGCCATGGATGACCTCATCGCCGAGTTCCTGACAGAGACGAACGAAGCGCTCGCGGATCTCGACACGGCCCTGGTTGTGCTGGAGCGCGACGGCGGCGGTCCCGACACCATAGCCAACATCTTCCGCATGGTGCACACGGTTAAGGGCACCTCCGGCTTTCTTGGCCTCGCCCGCCTCGGCCATGTCGCGCATGCTGCGGAGTCCCTTCTCGGCCGCTACAGGGACGGAGAGATCCCGGTGACCGCCGCCGGGATCACCGCAATCCTGGCCGCGCTCGACTGCATCCGCACGATCCTCGCAGCCCTGGCGGAAACTGGCGCCGAGCCGGCAGGCAACGATTCCGGGCTGCTCACGGCACTGCAATCCGCGGAGCGCGGCGAGGCGGCCGCCCTGCCCTCGTTCCCTGCCGACGGGCCCTCGACCCTCGCTCCGCCCGCGCCGTCTCCCGCCGAGGACGAGCCTCGCGCGGCCGTGTCCGAGGGTGGTGGTGCGTCGGGTGGTGGTGGTGGTGTGGTGCAGGCGATCCGGGTGTCCTTGCCTGTGCTGGACGACCTGATGACGCTGGCCTCCGAGCTGGTTC
>DASQNQ010000431.1:0-3557 GCA_035644895.1 Acetobacteraceae bacterium | reverse complement strand
CACGCTCCACGTCGAAGGGCATGCGGGCGTGCAGGTAGGGGAAGGCGGCGAGGGTCGAGACGCCGACGATGCCGATGACCGACCCGTCGCGGTCGCCCTTGGCCACGGCATCGGCGCCGAGCAGCCCGCCCGCCCCGCCGCGGTTCTCCACCACGACGTTCTGGCCAAGTGCGGGCTGGAGGCGTTCGGCCAGCAGCCGCCCGAGGATGTCGATCGCGCCCCCCGGCGGGAAGGGCACCACGAGCCGCACGGGCCGCCCGCCGGCCACCGGCTGGGCCAGGGCGGCCGCCGGGACGGCGGGCGCGGCAAGAAGCGTGGCGCCGGCAAGCAGCGCGGTGCGGCGGGCGATCATAGGGGCTCCTCCCCGGTCGACGGGGCTCAGCCTGCCCCTTCGGCGCCCCGCGCCGCAAGCGTTCCCGCCCGCGTCATGAGGGCATGGATCAGCACGGCCGCCGCGACGGAGACGTTCAGGCTCTCCACGCTGCCCGCGCCCTTCAGGGTCACGCGATGCGCGCAGGCCGCGACGGTGGCGGGGGCGAGGCCTGTTTCCTCGTTCCCGAGCACGAGGGCGTAGGGTTTTCCGGACACCGGCAGCGATTCGGGCGCCACGCCGTCGCGCGCCACGGCGGCGACCGTGGCGAAGCGCGGCGCCAGCGCGCGCAGTGCGATGGGCAGGCTCGGCGCGCGGGCGAGTTCCAGCACCTCCAGCCCGCCCTCGGCCGTGCGGAAGGCGGCGTCCGACAGGCCCGCCTGGCGCGGGTCGCCGGAGAGCAGCATCCCCGTGCAGCCGAAGAAGGCGGCCGAGCGCGCAATCGCGCCCAGGTTGTGCGGGTTGCCGATGCCGTCCAGCACCGGAAGCACCGGCGCGGCGAGCAGCGCGGCCGGGAAGGGCCCGGCGCCGAGTTCCGCCACGCTCCGCGCCTCCGCCACCACGACCAGCCCGCCATGATGTTCGGTGCCCGCGATGCGCGAGAGCTCGTCGGGCGGCACCTCCCGGTAGGGGCGGCGCATCTTCGCGAGCTGGGAGCAGAAGGGCCCGGCCTCCCGCCGCCGCTCCGCGACATGGAACAGGCGCAGCGCCGCCTCCGGACGCCGCGCGAACAGGGCGGCGACGGCCGCGGGGCCGCAGATGCGGTCGGTGTCGAGATGCCTCATGCCGTCCTGCCCAACGCGGCGCGACGGCGCGGGTGCCCCGCGGGCATCACTCGGCCGCGACGCCTGCCTCGTTCTCCCCGCGCGCGTCCTTGCGCGGCAGCGCGTCGTTCTGGCCGAGGAACTTGGCACCCTCGACCCGGATCGCGGCGGCCTCCTCGTCGTAGAGGAAGGGCAGGAAGGCGTAGCGGCGGCCGCGGGTCACTGGCCGCGCCTCGTGCAGCAGGGAGCAGGAGAACACCACCGCCCCGCCCGCCGGCGCGGCATAGGTGCGCGGGCCGAATTCGGGGAAGCGCAGGTCGCCGCCCTCGTATTCGCCGGTGTTGAGATTGATCGTGCACGCGAAGCGCCGGTGCGCCGTCGCCTTGGTGGTGTTGTCGCGGTGCGCGCGGAAGAAGCCCTTGTCCGCCGAGTCGTAGCAGGCGACCACGTAGCGCTCGAGCCGCGTGACCTTGAAGTTGAAGGCGCGCCGGATCTCCGGCACGAGCCGCAGGTTCAGCCGCGCGCGGATCTGCGCCTGCAGATCCGCGTCCTCGATGAACGCGTCCTTGCGCCGCTTGTGGGAGGGGTCGAGCACGCCGACCGTCTTGCCGCCCTCGTCGCGCATGAAGCCGCTCTCGCCCCCGCCCACCGCCTCATAGAAGTCGATCAGGCGGCGGCAGAAGGCGGGCTCGAAGACGCGGGGCAGCACCAGGACCGGCGCCGGCACCTCGACGCCCGCATGAAGCCCGGGCGGCGGCAGCGCGGCCAGCGCGGCCATCGCCTTCGCCCCTTCCTCCAGCGGCCAGGTGCCGAGCGCGCGCAGCATGGGGTCGAGCAGCACCCAGCCGGTGCGGGTGGAGCCATCCTCGGCCAGCGCCCGGAAGGCCCGCCGCACCGTGCCGTCGTCGTCCCACAGCACGCGCCGGCCCGGCCCGTCCGTGATGCGGCGCTGCGCCTCGTCCTCGGGGTCGCTGCCGATCACGAACAGGTAGGCGAAGTCCTGGTCCAGCCGTCCGGCATGGGGGGCGACGGCCGCGGCGAGGCGATCCGCCAAGCCCGGCTCACCCATCGAGCCGGGGATCAGCACCATCACGTAGCGCCCGGCCACCGTGTCGAAGGCAAACCGCGGGTTCACCTGGGAGCGGCAGTGGAAGGCCGGCACGGCCTCCCCGAAGCGGATCTCGGGCAGCATGCGACCGAGAATACTACGCCCGGCGCGGTTCCGCCAGCGCAAGGAGGCGGGCGAGCAGAGGCTCCGGCACCTCCACGCCCTGGGCGGCCGCCTCGGAGAGGCCCTGGCGCCGGCTGCCCGGCAGGCGCACGCCGTCCTCGGCCAGCATCGCGGCGACCATCGCCTCCACCCGGTCGAGGAACGCCGCCTTCCCGGCCAGCGCGCCCGGGTCCACGGCGATGAGGGCGTGGCCGAGGCGCGGCCGGTTCCCCTCATCCCGGAAGAAGCTGTCCGCCTCGAAGCCGAAGGCGGCGCCGGTCAGGGCGCAGCAGAGCAGCTCCACCACCAGCGCCAGCAGCGCCCCCTTCGTGCCGCCCATCGCCAGCATCGCGCCGCCGAGCGCGGCCTGCGCGTCCGTGGTGGGGCGCCCCTCCGCGTCCAGCGCCCAGCCCTCCGGGATCGGCCGCCCCTCCTTCGCCGCCACCATGATCCGCCCGCGCGCGACCTCGGACAGCGCCATGTCGATGACGAGAGGCGGCGCCTCCCGCCGCGGAAAGGCGGCGGCCACGGGATTGGTGCCCATCAGCGGGCGCCGCCCGCCCGGCACCGGCATGGCGGCCGGCGAGTTGGTGAAGGCGAGCGCGACGAGCCCCCGCCCGGCCAGCGCCCGCACCGGCAGGCCCATCGCGCCCGAGTGGTGGGAGTTGGTGATGCCCAGGAACGCCACGCCGTGCCGCGCCGCCCGCGCCGCCGCCTCCTCCACAGCCAGCGCCAGGGCGGGGTAGGCGAGGCCGTGGCGCGCATCCACCAGGGCGGCCCCGCCGCGTTCGGCGACCACCGCGGGCACGGCGGCCCCGTCCGCGCGGCCGTTGCGCAGGAAGGCGGCATACTGCGGCACGCGCGAGAGGCCGTGGCCGGACTGCCCCTCGGTCTCGGCGGCGACCAGGCTGCGGGCCGTCAGCGCCGCCATGGCCTGGCTCGCGCCGGCTGCCTCGAGCACGCGGCCAGCGAGCGCCTCAGCGTCGGCGCCGGGGATGCGCGGCATCAGGCGCAACCCAGAGCTGCGGTGGCGGGGCGGGCGTCGGGTGGGGTGTCGTTCGGCAAAGGCGGTTGCTCCCGGTGCTTTGGGCCGTGCGGAGCTTGGACCAGCACGCCGCGGAGGAACACGCTTGCGGCAGGAGCGCCGAACCCCAAGCGCCAGCGCGGCGTTCCGGCCCCGAATCGCAGCGGAGGGGCAGAGGATGCCAGAAAG
>DASQNQ010000430.1:0-2187 GCA_035644895.1 Acetobacteraceae bacterium | reverse complement strand
AGGTCGAGCTTCGACTGCTGGCGCTGCGCCATGGTCGGGTTCAGCACGTACTGGCCGTCCACGTAGCCGACGCGCGCGCCGCCGATCGGGCCGAAGAAGGGGATCCCGGACAGCGTCAGCGCCGCCGAGCAGCCGACCATCGCCACGATGTCGGGATCGTTCTCCAGGTCGTGCGACACGACGGTCGCGATCACCTGGACCTCGTTGCGGAACCCATCCGGGAACAGGGGCCGGATCGGGCGGTCGATGAGGCGGGAGATCAGCGTCTCGGCCTCGGAGGGGCGTCCCTCTCGCTTGAAGAAGCCGCCGGGGATCTTGCCGGCCGCGAAGGCCTTCTCCTGGTAGTTCACGGTCAGGGGGAAGAAGTCCTGGCCCGGGCGGACGCTGCGGGAGCCCACGACGGTGCAGAGCACCATCGTGTCGCCGAGCCGCGCCATCACGGCACCGTCGGCCTGACGGGCGATCTTGCCCGTCTCCAGAGTCAGGAGCTGGCCGCCCCAGGAGATGTCCTTGCGGAAGTACTTGTCGAACATGCGTCGTCCTATCGAGGCCCTGCGCCGGGGCGCGGCCAAGGTGGTCGCTGCCCCGCGAAGACGGGTCAGCGTGGAAGCGACGGCTCGGGTTGCCAGGTTCGGAAGCCACCCCTTGCGGGCGCGGTCGATCGGCGACTCGGGCGGCAGGGGCGCGGTGGGACCCACCGCGCGGGGCGCGCGATGGGAAGGCCGCCCATGTGGCCGGAGGCGCCGCCACTGCCCTACGGGCGCGGTGCCTTGCTTGTCAGCCCGCCGCCATCGCGACGAGAGTCCGGACACCCCTCAAGGGAGGCTGGAGCCCAAACCGGGCGCCCTATTGCCACTTCCTGACCGGGAAGGCCAGTGGAAAGGGGCGCGCCGGGGGTGTTTCTACCGGCGGTTCGCCTCGGACTCGAGGAAGCGCGGGTCGTTGAAGTCGAACAGGCGGTTGTCGATCCGGATGCCCGTCTCGGGCTGGTAGAGGGTGACCCGCGTCTCCCGCCCCTGGGCGTCCACCACCGACCACTGCCGCAGCTCCATCGGGTTCTCGGAGAACATGAGCGTGAGCCGCCCCTCCGCCGGTGCGCCTGTCCGGTGGAGCGTGACCGAGAGGAACCCGCCCTGGCGCCCCATGGCGGAGACGGTGATGTCGCCCGAGAGCGCGATCCTCTCCCGCAGCAGCAGCCCGAGCGGGGTCGAGGAAACCGGCATGGTGGTGGGCTGCTTCAGCTCCCGGTCGTACATCAGCACCTGGCCGGCCGAGGCGACCAGCAGCACGGGCTCGGGCGGGTCGTAGTCGAAGCGCATCCGGCCGGGCCGGCTGATCCAGGCCGTGCCTTCCGCCGTCGCGCCGTTCTGCGCGACCTGGAGGAAGCGGGCGCGCAGCGTGGTCAGCCCGTTCAGGTAGGCCTCGACGCGCGCCAGGGCGGCACGGTCCACCCCCGATTGGCCGAGGGCCGCGGGGAGGGGAAGGACGAGCGCGCCGACGGCGCCGAGCAGGATGCGGCGTTGCATGGCGCGCATGTGGGCCCGCCGGCCACGCGGGGGAAGCCCGCGCGGGTTCGCGAGGTTCTCACCCTCTCGGCACGCGCTGTTCACACACTGGCAAGGCATCCTGCCCGACACGCCAGGATACGGAAGATCCCAGGCCATGGCCCCTGCCGAAGACCGGCCGGGGCTGCCGAGAGAGGGGCCATGTACCTCGAAACCGACGCACCGGCCGAGCCGGAGGAGCAGCTCCTGGGCGTCCCGCGCCCGCTGCTGGTGGAACGCGCCCTGGGGCAGTTGCCGCCGGCGATGCGCGCGATGGTGGGTGAACTGCGCTTCACGCCGGGCGGCCGTTTCCTGCACATGGGGGTGGTGTTCGACACGCTGACCTGGCGTGTCACCTGGCGCCAGCCTGGGCTGCCGGAAGCCACGGGCGCCATTCCGGTCTGGAACGGCGCGCCGGTCTGACGGCCGGCCTATCGCCGAGGCAGCGCCGGCATCTGCATCGCGGCCCAGCCCTGCGGCCGGGCGAAGCGGGCAGGGTCCTGCGACGCGTAGCGCACCTCGGTCGCCGTCACGGTTGCCGGTCTGCCATCCGGCCCGGGCGCGGTGCCGCACAGCATGACGCCGTCCGTCGTCATGCAGGCGCGGCCCTGCCGGCCCCGGTCCTCGTAGCGCCAGACGGTGC
>DASQNQ010000429.1:0-5798 GCA_035644895.1 Acetobacteraceae bacterium | reverse complement strand
CGGCCCTGGGATCGCGCGCGAGCACCGACTGCTCGTGGGCGGCCTGCCCCCCGGCTTCGTCGCGGCCTGGGGGGCGAACCGGGCCCGCTTCCCGCGCGGCATCGACGTGATCCTCTGCGCCGGGGACCGCGTCGCCGCCCTGCCCCGCACCGTCCGGATCGAGGAGGGCTGAGCCCATGTACGTCGCGGTGAAGGGCGGCGAGGCGGCGATCGGCGCCGCCCATGCCTGGCTCGACGAGGTGCGGCGTGGCGACACCGCCTTGCCGGAGATCAGCGCGGAGCAGGTGGCCGAACAGCTCGGCCTCGCGGTGGACCGCGTCATGGCCGAGGGGTCGTGCCACGACCGCGGCCTTGCGGCGCAGGCGGTCAGGCAGGCGCGCGGCGACCTGATCGAGGCCGCCTTCCTGCTGCGCGCCTACCGCACCACCCTGACACGCTTCGGCGCAACCGAGCCGCTGGACACCGGCGCCATGCGCCTCAGGCGGCGCATCAGCGCGACCTACAAGGACCTGCCCGGCGGCCAGGTGCTCGGCCCCACCTTCGACTACACGCACCGGCTGCTCGACATCGGCGGCACGCCGCCGGGCGGACCGGCGCCCGAGGCACCCGCCGAGGCCACGCCGGCGCCGCGCGTGACCGAGCTTCTGGCGCGCGAGGGGCTCATGCAGCGGGAAGCGGCCGGAGATGCCGCCGAACCCGCCGACCTGACGCGGGAGCCGCTGTCCTTCCCCGCCGGCCGGCCCGCCCGCCTCCAGGCGCTCGCGCGCGGGGACGAGGGCTTCCTGCTCGGCCTCGGCTATTCGACCCAGCGCGGTTACGGCAACAACCACCCCTTCGTCGGCGAGATCCGCGTGGGCGAGGCCACGGTGGAGTTCACTCCGCCCGACCTCGGCTTCGCCATCGAGATCGGCGAGGTGACCGTGACCGAGTGCCAGATGGTCAACCAGTTCAAGGGCTCCCGCACCGAGCCGCCGCAGTTCACCCGCGGCTACGGCCTGGTCTTCGGCCATGGCGAGCGCAAGGCGATGGCGATGGCGCTGGTGGACCGCGCGCTGCGCGCGGAGGAGCTCGGGGAGGAGGCGACGGCACCCGCGCAGCAGGCGGAGTTCGTGCTGTACCACTGCGACAACGTCGAGGCGACCGGCTTCGTCGAGCACCTGAAGTTGCCCCACTATGTGGACTTCCAGTCGGAGCTCGAGAACGTCCGCCACATGCGCGCGGCGCAGGAACGGGACGCCGCGGAATGAGCGCCGGCACGGGCTACAACTTCGCCTACCTCGACGAGAGCACGAAGCGCATGATCCGGCGCGCGCTGCTGAAGGCGGTCGCGATCCCCGGCCACCAGGTGCCCTTCGGCTCGCGCGAGATGCCGCTGCCCTATGGCTGGGGCACGGGCGGCATCCAGGTCACGGCCGCGATCCTCGGGCCGCGCGACGTGCTGAAGGTGATCGACCAGGGCGCGGACGACACCACCAACGCCGTCTCGATCCGCCGCTTCTTCGGCCGCGTCGCGGGCGTCGCGACGACGGAGCGCACCGAGCAGGCGACGGTGATCCAGACGCGCCACCGAATCCCGGAGGCGCCGCTGCAGGAGGGCCAGACCCTCGTCTACCAGGTGCCGATCCCGGAGCCTCTCGGCCGGCTGGAGCCGCGCATCGCGGAGACGCGGCGCCTGCACGCGCTGGCGGACTACGGCCTGATGCACGTGAAGCTCTACGAGGACATCGCGCATCACGGCGCCATCGCAAAGGCCTACGACTACCCGGTGATGGTGAACGGCCGCTACCTCATGTCGCCCTCCCCCATCCCGGCCTTCGACAACCCGAAGATGCACCGCATGCCGGCGCTCCAGCTCTTCGGCGCGGGGCGGGAGAAGCGGATCTACGCCGTGCCGCCCTACACGGATGTCCGCTCCCTCGACTTCGAGGACCACCCCTTCCGCCCGATACGCGCGCCGCATGCCTGCGCGCTCTGCGGCAGCGACGTGTCCTACCTGGACGAGGTGGTCACCGACGACCGCGGCGGGCGGATGTTCGTCTGCTCCGACACCGACTACTGCACGACCCGCCAGGGCGCGCGGGACGCCGCGGAATGACCGACGCCCTGCTCTCCGCCCGCGGCCTGACCCTTCGCTTCGGCGCGGTGCCTGCGCTTGTGGACGTGGACCTCGACATCTGGCCCGGCGAGGTGGTCGCCATCGTGGGCGAGTCGGGCAGCGGCAAGACGACGCTGCTGCGCGTGCTCTCGGGCCTCCAGCAGGCACAGGCCGGCTCCGTCCGCTATCGCGGCGCGGAAGTCTCGGCGATGGGCGAGGCCGCGCTGCGGCGCCTGATGCGGACCGAATGGGGCTTCGTCCACCAGAACCCGCGCGACGGGCTGCGGATGGGCGTCTCGGCCGGCGGCAACATCGGGGAGCGCCTGATGGCCAAGGGCGCCCGCCACTACGGCAACATCCGGGCGGAGGCGGAGGCCTGGCTGCGACGCGTGGAGATCGAGCCCGCGCGCATCGACGGCCTGCCCCGCACCTTCTCGGGCGGCATGCAGCAGCGCCTCCAGATCGCGCGCACGCTGGTCACGCATCCCCGCCTGGTCTTCATGGACGAGCCGACGGGCGGCCTGGACGTGTCGGTGCAGGCGCGGCTGCTCGACCTCATCCGCGGGCTGGTTTCGGAGCTCGGGCTCGCGGTCCTGCTGGTCACCCACGACATCGCCGCCGCCCGGCTGCTGGCGCACCGCATCCTCGTCATGCGACGCGGCGAGGTGGTGGAGCAGGGCCTGACCGACCGCGTGCTGGACGATCCGCAGCACGCCTACACGCAGCTCCTCGTCTCGTCGGTGCTCGCGGCATGAGCTGGGCGATGAGGGCCGAGGGCCTCGCGAAGTCCTTCACGCTGCACCTGCAGGGCGGGCTGACGCTGCCGGTCCTCGGGGATGTGGACCTGTCGGTCGCGCCCGGGGAATGCGTGGCGCTGGTCGGTCCCTCGGGCGCCGGCAAGTCTACCCTGATGCGGCTGCTCTACGGCAACTACGGCGCGGCAGCCGGGCGCATCCTGGTCCGGCACGCGGGCGGCACCGTGGACCTCGCCACGGCCGAGCCGCGCCTGGTGCGGGAGGTGCGGCGGGACACGCTCGGCTACGTCTCGCAGTTCCTCCGGGTGATCCCCCGCGTGCCCTCGCTCGAGATCGTGGCGGAGCCGCTGGTCGCCCGCGGCGTGCCCCGGGCCGAGGCGCTGGAGCGGGCGGGCGCGCTGCTCGCGCGGCTGAACCTGCCCGCGCGGCTGCACGGCCTGCCGCCCGCCACCTTCTCGGGCGGGGAGCAGCAGCGGATCAACCTTGCCCGCGGCTTCGCCGCCCACTATCCGGTGCTGCTGCTGGACGAGCCGACGGCCAGCCTGGACGCCGCGAACCGGGAGGTGGTGATCGCCCTGGTCGCCGAGGCCAAGGCACGGGGCGCCGCCCTCCTCGGCATCTTCCACGACGAGGAGGTCCGCGCCCGGGTGGCCGACCGCCTGTTCGAGGTCACCCCGATGCAGGACGCCGCATGACCGCCGAGACCATCCTGACCAACGCCCTGATCGTCCTGCCGCGGGAGGTGCTGCCGGGCACGGTGGTGCTCCGCGGGGGCGAGATCCACGAGGTCCAGCCCGGCCGCAGCCACCTGCCCGGCGCGCGCGACCTGGAGGGCGACCACCTGATCCCCGGCATCGTCGACGTCCACACCGACAACCTGGAGCGCCAGGTCCAGCCGCGCGCCTCCGCCCGCTGGCCCTCGCGCTCCGCCATGCTGTCCCATGATGCCCAGACGGCGGCGGCCGGCGTGACGACGGTGCTGGATGCGCTCTGCCTCGGCGACCTCGGCTTCGACACGGGCCGCACCCAGACCTTCGAGGACGGCGTCCGCGACCTGGACGCGCTGGCCGGCACGGGCCTGCTGAAGAGCGAGCACTTCCTGCACCTGCGCTGCGAGCTGCCGGCCGCCGACATGGTGCCCCTGGCCGACCGCGTGGCCGACCACCCGCGGGTGCGGATGGTCAGCCTGATGGACCACTCCCCCGGCGTCGGACAGTACCGCGACCTCGCCCGCTACAAGCAGATGCGCGTGAAGCAGCAGAACCTGACGGAGGCGGAGGTGGACCGGCGCATCGCCGAGCTGCTGGCCCAGCGTGGCGAGTTGCGGGAACGCCAGCGCCGCTGGCTGCTCGGCCGGGTGGCTCACCGCAACCTGCCGCTGGCCAGCCATGACGACGCGACGCCGGAGGAGGTGGAGGCGAACGCCGCCGACGGCATCCTGATCAGCGAGTTCCCGGTGAGCATGGAGGCAGCCGAGGCGGCGAAGGCGCGCGGCGTCGCCGTGATCGCGGGCGCGCCGAACATCGTCCGCGGTGGCAGCCACTCCGGCAACGTGGCTGCGGCCGACCTGGTGCGCGCCGGGCGGGTGGACGTGCTGGCCAGCGACTATGTGCCGCCCGCCATGGTGGAGGCCGCCTTCCAGGCCGCGGCCTCCGGCGCCACCACCCTGCCGCGGGCGATCGCCATGATCACCGACACGGCCGCCCGCATGGTCGGGCTGCATGACCGCGGCCGGGTCGAGGCCGGGCTGCGCGCCGACCTGGTGCAGGTCCGCCCGCATGAGGGGCTGGCGGCGGTGCGCCGCGTGTGGCGCGCGGGGCAGCGGGTCGCATGACCATGCGCGTTGCGCTCTACTGGGCGCCGCGGCTCGACGATGGGCTGCACGGCCTCGGCTCCCGCTGGCTCGGCCGGGACGCCGAGACGGGGGCGGCGGTGCCGCAGCCGGCGGTCGGCGGCTTCGACATCGCCGAGGTCACGGCGGATGCGCGCCTGTATGGCCTGCACGCCACGCTGAAGCCGCCCTTCCGGATCGCCACCTCCTGGGCGGAGGTGCGGGCGGACGCCCTCGCGATCGCCGCCAGCACGCGGCCCTTCGCCCTCGCCCCGTTTCGCCTGGCCAACCCGCACGGATTCCTCGCCCTGCTGGAAAGCCGGCCGAGCCCCGAGCTGCAGGCCTTCTGCGACTCGCTGGTCGAGGGCCTCGACCGCCACCGCGTGCCCCCGACGCCCGAGGAGATCGCCCGTCGCCGGCCGGAGCGCATGACGGACCGCCAGCGGGCGAACCTGCACCGCTGGGGCTACCACCACGTCTTCGAGGATTTCTGGTTCCACGTCACGCTCTCCCGCCGCCTGTCGGAGGCGGAGCGGGCCCTTGTGGAGCCGCAGCTGGTCAAATTCCTGGGCGACGTGCCCGCGCAGCCGCGGCGCGTGACGGAGGTCTGCCTCTTCACCCAGGCGGCGCCGGGCGCGCCGTTCCTGATCGCCGAGCGTCTGCCGCTGCTCGGCTGAGCGCGGCCAGCACCCGCGCGACCCCCTGCTCGACCGTGCCGTCGTTCAGGACGGTCTCGGCCTCGATGCCCTCGGGCAGCGGCGCGTCGCGGGCCAGCCGCGCGGCGATGTCGGCAGGGTCCTCGCGCCCGCGCGCCGCGAGGCGGGCCGCGAGGGTCGCAGGCGGGGCGGTGATGACGAGCACCCGCACGCGGTGGCGCCGTGCGGCCTCGGCCAGCACGGTGCGCGAGAGGTTGGCGACGGCGACGCGGCCTGCCGCCATGTCATCCTCGACGCCGCGGGGGATGCCGTAGAGCAGGCCATGCGCCTCCCACCACAGGGTGAAGGCGCCGGCGGCGCGGGCAGCCTCGAAGGCTTCGCGCGCCATGGCCTGATGGTCCTCGCCGCCGGCCTCGGCGGGGCGGGTGATGCATCGGCGTGCGAAGACGAAGCGCGGATCG
>DASQNQ010000428.1:0-12193 GCA_035644895.1 Acetobacteraceae bacterium | reverse complement strand
CGGCTCGATCGCCGAGATGATCGGCGGCGGCGTGACGCCGCAGGGCACGAACCTGCAGCGCTTCATCCCGCGCACCATCGACGAGGACCAGTGGCAGGCCGCCGACCGCGCCATCAACTGGCTCTGGACCGAGTTCGGTGCGACGCGCGGCAAGGTGAAGGCCCGTGTGCGGAAGGAGGGAGAGCGGCCGCGGGTCAACATCATCGGCCCGATCTACGGCACCTTCAACATGCCCTCGGACCTCGCCGAGATCCGGCGCCTAGTCGAGGGGATCGGCTGCGAGATCAACCTGGTCTTCCCGCTCGGCAGCCATGTCGAGGACATCCGGCGCCTGCCGGAAGCAGACGTGAACATCTGCATGTACCGGGAGTTCGGGCAGAAGCTCTGCGAGGCGCTGGAGCGGCCCTGGCTGCGCGCGCCCATCGGGCTGTTCGCGACGACGAACTTCCTGCGCAAGCTCGGCGAGCTGACGGGCCTGGATCCCGAGCCCTTCATCGAGCGCGAGAAGCACACGACGATCAAGCCGCTCTGGGATCTGTGGCGGTCGGTGACGCAGGACTTTTTCGCCACCGCCTCCTTCGGCGTCTCGGCGACCGAGACCTACGCGCGCGGCCTGCAGCGTTTCCTGCACGAGGAGATGGGCGTGCCCTGCGCCTTCGCCTTCAGCCGCAAGCCCGGCGAGAAGCCGGACAACGCCGCGATCCGCGCGGCGGTGAAGGCCAGCCCGCCGCTCGTGCTCTTCGGCTCGTACAATGAGCGGATGTATGCGGCGGAGGCCAAGGCGCGCTCGGTCTACATCCCGGCCTCCTTTCCCGGCGCGATCATCCGGCGCGCAACCGGAACGCCCTTCATGGGCTACGCCGGTGCGACCTATGTCGTGCAGGAATACTGCAACGCGCTCTTCGACGCGCTCTTCCACATCCTGCCGCTGGCCGCCGACATGGACCGGGTGGAGCCGACGCCCGCGCGTCCGTCCGAGACCTGGGAGGACGAGGCGTTGGCCGCGCTGGAGCGCCGCCTGGATGCCGAGCCCTTCCTGCTCCGCATCTCCGCCGCGAAGCGCCTGCGCGAGCAGGTGGAGCGCGAGGCGCGCGCCGCCGGCGAGGAGCGCGTGACTGCCAGCCGCGTCGAGCGATGCCTCGGCGAGGGCGTGCCCGCGTGAGCGGCGCGCGACACAACAGGATTTCTGCCCGGGCCTGGTCCGGGCGGGATACGCGGCCCGCCCGGCGCGGGCCCGTCGCGTCGGTCCCGAGAGGGGCCGGCGAAGGTGCTTGGCGTTCGTCGCCACGCGCAACCTTGCCGAGCAGGCCCTGCGCGGTATCGGCCGCAAGGCCGCCATCCGAGAGGACCCCCGATGGCAGACTCGACTGACAAGCGGGACGTCTCCATGAGCGGACTGACGGAGCCCGAGGCGAGGGAGTTCCACTCCATCTTCGTCACGAGCTTCATCATGTTCACGGTCATCGCGATCGTCGCGCATTTCCTGGTTTGGCAGTGGCGCCCGTGGCTGCCCGGTGAGCGGGGTTACTCCTCGCTGATCGAAGGCGTCACGCCGCTGCTCACGATGCTGACGTAGGAGGAAGGAACCATGTGGAGAGTCTGGCTCCTTTTCGATCCGCGTCGCGTCCTCGTCGCACTCGGCGTCTTCCTGCTGACGCTGGCCCTGCTGATCCACTTCATCCTGCTCAGCACGGACCGGTTCAACTGGCTGGAAGGCCCGCGCCGCGTGCAGGCGCCTGCGGGGCAGATGACGCCCCTGCCGGCACCCGGCACGACCCGGTAACGGCAGTGGTCCGGCGGCAGGCCAGAAGGGTCATGCCGCCGGACCTTGCCGTCCGACCCCGAGGCACGCTGAACGGGGGAGACCCGCCATGGCTATGTTGAACTACGAGAAGAAGTACCGCGTCAGGGGGGGAACCCTGATCGGTGGCGACCTCTTCGACTTCTGGGTCGGCCCCTTTTACGTCGGCTTCTTCGGCGTCACGTCGATCTTCTTCACCATCCTGGGCACGCTGTTGATCATCTACGGCGCGGCCATCCAGGGCACGGCCAACATCTGGCTGATCAACATCCCGCCGCCGGACCTGAGCTACGGCCTTGGCCTCGCACCGATCAAGGAAGGCGGGCTCTGGCAGGCCATCACCGTCTGCGCCATCGGCGCATTCGGATCCTGGGCGCTGCGCCAGGCGGAGATCTCGCGCAAGTTGGGCATGGGCTACCACATTCCCGTTGCCTACAGCGTCGCGATCTTCGCCTACGTCACGCTCGTGGTGATCCGCCCCGTGCTGATGGGCGCCTGGGGGCACGGCTTCCCCTACGGCATCTGGAGCCACCTCGATTGGGTGTCGAACGTCGGCTACCAGTACCTGAACTTCCACTACAACCCGGCGCACATGATCGCCATCACGTTCTTCTTCACGACGAACCTGGCGCTCGCGCTGCACGGGTCGCTGGTGCTGTCCGCGCTGAACCCGGCGAAGGGCGAGCCGGTGAAGACGGCCGAGCACGAGAACACCTTCTACCGCGACATCATCGGCTACTCGATCGGCACGCTGGGCATCCACCGCCTGGGTCTCTTCTGCGCGCTGTCGGCCGGTTTCTGGAGCGCGGTGTGCATCGTCATCAGCGGCCCCTTCTGGACCCGTGGCTGGCCGGAATGGTGGGGCTGGTGGCTGAACCTGCCGATCTGGCCCGGGAGGTAGAACCATGCCTGAATACCAGAACCTCTTCACGCGGGTGCAGGTGCGCGGACCGGCCTACGCTGGCGTTCCACTTGCACGCCACAACTCCCCGCGCGAGGGCAAGGCGTCCTTCCAGCACCTGCTCGGCAAGATCGGCGACGCGCAGGTCGGGCCCATCTACCTCGGCTGGACCGGCCTGATGTCGCTCATCTTCGGCTTCGTGGCGTTCGAGATCATCGGGCTGAACATGCTGGCCTCGGTGAACTGGAACTTCATCGAGTTCATCCGCCAGCTTCCCTGGCTCGCGCTCGAGCCGCCGGCGCCGCACTACGGGCTGCGCATCCCGCCGCTGCAGGAGGGTGGCTGGTGGCTGCTCGCAGGCCTGTTCCTGACGCTGTCGATCCTGCTCTGGTGGGTGCGGATCTACCGCCGCTCGCGGGAGCTCGGGCTCGGCACCCACACGGCCTGGGCCTTCGCCTCCGCCATCTGGCTCTACCTGGTGCTCGGCTTCATCCGGCCGCTCGCCATGGGCTCATGGGGTGAGGCGGTGCCCTTCGGCATCTTCCCGCACCTCGACTGGACCTCGGCCTTCTCGATCCGGTACGGGAACCTGTTCTACAACCCGTTCCACGCGCTCTCGATCGTGTTCCTGTACGGCTCCGCGCTGCTCTTCGCCATGCACGGCGCCACCATCCTCGCCGCCGGCCGCTTCGGGTCGGAGCGCGAGGTGGAGCAGGTGCTCGACCGCGGCACGGCGCATGAGCGGTGCTCGATCTTCTGGCGCTGGACAATGGGATGGAACGCCACCTTCGAGAGCATCCACCGCTGGGCCTGGTGGTTCGCGGTGCTGACGACGCTGACCGGCGGCATCGGCATCCTGCTGACGGGCACCGTGGTGGACAACTGGTATCTCTGGGCCGTCAAGCAGGGCTTCGCGCCGGGCTATCCGGACGTGTGGGTTCCGCCGGTGGATCCAGGACCCGCGAATGGAGGCGTGCGATGAGGCGCTGGGACACCGGCCTCTACATCCGGATCGCGGGGGCGGGCGCCGTGCTCGCCACCGCAGCGGTGGTGCTGCTGACCTTCGAGCGGCCGCCCGTCGACACCGTGCAGACGGGCTTCCGTGGCACGGGCATGGCGCTGGTCTACAACCCGCGCACCCTGGCGGCGACCGCGGCACAGCACGCGGTGCCGGAAGCACCCGAGGCCGCGGACCCGGAAGGTCCGCGCGCCTCGGAGGTGTTCGAGAACGTGCAGGTGCTGGGCAACGTCAGCGCGGCGCAGTTCGGGCGCATCATGCAGGCGATGACCGAGTGGGTCTCGCCCGAGCAGGGGTGCAACTACTGCCACAACCCCGAGAACATGGCCGACGACAGCATCTACACGAAGGTCGTCGCGCGCCGCATGCTGCAGATGACGAAGCACATCAACCAGCAATGGGCGACGCATGTCGGCCAGGTCGGCGTCACCTGCTGGACCTGCCATCGCGGCAACCCCGTGCCGAACCAGGTCTGGGCGACCGTCCCGGACCCGCATCCGGACCGGGTCGGCGGCTACAGCCAGAACCCGGCGGGGCAGAACATCGCCTCGGCGACGGTCAACTACAGTTCCCTGCCGAACGATCCGTTCACGCCCTACCTGCTCGGCGACCACAACATCCGGATCCAGGGCCGGGAGGCGCTGCCGCACGGCAACCGCGCCTCGATCAAGGAGACGGAGTGGAACTACGCGCTGATGTTCCACTTCTCCCAGTCGCTCGGCGTGAGCTGCGGGCACTGCCACAACACCCGGTCCCTCTACTCCTGGGAGCAGAGCCCGCCGGCGCGGCTGACGGCTTGGCATGGCATCGGCATGGTGCGTGACACGAACATCAACTACATCAACCCGCTCGCGCCGCTGTGGCAGGCGAACCCGAACGGACCGGCCGAGGGTCCGCACGGCCGGCGCATCGGCGAACTCGGCGACCCGCTGAAGGTGAACTGCGCCACCTGCCACCAGGGGGCCCACAAGCCGCTCTACGGTGCGCCGATGCTGCAGGACTACCCGGAGCTGAACGCCGTGACGCTCGAGGAGCGTCGCGCCGAGGCTGCGCCGCGGCAGTAGCCACGACGCCCCACCGCCAGCAGGCGCCCGCCGGACGAGCCGTCCGGCGGGCGCTTTGCGTTCAGCGGAGGCGCGTTCAGCGGAACGGCGGCTCGTCGAAGGCGCGCAGCTTGCGCGAGTGCAGGGAGGAGAGCTGCCCGCGCAGCCTCTCCAGCGCGTCGAGCCCGATCATCAGGTGCTGGCCGACGGCGCGTTCGTAGAAGGCGCTCGCGGCGCCGGGCAGCTTGATCTCGCCATGCAGCGGCCGGTCGGAGACGCAGAGCAGCGTGCCGTAGGGCACGCGGAAGCGGTAGCCCTGCGCCGCCAGCGTCCCGCTTTCCATGTCAACCGCAATGGCGCGGGAGAGGTTGATGCGCCGCCGCTCGCGCGACCAGCGCAGTTCCCAGTTCCGGTCGTCATAGGTCACGACGGTGCCGGTGCGCAGCCTCGCCTTCAGCCCGTCCCCCTCCTCGCCGGTCACGTGCCGCGCGGCGTCCTGCAGCGCGAGCTGCACCTCGGCCAGCGCCGGGATGGGCACCTCGGGCGGCACCAGCTCGTCCAGGATCCGGTCGCGGCGGAGATAGCCATGCGCCAGCACGTAGTCGCCGATCACCTGGCTCTGCCGGAGCCCGGCGCAGTGGCCCACCATCAGCCAGCAGTGCGGACGCAGCACCGCCAGATGGTCGGTGATGGTCTTGGCGTTCGATGGTCCGACGCCGATGTTCACCAGGGAAACACCGCCCGACCCGTCCTGCCGCAGCAGGTGGTAGGCCGGCATCTGGAAGCGGTGCCACTCGGCGGCCGCAACCAGGTCTTCGGCTGTCCGCCCGTCCTCCCGCCCGACGGAGATGCCGCCCGGCAGGACGAGGCGGAGCCACGGGCTGCCAGGCAGGCGCAGCGCCTCCAGCGCCCAGCGGACGAATTGCCCGACATAGCGGTGGTAGTTGGTCAGCAGGATCCAGGGCTGCATGCAGCGCCAGTCCGTGCCGGTGTAGTGGACCAGGCGGCGCAGCGAGTAGTCCACGCGGACCGCATCGAAGAGGGCGAGCGGCAGCGGCTTCTCCGGTTCGAAGTGCCAGAGGCTGTCCGCGACCTCGTCGCCCACATCGGTCAGCGAGGGCGCCGGGAATCGCTGCGCCAGCGCCACGCCGGACGCATGGCCGCTGAACTCGTCGCCGCGTTCCAGCACGTAGGGAAAGGGAATCTCCTGCCGGCTTGGCGCGACCTCGACGGTGGCGCCGAACTCCTCCACCAGCGGGCGAAGCTGTTCCAGCAGGTAGCGCCGGAAGAATCCGGGCTGGGTGACGGTGGTGGCGTAGGTGCCTGGACCCTGGAACTTCGCCCAGGCCCGCCGCGTGGCGGGCGGCACCGGCCCGCGCGCGGCCACATGGGTCAGGCGCAGCTCCGGGTAGCGGAAGCGCGCGCGTTCCGCCTCGTCGGGCGGCGGACCGCCGGAGACGAAGCGCTCCAGCGCCGCGCGCATCGCGGCGGAGGCGGAGGCGTGCAGCTCCTCCAGCCGGTCGATGGCCTGCTCGGGTGTCACGGCGCCCTCCCTCTCCGGTCCGCCCAGCAACGCGGCTGGGCCGCCGCGGGTCGCACCGGCCGGGCTGTCGCGACGGCGTGCCCCCCGGCACACTGCCCTTGTGCTGTCCTTCCTGGCCCTCTCGCTTCCCATTTTCGCGGTCATCGCCATCGGCATGGCGGCCGCGCGCTTCCGCCTGGTTCCCGGGGCGATGATCGAGGCGGTGGGGCTGTTCTCCTTCAACGTGGCCCTGCCGGCGCTGCTGCTCCGGCTCATGGCCGGGCAGCCGCTGGCGCAGTCCTTCCAGCCCGCCTACCTGGCCGGCTACCTGGCCGCGTGCCTGCTGGTGTTCAATGCGGCGATGCTGGTCGCGCTGCTGCGGGGCCAGGGCCGGGCGAGATCCGCGGCTCTCGGCGCCGCCGGGGCCATGGGGAACGTGGGCTACCTCGCGCCGCCGCTGCTGCTGCCGATCCTCGGGCCCGCCGTCGCGGGGCCGGTGGCGATGGCCATCTTCGCCGAGGTCGCGGTCATCATCGCGCTGGGCAGCATCCTCATGGCGCCGGCCGTCCCCGGTGCGCGGCTCCGCGCGGTGTGGGGCGGCCTGCGGGGGCTTGGGCGCAACCCGGTCATCCTCTCCATCCTGGGCGGGGTGGCACTCGCCGCGTCCGGCCTCACCTTGCCGGAGCCGTTCGAGCGCTTCCTCGCCTTCCTGGGCGGGGCGGCCGGGCCGACGGCGCTGTTCGCGCTCGGCGGCACGCTCGGGGCGCTCCGGATCGGGCGACGGCTGCTGGCGGTTGCGGCAGGCATCTCAGTCGCGAAGCTCGTCGTCTTCCCCCTGGCCGTCTGGCTCGTGCTCGGGCCGGGCCTCGACCTGGGCGCCTTCCTGGTGACGGCCGGGGTCCTGCTGGCCGCCATGCCGACCGCGACCAACGCCTTCGTGCTGGCAAGCCGCAACAGGGCGGGGGCGGAGGAGGTCTCCGCAGGGGTGCTCCTCTCGACGGCCCTGGCCGCCATCGCCTTCCCGGCCACGGCCTGGATCATCTCGGCGCCATTGCCCTGACGCACGAGGCCGGGCCAGGTGGCGGGATCGCGGGGGAGGGATGATGCGATGGCACGCCGGGCAGGGCGCCCCGGCGTCGCGAATCAGCCGATCAGGAGCCGGCCCACGGATGGCGCATCCCGTCGTGCGCCCAGGTAGTCCTGCCGCAGGACGGTGTCCTTGCCGCGGCGCTTCGCGCCGTACATCAGGCCGTCCGCCACGGCGATCGCCTCCGCAGTGTCGGCAGGCGGCACGAGGAAGGACACCGCACCGATGGAGGCGGTCACGTCCCAGCCGCCGGCCTGCATGCGGCGATTCACCGCCTGGCGGACGCGGTCGGCCGCCACGGCGGCCTCGTCCCCGTTGCCCCCGACCAGGAGGACGCCGAACTCGTCGCCGCCGAGGCGCGCCGCCATGTCCTCATGGCGGATGGAGGCCCGCAGGGCGGCGGCCACCTCCTCCAGCACCCGGTCGCCTGCGGCGTGGCCGCGCCCGTCGTTCACCGCCTTGAACCCGTCGAGGTCCAGGTAGAGCAGGGCGAAGGGCTGCGCATCGCGCCGCTGGCGCGAGATGGCACGGGACACGCTGTCGATGAAGCCGCGCCGGTTGGCGAGTCCGGTCAGCGCATCGGTCAGTGCGAGCGCGCTGGCCTGCGCCAGGGAGCGGCGCATCTCGATGGTGGTGGCCAGGGCGTGAGCCACGCGCCGCAGGGTGTCAGAATGGCTCGGCGCGTAGTCCCGCGGCTCCCGGTCCATGACGCACAGGGTTCCCAGCACGCCGCCCCCCGAAGCAGGCAGCGAGATGCCGAGGCAGGCGCGAATCCCGGGTCCGCCGAGCACGGCCGACGCCGAGGAGAGGCGCGGGTCGAGCCGGGCATCCGGCACGAGGATCGGCTCGCCAGGCGCGGCGACGGGAACGGCCTGGGAGATCTCGACAGGGTCGACCGGCACCTCGGAACTGATCCAGTGGCGCTCCTGATCCAGCAGTCGCATGATCGCGATCGGGCTGCCCGTCATGCGGGCGGCGAGCCCGACCATGTCGTCGAACACCCTCTCGCAGGCGGATTCGAGCGGGCTGAAGCCGCAACCCTGCGGGCTGATCCCGGCGAGCGGCCTCGGAACTGCGCGCATGGTTGCTCCCCCCCAGGACACGTCCAGCTCCGGAGCCATGGTTTCTAAACTGGCCGTCGCTGGACAGCCGCATGACTACAACCAAAGCTGTTGATCCTGCGGTCACGATCACGGGAACTTGGCGGGGGCGGGAAACTATTCTGTATATATCATGAGATGCCGGACTGCGTCGCGGCGGCGCTTCGGATGGCGGCGGCAAGGGTGGCCGGGGCAAAGGGCTTCTGCAGGAAGCGCAGCCTCCGACCCAGCTCGGCATACCGGGTCTCGGGCGCGCTGCCGCTGATGAGGATGACTTCCGCCGCCGGATGCCGCTCGCGCACGATGCCGGCCAGGTCGAGCCCACTGAGCCCCGCCCCGAGGTCGATGTCCGTCACCAGGACATCGGGAACCTGTCCCGCGCCAAGCAGGATGACCGCGTCCTCTGCGCTGGCCAGTCCGTGAACCTCGATCCCCTCCTCGCTCAGGGTGTCCGAGAGGACCTCACGCACAAGCGCATCGTCGTCGATCAGCATCACCAGCATGGCCCCGGCCGTCTCCTCCGCACCGGCATGGCCGGCCAGGTGCGAAGTCGTCCTCCGTTGCCGCGGTTCCAGTGAACCTGCCCGCCGTCGCGGAGCTTTGCTCGGGCGGGCGTGGAACGCGCGGCTGGGGCAGCGTGGCCAGGCCGGTCGGAACGTGCCTCAGCCGGCCGCTCGATACTCGGCTTCGATCGCCCTCGCCTCGCGCTCGTAACGGTCGGCCATGTCCTCCAGCTTCGCCGCGTCCTCGCGCAGGCTCATCAGCCGGGCGAGGCTGCGGCACTCCGAGGCGGCAGTGCGGAGGCGGGTCGCCTTCGCGATCGCCGACAGGCTGTCCATTCGCTACGCATAGCAGATGAACGTTAATCAACTATGCCGATAGTTTTGCCTTGGCTCGTTGCGGCATGGCGAGTCGCTGAGTGGTCGCTGCACATGCCCCGCGCGGCGGAAGCTGCGCCAGCAGTGCGATACGGCGCGCCGCGGCAGCTGCCGCGGCGCGGCCCTTCACGTGCCCGAAGCCGCGAATAGTTGCCGGCAGGGAGGCGAGCTCGACCAGCACGGGCAGGCGTTCGGCGGTCAGGCCAGGAACCTCGGCCTCCAGCATGGCCTCGTAGTCGGCGATCATCTGCCGTTCATGCCGACGCTCGGCCGTATGGCCGAACGGGTCGAGGATGGTGCCCCGCAGCCGCCGGAGGCGCGCCATCAGGCGGAAGGCCGGCAGGATCCACGGCCCGAAGGCGATCTTGCGTGGCTCGCCGTCCGGTCCCGGCCTGGCCAGCAGCGGCGGGGCGAGGTGGAAGCGCAGCCTCGGCCGACCCTCGAAGCGGGCCAGCAATCCCTCCGTGAAGCCCGTCGCGGCGTGCAGCCGCGCCACCTCGTACTCGTCCTTGTAGGCCATCAGCTTGAAGAGGTTGCGAGCCACGGCCTCCGTCAGGCGCGTACCGCCCAGCGCGGCCTCGGCCCGGCGCACCATCTCCACCCGGCGACGGTAGCGTTCGGCATAGGCCTCGTCCTGGTAGGCGGCCAGGAAGGCGGCGCGGCGGGTGACGACCTCGGAGAGATCCCGCGCGGGCGGCGTGACGGACGGATCCGCGGCATGCTCCGCCACGAAGGCCGGGTCGGCCGCCGCCAGCCTTCCCCAGGCGAAGGCGAGGCGGTTGGCCGGGACGGCGACGCCATTCAGCTCGATGGCCCGCTCCAGCGCCGAGAGCCCGACCGGCACGAGGCCCGCCTGCCACGCCATGCCGAGCAGCAGGACGTTCGCCGCGATGGCATCCCCCAGCAGCCGCTCCGCCAGCGCATGCGCATCCACGGCTCGAAGCTCGGCGGCGCGGCGGCGGAGCAGCCCTTCCAGCATGCCGGTGTCGATCCGCGCATCCGGGTCGCGCAGCGTCGTGCCGGTCTGCGTCTCGCGCCGGTTCGCCACGACCCGCGTCCGGGACGGGTCCATGCCGGCGGCTGCCTCCGGCCCCGCCGCGACGACGAGGTCGGCGGCGATCACCGCATCCGCCTGGCCGGCATCGATCCGCACCTGGTGGAGGGCGGCGGGGGACGCGGCCAACCGCACATGGCTCACCACCTGGCCGCCCTTCTGCGCGAAGCCCATGAAGTCCAGCACGCTGGCGCCCTGGCCCGAGAGGTGCGCGGCCATGGCGACCAGCGCGCCGATGGTGACCACGCCCGTCCCGC
The DNA here is from genome assembly GCA_035644895.1 of Acetobacteraceae bacterium. GTDB lineage: Bacteria > Pseudomonadota > Alphaproteobacteria > Acetobacterales > Acetobacteraceae > Falsiroseomonas. The sequence continues at coordinate 1,532 of DASQNQ010000428.1, read as the reverse complement.
CCACGCCGGCGACCAGCAGCTCATACGGCGTGTCGGACAGGCGCACCTCCGGCTCGGGCAGGGCCGCAGCGCGGGCGAGGACGGCCTCGGCCGGGATGGCGGCGCCGGACGCGCGGCGCGGTGTCCCGCCCTCCACCGTCACGAAGCTCGGGCAGAAGCCCTTCAGGCAGGAGAGGTCCGTGTTGCAGGAGGACTGGTCGATCGCGCGCTTGCGGCCGAACTCCGTCTCCACCGGCACGACGGAGAGGCAGTTGCTCTTCTTCTGGCAGTCGCCGCAGCCCTCGCAGACGAGGTCGTTGATGACCACCCGGCGCTGCAGCGCCGGCGCCTGGCCGCGCTTGCGGCGCCGCCGCGCCTCCGTCGCGCAGACCTGGTCGTAGACGAGCAGCGTGGTGCCCGGCACCTCGCGCAGGGTCCGCTGCACCGTGTCCATCTCGTCCCGGCCATGCAGGGTGGTGCCGGGGGCGAAGCCGGGGTCGCGGCCATACTTGCCGGGATCGTCCGCCACGACGGCGATGCGCGCCACGCCCTCGGCCCGAGCCGCGTGGGTCACCTGGGCAACCGTCATGGTGCCGTCCACGGGCTGGCCGCCCGTCATCGCGACCGCGTCGTTGAAGAGCAGCTTGTAGGTGATGTCGATGTGTGCCGCGACCGCCTGGCGGATCGCCAGCAGCCCGGAGTGGAAGAAGGTGCCGTCGCCGAGGTTCTGGAAGACGTGGCGCTCGCGCGTGAAGGGCGACTGGCCGACCCGGTCCGCGCCCTCCGCCCCCATCGGCACGATGCCGGTCGTGGCGCGGTCCATCCAGCCCGCCATGAAGTGGCAGCCGATGCCGGCCTGGGCGCGGCTGCCCTCGGGCACGCGGGTCGAGGTGTTGTGGGGGCAGCCCGAGCAGAAATAGGGCGTCCGCCGCGGCAGCCCCTCCGGCGCCGCCGCCGGCGCCGCGCCCCAGGCGGGCGGGACGTGGAGGTCGAGGCCAAGGGGCTCGAGCCGCGCCGCGAGCGCCGCCGCGATGCGGGAGGGGCGGAGCTCCACATCGGCGGGCAGCAGCGGCCGCCCCGCCTCGTCGGTCTTGCCGAGGATGCGCGGGCGCCGCGGCACGTTGAACAGCGCGGCCTTGAGCAGCGCCTCGACCACCGGCGCCTTCTCCTCAACGACCAGCACCTCCTCGGCGGTCGCGGCGAGGTCCGCCAGCATGGGCGAGAGCGGGTGGACGAGGCCGACGCGCAGCGCCTCCATCACGTCGCCATGCGCCTTGCCGACGGCCGCGATCAGCAGGCGCGGGCGGGCGGCGGGAATGGTCAGGCCGTCGAGCGGGTTCGCGCGGGCGAAGGCCTGCACGGCGGCGAGCTTCCAGGCCAGGCGCCGCTCGATCTGCGGCCCCGGCAGGTCCGGCCAGCGCCAGTGCAGCCGGTCCGGCCCGGGGTCGATCGCGGCCGGCGCGAAGCGGGGCAGGGAGGCGACGGGGACGGAGGCCGCGCCCTCCACCGTCTCGCTGATCGCCTTGAAGCCCACCCAGGCGCCGGACGCACGC
>DASQNQ010000427.1:0-8833 GCA_035644895.1 Acetobacteraceae bacterium | reverse complement strand
TACACGGTGCGCGGCAGGTACCTCGATGCCCTGACCCTGCCGCCGGACCGGCTGCCCGCGAGCGCGGAGGGCATGCTCGGCCTGCTCGGCGCCTTCGTGCGCCTGGTGGACGAACGGCCGGCACGCGGGGGCTAGACTCTTCTCGCAATCGCCGTGCATGGCGAAACGGGCCTGACGAGGCTGCGCGCGAAGCGCGGCGTCTTCCGCTTCGCCATGGAGCTGAACCAGGCGATCCGGGGCCATCTCGACGTGCACCACGCCGATCGGAAGCCCTTCCGCCGGACGGCGCCTGTCGCCACCCTCACCCTCGAACACCGGCGCGGGGAACGTTTGCTTGGATTCACAGCCCTCGGCGCCGCTCGCGCCGCTGGAGCGCCGTATGCCCGGCCAGCGGAACCGCGAAGCGGTTCGACCTGATCGGACGCCGGCCCAGCTTCACCCCGGGCGCTGCCCCGGCTTCGAGAGCGGCAGGCGCATGCGGCACTCCATGCCCTCCGGACGGAAGTCAAGCCGCACCGCGCCGCCGAACTCCCGCGTCACGCCCTGCTCCAGCAGGCGCGACCCGAAGCCCCGGCGGGAGGGCGCACGGACGGGCGGGCCGCCGTGCTCGCGCCAGACGATGTCGACGACGGCCGCTGCCCCGGCCGCGGCCGGCCGCTCCAACTCCCAGATCACCTCCACCCGCCCGCCCGGCACCGACAGCGCTCCGTGGCGCACCGCATTGGTGGCGAGCTCGTGGAAGGCGAGGTTGGCGGTCACCGCGCTGTTCGGCGGCATCAGGACGTCGGGCCCGGCCAGGGTCACGCGCGCCGCGCCCTCCGGCCCCGGGCAGGCCTGCAGCGTGCGGCCCAGCACCTCCCGCAGCGGGGCACCCTCCCAGCCGCGCTGCGCCAGCATGTCGTGCGCGCGTGCCAGCGCCTGCAGCCGCGCGCTGAAGGCCGCGCGGAACTCGGCCGGCGTCGCGGCCGTCCGTTCGGTCTGGGAGGCGACCGACTGGGCGACGAACAGGGTGTTCTTCACGCGGTGGTCCAGCTCCCGAAGCAGGGTCTCCCGCCGCTCCTCCTGGCGTCGTTCCGCGGTGCGATCGCGCATGATCTTGAGGAAGCCGCGCTCTGCCCCGCCCTCGTCGCGCAGCAGCATGTTGAGCCCGCTGCTCCAGAAGCGCGATCCATCGTTGCGCAGGTGCCAGCGCTCGCCCTCCGCCCGGCCATGCTCCATCGCGTGGCGCAGCTCGGCGGCCGGCACCCCTTCGCGCGCGCTGTCCTCCGGGGTGAACAGCCTCTCGATGGTCTGCCCGAGCATCTCCTCCTCCGTCCAGCCGAGCAGGCGCCGCGCCCCCGGGTTCCAGCTCGTCACCCGCCCGTCCAGGTCCATGGTGAAGATCGCGTAGTCGGTCGCGCCCTCGAAGATGAGGCGGAGGTGCTGGTCGCGCTCGCGCAGCGCCGCATTGGCCTCGGCGAGCTCCGCCGTCCGCCGCGCGATCCTCCGTTCGAGACCCTCGTTCGCCGCCGTGAGCGCGGCGTTCGCGGATTCCAGTTCACGGGCCTGCGCCTCCAGCTCCGCAAGGATCGCGCGCACGCCGTCCTCTGGTGTGGCGCGCTGCGGGGGCGGAACGTGGCCCGCATGGGACACCGGCTGCCCACCCCTCCGGCCGGCATCGTCCTGCGGCCCATGCCTCGGGGGCGGCTTGTCCTCCCGCTCTGCGGACATGGTGCTCCGATCTGTTGAACCAAAAGGCAGGCAGTGAAGGAGCCCAACGCCTCCCTGCCCGGCTGGTTTGCCCGCAAGATCAGTCACCTGCCGCGGCTTCTCCGCAAATGCAGGCGACCGGCGCCGGCAGCCGGGCCGGACACGCGCAACATCCCGGCAACAGACCGGTGCGACGTAACCGGCTGGATGCAAATGCCAACCGCGCCCCAACCCGGAGAGGCCGCCCTCCCCCACACGACCGTCCCGCGCCTGCGCGGCGAGCGGCCCATGCAGGGCGTGCTGGGCCGCATGCTGGCGAACTTCGGCACCGACCTGGTTCCATGGGGCCGCGAGCAGGCCAAGGCTCCATCGCCTGCGGCGGGGACCGGGGCGGCGTCAGTCGCCGCGCGTGCCGGGACGCCCCCCATCGCCTGGGGCGCGCGGCTCTGGGGGGCGGGCTTCGAGCTGCCGGGCGGCGCGGACGAGATCCGGCGCCTGGCCGCGCTCCTCCCGCTCAGCAGCGACAACCGCCTGCTGCTCGGCGGACGGGGCATGGCGGGTGCCGCCACGGTCATCTCGGGCGAGCGCCGCTGCCCCATCTCCGTCCTCGTCACGCCCGAGCAAGCGCCGCAGACGAACCTGTCCGAGATCATGACCTCCCAGCGGGAGCGCGTGACGCTCGAGCGGTGGAAGGCCGGTCAACCGGCCTTCCCGCGACGCCATCACCACGCGCTGCTCGTCGAGGCGGGGCACCTCGGCGCGCTGCCCGCCCCGCTGATCGCCGCGACGGCGGCCGGGCTCTACCAGCAGGCCGAGATCGTCATGGTCGAACTGGTGCAAGGCTCGCGGCAGCCGGAGCCTGGCCTGCGCGACCGGTGGCTCTTCCTCGAGGGCCGACCCGCCCCGCGGCCGGAGGCCGAGTACGCGGCGGCCTTCGCCAAGGCCGGCTTCCGGGTGAACGTCACGGAGGACCTGGCCGAGCGTCATGCGGTCGCCGCCCGCCGGGCCTGGGCCCGCGTGGTCGAGTCGGTGTCGGAAACCAGGCCGCGGCCGCCGAAGGCCGACATCGCCCGGATGGTGAACGAGATCGAGAAGTGGCTGCTCCGGCTGCGGCTGCTCGAGGATGGCGCGATCCGCATGCTGCGCTGGCACGCCTCCCTGCGCTGAGGCGCGCAGCCCTCGGGCGCCCTGGCCCCTCCCCACTACCGCGCGCGCGGATGCGCGCCGTGACTATCGCGCGCGCGGATGCGCGCCGTGGCTACCGCGCGCGCGGATGCGCGCGACGCCACGTCTCCAGCAGCGCCGCCGCGTCCACCTTCGTGTAGCGCTGCGTGGTGGACAGCGATGCGTGGCCGAGAAGGTCCTGGATGGCGCGCAGATCCGCCCCGGCTGCCAGCAGGTGCGTCGCGAAGGAGTGCCGCAGGGCGTGCGGCGTCGCGTGTTCCGGCAATCCCTCCAGCCGGCGGAAGTGGCGCAGCGCGCGCTGCGCGACCGCGGCATCCAGCCGCGCGCCGCGCACGCCGGGGAAGAGTGGCGCGTCCGGCCGGCGGTCCGGATGCACCGCGATCAGTGCCTCCAGCGCGTCCCGCACCGCGGGCAGGATCGGCACCGCCCGCTGCTTCGCGCCCTTGCCGCGCACGACGAGCACCGCATCCGCCGCCGCGCCGCGCGGCACGTCCCGCAGGTCGAGGCCGAGCGCCTCCGAGATGCGCAGCCCGCAGCCATAGATCAGCGTGAACAGGGCCCGGTCGCGCACGGCCTGGAAGGGCGCGTCCACGGCGTGGCCGGGCACGTGCACGCTCCCCACCTCGTTCGCGACGCGCATCGCGTCCTCCGCCGGCAGGGCGCGCGGCACGGGCGGCCGCGGCCGCGGCCCGCGCAGCCCGGCCAGCGCCGCCGGCGCGATGCCATGGCGACGGGCCAGGTGGCGCAGGAAGCCGCGCACAGCCGCCAGCCGCCGCGCGCGCGTCGCGTTCCCGTCCCCCTCCGAGGCGCGCGAGGCGAGGAACGCCCGCAGGTCGGCCGGGCGCAGCGCGCCGATCGCGTCGAGGTCCGGCTCCTCCCCGAGGTGCCCGGTGAGGAAGCCGAGGAACAGCGAGAGGTCGGCGCGGTAGGCCTCGACCGTGTGCGCGGAGGCCCGGCGCTCCCGCGCCAGGTGGTCGAGCCAGGCGGCCAGCGCCTCCGTGCCCATGGTCACGGCCGCCACTCCGTCCGCAGGATCGACATCACCAGCTCGTTCCGCTGGATGCCGCCGAAGACGGCGCTGCCGCGGGCGATCCCCTCGGCCACGAAGCCGCAGGCCTCGTAGGCGCGGCGCGCGCGCATGTTCTCCGGGTAGGTGCCGAGCCAGAGGCGGTGCGCGTCGGTCTCGGTGAACACGGCCGCGACCACCGCACGCAGCATCAGCCGCCCCTGCCCCTGGCCGGGCGCCGCGACGGCGATGCGCTTGACCTGCGTGACAAGCTCAGGCGAGGCCCAGTCGCGCAGGATGGCGAAGCCGGCCGGCGCGCCGCCGAGATGTCCCAGGAAGTAGGCGTGCCGCCCATCCGCGAGTGCCGCGCGGTGGCGGGCCTCGTCCCAGCGCCCGACGAAGGCCTCGTAGCCCGCAAGCCGCTCCGTCGCCATGACGAAGGGCAGGTCCGCCTCGCCCGCGCGGACCAGGCGGAAGGCGTCCACGCCCGGCCCGCCTACCTGGCGAGCGCCGCCGCGACGGCGCGGCCGAGGAAGCCCAGCGTGTGCGCGGACTGGCGGCTCGGGAGCGCCGAGGCCTCCCGCGCGCCCAGCGCCAGCAGGCAGGGCGTCCCGCACCAGACCGGCACGCGCACCAGCGCGTCGCGGGTGACGAGCGGCGCGGCCTCCGCGTGCAGCAGGGCGGTGTCGGTCGGGTTCACGCGCACCACCGCCTCCCGCCCCGGGCCGATCAGGCGTGCGACCGCGCCCTCGGGCAGCGGCAGCAGGCCGTGATGCGGCAGCGCCGTCTCCAGCGCGCCGGCGACGGCGCGGTTGTGCGGCACGTAGGGACGCGGCCGCGCGGCCTCGGCCAGCAGGGAGACGCTCTCGACGCGCAGCAGCGGGGGAAGCTCCTGCGTCACGGTGTCCACCACGTCGCGGGAGCGCATGAGCGCCAGCACCGCGAGGCGCACGCGCAGCACGAGGGAGGCGCCGGCGCGCCCCTCGCTCACGCTCGCCTCGATCTCGCCCTCCAGCGCCCGGATGCGCGACCGCTCGGCGGACAGCATCGCCGCCATGTGGTCGGCCATGTTTTCCCCGTGGATGCGCCGCGGCGGCGTCAGCACGCGGTAGAGGTCGGGGCGGGTGGCGAGGAAGTCGGGATGCTCGCGCAGATAGGTTGCGACGAGCTCGGCCCGGTCGTCCGGGGGGGCGGGGACTGGTGCGAGGACGCGCTTGGCTGCCGGCTTGCTCACAGGATGCTCTGCCCCGTCTTCGCCCAGTCGGCCAGGAAGGCCTCGAGCCCTCGATCCGTGAGCGGATGCTTCAGCAGCTGCCGGATGACGTTCGGGGGCAGCGTCGCCACATGTGCACCGAGCTTCGCCGCCTGCACGAGGTGGACGGGGTGCCGCACCGAGGCGACGAGAACCTCGGTCTTCAGGTTGGGGTAGTTCCGGTAGATCTGGACGATGTCCGCGATCAGGGTCATGCCGTCGGTGGCGACGTCGTCCAGCCGCCCGACGAAGGGCGAGATGAAGGCGGCGCCGGCCTTGGCGGCCAGCAGCGCCTGCGCCGCGCTGAAGCAGAGCGTCACGTTCACCGCCGTGCCCTCGTCGGCCAGGTGGCGGCAGGTGCGCAGCCCGGCCTCGGTCAGCGGCACCTTCACCGTGACGTTGGACGCGATGCGGCGCAGGTGGCGCCCCTCGGCCAGCATGGTCTCGAAGTCGGGCGCGTTGACCTCGGCCGAAACGGGGCCGGGCGTGATCGCGCAGATCTCGGCGATCACGTCGGCCATGCGGCGGCCGGTCTTGGCCATGAGGCTCGGGTTGGTGGTGACGCCGTCCACGAGCCCGGCTTCGGCCAGGGCCCGGATCTCGGACACGTCGGCCGTGTCGACGAAGAACTTCATCCTGCTTGGTCCCTGGTGCTCGGCCCGATGCGCGCCCCCGGATCAGGCCACACGATCGTTTCGACTTTGTTCCTAGGTATGATACCGGATGGATGCCACCACGCGGAAGCGACTCCCTGCGAACCAACCTCTGGGTGTGTCTCCTGGGCCACGGGTCCGGGTGATGCTTCCATTGCCCCTTGACGCCGGCACATACGACTACCGGTTGCCGCGACACATACTGGCCCTTCCTGGCAGTTTTGTGACCGTGCCGCTCGGCGGTCGCGAAACAGTCGGCGTGGTCTGGGACGGGCCGGCCGATGACCGCATCCCGGGGCACCGGCTGAAGGACGTGCTGGCGGTGCTCGATGCGCCGCCCATGAGCGAGAGCCTGCGCCGCTTCGTGGAGTGGGTGGCCGCCTACACCATCACGCCACCCGGCGCGGTGCTGCGCATGGCCATGAGCGTGCCCTCGGCGCTCGAGCCCTCCACGCCCCAGGCAGGCTGGCGCCGGGCCGACCCGATGCCGCAGGCCGTGCGCCTGACGCCCGAGCGGCGCCGGGTGCTGGACACGCTGGAAGCGGACGACATCCGCGGCGGCACGGACCTGGCCGAGGCCGCCCGCGTCTCCCCGGGCGTGGTGCGCGCCATGGCCGATGCCGGGCTGCTCGTCCCTGCCCTGTTGCCCCAGGCCAGCCGCTTCGCCCGCCCCGACCCCGGCCGCCCCGGCCCGTCGCTGGCGCCCGCCCAGGCCGAGGCGGCTGCGGGGCTGCGGGCCCTGGTCGCCCGGCGCGCCTTCGGCGTGACGCTGCTCGCCGGCGTCACCGGCTCGGGCAAGACGGAGGTCTACCTGGATGCCGTGGCGGAGTGCCTGAGCCAGGGCCGCCAGGCGCTGGTGCTGCTGCCCGAGATCTCGCTCTCGGCCCAATGGCTGGAGCGGTTCCGGGACCGCTTCGGGGTGGATCCCGCCGTGTGGCACTCGGAACTGTCGTCCCGCACCCGCCGCAACACCTGGCGCGCCTGCGCGGAAGGGGAGGTCTCGGTGCTGGTCGGCGCCCGCTCGGCCCTGTTCCTGCCCTTCCCCGATCTCGGGCTCGTCGTTGTGGACGAGGAGCACGAGACCGCCTTCAAGCAGGAGGACGGGGTGGTCTACCACGCCCGCGACATGGCGGTGGTCCGCGCGCGGCTCGCGGACGCGGCCTGCGTGCTGGTTTCGGCCACGCCCTCGCTCGAAAGCCTGACGAATGCCGAGACGGGGCGCTACGCCCGGCTCGACCTGCCGGACCGCCATGCCGGGGCGAGCATGCCCTCGGTGGCCGTGGTGGACCTGCGCCGCCACCCGCCGGAGCGCGGCCGGTTCATCAGCCCCGTCCTGGTCGGCGAAGTGGCAAAAACCTTCGCGCGCGGCGAGCAGGCGATGCTGTTCCTGAACCGCCGGGGCTACGCGCCGCTGACGCTCTGCCGGACCTGCGGCCATCGGCTGCGCTGCCCGAACTGCACCGCCTGGCTGGTGGAGCACCGCGCCCAGCGACGCATCCAGTGCCACCATTGCGGCCATGCGGAGCCGGTCCCGCCGCTCTGCCCGGAATGCGGCGCGCAGGGGTCGCTCACGCCCGTCGGCCCCGGCGTGGAGCGCATCGTGGAGGAGGCGACCGCCCTGTGGCCGGAGGCGCGACGGATCGTCATGGCGTCAGACACCATCCCCGGCCCTGCGGCGGCCGCGGCGGCGGCGGAGGCGATCCAGCGGCGGGAGGTGGACCTGATCATCGGGACGCAGATCGTCGCCAAGGGCTGGCACTTCCCCCACCTGACCCTGGTCGGCGTGGTGGATGCCGACCTCGGCCTGGCGGGCGGCGACCTGCGGGCGGCGGAGCGCACGCTCCAGCTCCTCCACCAGGTCGCCGGGCGCGCGGGGCGTGCGGAGGCGCCGGGGCATGTGCTGCTGCAGACCTTCGCCCCGGACCACCCGGTGATGCGCGCCCTGGTCGCCAACGACCTTCCCGCCTTCATGGAGCAGGAGGCCGAGGGCCGGCGCCCCGGCGGCTGGCCACCCTTCGGGCGCCTCGCCGCGCTGATCGTGTCCTCCGAGGACGAGCGGGAGGCCGAGCGCGCCGCGCGCGACCTCGGCCTGGCGGCCCCAAGGGGCGACGGGGTGCAGGTGCTGGGCCCCGCCCCCGCGCCGCTCGCCCTGCTGCGCGGGCGGCACCGGCGGCGGCTGCTGCTGAAGGCGCGGCGGGACGTGGCCGTCCAGCCCCTGCTGCGGGAGTGGCTGGCCCGCGTGCCGCTGCCGGGCTCGGTGAAGGTGCAGGTGGACGTGGACCCCGTGGGCTTCCTGTGATCCCCTGAAGGCCCCCGGCACCAGGGACACGCACATGGACGGCCTTCGCGACATCTACGCGCCACCCCTGCAGATCGCGCTGGACAAGCAGCTCGACCGGCTGGACGCGCATGCCGCAACCTTCATCCGCCGCTCGCCCTTCCTCGTGATCGCGACGGCGGACGGGGCGGGGCGGTGCGACGCCTCCCCCCGCGGGGACGCCCCGGGCTTCGTCGCGGTGCTGGACGAGCGCCGGCTGGCCATCCCGGACCGTCGCGGGAACAACCGGCTCGACAGCCTGGAGAACCTGGCCCGCAACCCGGGCGTCGGGCTGCTCTTCATGGTGCCCGGCGTGGACGAGACGCTGCGGGTGAACGGAAGGGGCGCCGTCTCGGCCGAGCCCTCCCTGCTGGCCGGCATGGCGGTCCAAGGCCGCGCGCCGGCCTCGGCCCTGATCGTCACCGTGGAGGAGGTGTTCTTCCACTGCGGCAAGGCGCTGAAGCGCTCCGCGCTCTGGGATCCCGCGCGCCACGCCCGGCCGGGCGAGATCCCGAGCCTCGGCCGCATCCTGGCCGACCAGGTGCGGGGCGTGCAGGCCGAGGAGGCGGACGCGAACCTGGCCGTGGCCTACCGGGAACGCCTCTACTAGGCCGCACCTCTGGCGCGGTCATCCGCTGGAGCCCGCCGCGGCCATGCCGTACTAGGCCGCACCTCTGGCGCGGTCATCCGCTGGAGCCCGCCGCGGCCATGCCGTAAGCCGGTGCCCTGCG
>DASQNQ010000426.1:0-3831 GCA_035644895.1 Acetobacteraceae bacterium | reverse complement strand
CCGCCCGACGCACAGGAAGAAGCACCCGCCACCCTCCGCGGACCCTGGCGAGACCACTCCGTCGCCGTCCACAGGCTCAGCGACGGCCTCCTCATCGAACTCGACCCGGACAAGCTCCTCGCCTTCGGAGCACGAAAGGACGCCGACGCGCGCCGATGACCCAGCAGTTGAATGTTCTCGTCTGCGACGACAGCGCGGTCGCGCGCGCTGCCGTGGTCCGCATGCTCGAGACCGATCCGGAGCTGCGCGTCGCCGCGCGCGCCCGCAACGGGGAGGAGGCGGTGGCCGCCGTGCGCCAGGGCGGGCTGGATGTGGCCGTGCTCGACCTCGAAATGCCGGTGATGGACGGCCTCACTGCCCTGCCGCTGATGCTGAAGGCGGACCCCGAGCTGCGCGTCATCGTCGCCTCCACGCTGACGACGCGCGGCGCGGCCGCGGCGATGGAGGCGATGCGCCGCGGCGCGGTGGATTGCCTCGCCAAGCCCGCGCCGGGCGAGGACGCGCAGTTCGCCGCGGAACTCATCGCCCGCGCCAAAGGTCACGCCAAGCTGCGCCGCCGCGCGCCGGAACCCCCGCGCGCGCCGGAGCCCGTCCGCGTGCCGGAGCCGCCCCGGCCCGCGCCCCTGCCTGTCGCCGCCCCATCAGTGCGCCGCAACGGGATGCCCGTCGAGGTGCTGGCCATCGGCTGCTCCACCGGCGGGCCGGAGGCGCTCGCCGTCGTGTTCCGGGCCTTCCGCCACCCGCCCAGGATCCCGATCCTGCTGACGCAGCACATGCCCGACACCTTCATCCCGATGCTGGCAGAGCACCTCTCGCGCCTCGGCCCCGTGCAGGTTTCCGTGGCGCGCGACCGGGAGGCGCTGCGGCCTGGCCGCGCCCTGATCGCGCCGGGCGGGCGGCACCTGACGGTCGCGGCCGGCCCGGTTGTCGCGCTGTCCGACGGGCCGGAGGAGCATTTCTGCCGCCCCGCCGTCGACCCGATGCTGCGCTCCGTTGCCGCCGTGTTCGGTGGCCGGGCCGCGGTCGCGGTGCTGACCGGCATGGGCCGGGACGGCGGCGACGGCTCGGCCCTCGTCGCGCAGGCCGGCGGGCTGGTGCTGGCGCAGGATGCCGGCACCTCGGTCGTCTGGGGCATGCCGGGTGCGGTCGTGGAGCGCAAGGCCGCGAACGAGGTGCTGCCCCTGCCCGAACTTGCCCGCCGTCTCGCCGAAGTCGCAGGTGCCGCATGAACGACCAGTCCTTCCGCGAGATCGCCCGCGCCATCCGCGACGTCTCCGGCCTCGTGCTGACGCCCGAGCAGAACTACCTCCTCTCGGCGCGGCTCGAGCCGGTGCTGCGCAAGCGCGGCATCCAGAACTTCGACGAGATGGCCAAGCGCCTCGCTTCCTTCGAGGGCGCCGCCCTGGTGAAGGAGGCGGCCGAGGCGACGACGACGAACGAGACGAGCTTCTTCCGCGACGACGCGCCGTTCAAGGATCTGGCCGAGCACACGTTGCCGGCGCTCTCGGCACTGCGCCCGGCGGGCCAGCCGATCCGCGTCTGGTCGGCCGCCTGCTCGACCGGCCAGGAGGCCTACTCCATCGCCATGATCGCCGCCGGCCTTCCCGGCGGCCGGCGCGTCGAGATCGTCGGCACCGACCTCTCCGCCCCGGTTGTGGAACGGGCAGGCCAGGGCTTCTACTCGGCGTTCGAGGTGCAGCGCGGCCTACCGGAGGGGCTGCTCGCCCGCTGGTTCACCGCGGAGCCGGGCGGCTGGCGCATCGCACCGGGGTTGCGTGCCTGCTGCCGCTTCCAGGTGGCGAACCTGCTGCACGACCTCTCGCACCTGGGGCGGTTCGACATCGTCATGCTGCGCAACGTGCTGCTCTACTTCGACCCGCCGACGAAGGAGAAGGTGATCGAGACCTGCACGCGTCAGCTCGCGCCGGACGGGTACCTCTATCTCGGCGCGACCGAGACGCTGCTTGGCCTGCGCACGCGCCTGGTGCCCGTCGCTGGCCGGCGTGGGGTGTGGCGGATCGGCCAGGGCTGACGCGCATGTCAGCGACCCTCGCCACGCGCGCCCGCCAGGCCGCCGCGGCGCTGCGCGCCGCACCGATGGGCGAGCGCATCGAGGGGCGCGTCGCGGCCGTCGACGCGCTGTCGGTGGAGATCACGGGGCTGAACGGCTTCCTCGCCATCGGCAGCCGGCTGCGCCTCGTCGCGCCGGCCGCACCGGTCACGGTGGAGGTGGTGGCGCTGTCGGAGGGGCGGGCACGCGCGGTCGCCTTCGGCGCGCTGGACGGCGTGCGGCTCGGCGCCACGGCGGTGCTGGCGGGACCCGCGACCCTCTCGCCCTGCGACGGCTGGCTCGGGCGCGTGCTGGATCCGCTCGGGCGGCCGATGGACGGGCTCGGTCCCCTGCCCGATGGCCCGGTTGCACGGCCGGTGCGTGTCCAGGCGCCGGAGGCGGGCCTTCGCGCACGGCTCGGCCCGCGGCTCGACCTCGGCGTCCGGGCGCTGGACGCGTTCTGCACCATGCGCCAGGGCCAGCGCCTCGGCCTGTTCGCGGCCTCGGGCGTCGGCAAGTCCACGCTCATGTCCATGCTGGCCCGCGGGGCGGGTTGCGATGCCGCGGTGATCTGCCTGGTGGGCGAGCGCGGGCGCGAGCTGCGCGAGTTCATCGAGGATGACCTCGGCCCGGAGGGCCTGGCGCGCTCGGTCGTGGTCTGCGCGACGTCCGACGCCTCCCCGCTCATGCGGCGGGAGGCGGCGCTGTCGGCCATGACGGTGGCCGAGTCCCTCGCCGCCGAGGGCCGGCACGTCCTGATGATGATGGACAGCGTCACCCGCTTTGCCATGGCCTGCCGCGAAATCGGCCTCGCGGCGGGCGAGGTGCCCGCGACGCGCGGCCATACGCCGAGCGTCTTCGCGGAGCTGCCCCGGCTGCTGGAGCGTGCCGGGCCCTGCCTGGAGGGCGTGGGCGGTGCCATCACCGGACTCTTCACCGTCCTGGTGGACGGCGACGACCATGACGAGCCCGTCGCGGATGCCGTGCGCGGCATCCTGGACGGCCATGTCGTGCTGGACCGCCGCATAGGCGAGCGCGGGCGGTGGCCCGCCATCGATGTGCTGCGCTCCCTCTCGCGCAGCGTGCCGGGCTGCCTCGCGCGGTCCGAGCACGAGACGGCGTCGCGCGCCAGGCGCATCCTGGCGCTGGCGGCCGAGATGGCGGACCTCGTGCGGCTGGGCGCCTACAAGGCGGGCACGGACGTGGCGGTGGACGAGGCGCTGCGCCTCGCACCGCAGATCGAAGCCTTCCTGGCACAGACCAAGGACGAGCCGATGACCGGCGTGACGGAGGCGTTCGAAGCCCTGGCGGCGGCGCTGACCTCCTGATGCGCAGGCCCGATCGGCTCGCCTCCCTGCTGAAGCTGCGCGGGCTGGCGGTGGCGGAGGCGCAGCGTGACCTCGCCGACCGCCTGGCCGGCGCCGCGGCGGCCGAGGCGCGGGCCGCCGCGGCGGCAACCGCCATCGTGGTGGAGGCCGCGACCGCGGGCGACGACCACTACCTCGCCGACGCCTACGCGGCCTGGCTGCCGGCCGGCCGCGACGCCGAGATGCGCACCGCCGGAGAGGCGCGGATGGCCGAGATGGCCAGTGAGGCGGCGCGGAAGGCACTCGCCGCGGCACGCGTTCGCGAGCGCGCGGTGGAGTGGCTGCGCGACCGCGCCATCGAGGAAGCACGGCGGGAGGCCGCGCGGCGCGAGCAGGCTGCCCTGGACGAGGCGGCCACGCGCAGGGCCGCGATGCGGCGGCGCTGACGCACTGCCCTGCGGCAAGGGGGACGGG
>DASQNQ010000425.1:0-20380 GCA_035644895.1 Acetobacteraceae bacterium | reverse complement strand
CTCGCCTGGGCGGAGTGGGTTCGCGCGGCCTCTACCTGACCTTCGCGAAGCCCGGCGCCTTCCGCAGCGCGTCCGTGGTATCGAAGTCGCGCAGCACCGCGTCATCCGCCATCTCGACCTCGGCAACCCGGTCGGCGTGCTTCCCGACCAGGTGGCGCGCGCCGACATCGCCCGTGATGCCCATCATCTCGGGCAGGAATTCCAGCGACCAGAGCATCGGGTTGCCCTGCTTGCCGCGGAAGGTCGGCATGACGATGGACCGGCCCTCCTCCGGGTCGAAGGCCGCCAGGAGCCGGTCGATCATCGGCCCGGCGACGAGCGGCATGTCGCCGAGGCAGATGACGACGCCCTCGATATCCTTCGGCAGCGCGCCGAGACCGGCCTTGAGGCTGGCAGAGAGGCCCTCGGCATAGTCCTCGGCATGGGCGAAGAGGACGGGGCGGCCGGCCAGCGCCTCCTCGACCCGGTCCCGCTCGTGCCCGGTCACGACGATGACGGGCCGTGCCGGAGAGGCGAGGGCATTGTCCACGACGCGCGCCACCATCGCGATGCCCTGCGCATCGGGCACGAGCAGCTTGTTGAGCGGTGCCATGCGGCGCGACCGGCCGGCCGCCAGCACCAGGGCCGCGACCTGCCTGCCGCGCCGGGGCGCGAGCGGCGGGGGCGGGGTCTTCGCGGCCTCGGCCCGCGGCAGGGGCCGCACCTCGATTTCCTTGAGCAGGCCGCCGACCCCCATGCCCATGACGTCGCGCGGGATCACGCGCAGCCCCGCGAAGATGCGCTGCAGCACCCAGTCGAACCCGTTCAGCTTCGGGCTGCGCGCGCAGCCCGGCAGCACCAGAGCCGGGACGTCGCCGATGCGCCCGAGGCAGAGCAGGTTGCCCGGATCCACAGGCATGCCGAAGTGCTCGACCACGCCGCCTGCCCGCACGATGCCCGCCGGCCCGACGTCGCGCCGGTCGACCACGGCCGAGGCGCCGGCGACGAGCAGCAGTTCCGCCCCGGCGCGGCGGAGGCGCGCGAGCGCATCGGCCACCGCGCCTTCAGCGTGGGGCACGCGCTCGGGCGGGAGGAGCGTGCCGAGCAGGCCCTCGACGCGGGCGGCGGTCGCCTCCACCGCGCCCTCCATGATGCTCTCCTTCAGGCCGGGCAGTTCGGTCAGCACGAGCCCGACCTTCAGCGGCCGGAAGGGGCGCAGCGCGACGGCGGGGCGGGCGCGCAGCAGTGCCTCCGCCACCTGCACCACGCGGCCGGGCACCGCGAAGGGGATGATCTTGATGGTGGCCAGCATGTCCCGCGGCGCGACCACGGTGTTGGCGGCCAGCGTCGCGACGGTGATCGCCTCGTCCACCGCGTTCACCTGGTCCACCAGCGCGGCGTCCACGGTGAACAGGCCCGCCGACTCGGCCAGCAGGTTCACCCGCCCCGTCGAGGCGCGGGAGCGCGCGAGGAGCGGCCCCATCATGGCGTCTGCGATGCGGTGCGCGGCTTCGTCCTCCGGCACGTCGCCGGCCTCCAGCCGCGCGGCGATGACCTCCCGCTGTCCGGCCTCGCGCAGCGCGGCCAGCGCCGGCTCGTCCAGCACGGTGCCCTTCTTGAGCACGCGGGAGGGCAGCCGCAGCGTGTGCGCCAGCACGGCGCCGCGCGCCTCGGCCAGCGGGGTGGGACCGAAGATCATGTTTTCGCTCCGCGCCGCACGGCGACAATCTCGGCCAGGATGCTGACGGCGATCTCGGGCGCCGTCACCGCCTCGATGTCGAGGCCGACCGGGGCGTGGATCCGCGCGACCGCGTCCTCGCCATGCCCCATCTCCGCCAGCCGCGCGACGCGCTTCGCATGGGTGCGCCGGCTGCCGAGCGCGCCGATGTAGAAGGCGGGGCTCCGCAGCGCGACGTCGAGCGCGGGATCGTCCAGCTTCGGGTCGTGCGTCAGCGTCACGACGGCGGTGCGCGCATCCGGCGCCAGCGCCGCCATCGCGTCGTCCGGCCACTCGGTCGAGATCGCGACCCGGTCGCCGAAGCGCTCCTCGGATGCGAAGGCGCGGCGCGGGTCCACCACGGTCACCGCGAAACCGAGGGGAAGCGCCATCGGCACCAGCGCCTGCGCGATGTGGACGGCGCCGACAATGACGAGGCGCAGCGGCGGGTTGTGCGGGTGGACGAACCAGGTCTCCTCGCCGACCGTCACGCTGCGCCCGGCATCGGCGGCCAGCGCCTCGGCCGCCGCGTCGGTGAGCGGGGAGGGCACCTCGTCGCCCGGCACCAGGCGCTGCGCCCCGTCGGTCAGGCGCGTCAGCAGCGCCACCGGGCGCTTCGCCCCGCGCGCCTCCTGCAGCCGGGCGAGCGTCTCCGGTGTCACCCGAGGCGCTCCACGAACACCTTGACCCGGCCGCCGCAGGCCAGCCCCACTTCCCAGGCGCGCTCGTCGGAGATGCCGAAGTCGAGGAGCTGCGGCGCGCCGGTGCGCATCGTCTGCTGCGCGGCGTCGGCGACGGCGCCCTCGATGCAGCCGCCCGAGACGGAGCCGGCCAGCTTGCCGGAGGCCGTGACGGCCAGGCGCGACCCGGGCGGGCGGGGCGACGACCCCCAGGTCTCCACCACGGTGGCGAGCGCCACGTGCTCCCCCGCCGCGACCCAGCCGGCGGCGACGGAGAGGATGTCCTCGGTCTCGGTGCTCATGCGCGTGCCCTCCCGGGCCCGGAGAGCGAGGCGACCAGCTCCCGCAGGCTTGCCAGATTATGCACCGGGCGGAACTCGTGCACATGCGGCAGCATCGCCCGGATCCCCCCTGATCTGGGCTGGAAGCCGGCGTAGCGCAACAGCGGGTTGAGCCACACCAGGCGCCGGCAGCTCCGCCGCAGGCGGTCCATCGCCTCCGACAGGCCATGCGGGTCGTCGCGCTCCAGCCCGTCCGTGATCAGCAGCACCACGGCACCCTGGCCGAGCACGCGCCGCGCCCAGAGCCGGTTGAAGAGCGCGAGCGAGTCGCCGATGCGCGTGCCGCCCGACCAGTCCGGCACCATGTGCGAGACCATCTCGAACGCGACCTCGGCATCCCGCGCGCGAAGCTGCCGCGTGACGTTGGTCAGCCGCGTGCCGAACAGGAAGGCGTGGACCCGGTCGCGGTCGTTCGTGACGGCGTGCAGGAAGTGCAGCAGCACCTGGGCGTAGCGCGTCATGCTGCCCGATATGTCGCACAGCACCACCAGCGGCGGCGGGCGCACGATGCGCCGGCGGCGCGCGATGCGCGCGATCTCGCCGCCCATGCGCAGGCTGTCGCGCACCGTCGCGCGCAGGTCGGTTGCGGGGCCGGCGGGGTCGGCGCGGAAGCGGCGGGTGCGGCGGGCGTCGAGCGGCAGCACCAGCCGCCGGATCTCGCGCTTCGCCTCGGCGATCTCGGCGGCCGACATCGCCTCGAAGTCCATGGCCTGCAGGCGCTCGCGCTCGCTCGCCGTCATGGTGACGTCGAAGCGCTCCTCCTGCGGTTCGGGCGGCCGCTCGGGCGGGCGGCGGTCGCCGCGCATCGCCTCCGCCAGGCGGCGGGAGGTGGGCGGGGGCTTGGCCTTCTCCTTGAAGCCCTCCAGCAGCGCCATGGCGGCGGCGTGGCGCCCGGCCTCCGGGTCGCGCCAGAAGAGGTCGAAGGCGCTGTCGAACAGCTCCGCCTGCTCGTGCCGGTGGACCATCACGGCGCGGAGCGCGGCCTTCACCTCCGCCCGCTCGCCGATCTCGACATGCCGCAACGCCTCGGCGCCCGCCAGGATCTCGGCCGGGCCGAGCGGCAGGCCGGCACGGCGCAGGATGCGGCCGAAGGCGACCAGGTTGCCAGCCATCGCGCCGCCCGGACCCCCACCCGGGCCTTGGGCGGGGAGGGCAAGGGCGGCGCGGGGCGGGATCATCAGCCGGCGTCCTGCCGGGCCTCGGCCACCAGCCTGGCGGCCTCCGCGCCGCGGATCTTCGCGATGTCGTCCTGGTACTTGAGCAGCACGCCGAGCGTCTCGTCCACGCGGGCGGGCTCGAGTTCGCGGCTATCGAGGGCCTGCAGCGCCATCGCCCAGTCGATCGTCTCCGCAACCCCCGGTGGCTTGAAGGTGTCCCCGCCGCGCAGCCGCTGCACGAAGGCCACCACCTGGGCGGACAGGCGCTCCGGCAGGCCGGGGGCGCGCACCTGAAGGATGGCGCGCTCCCGCGCCGCGTCCGGGTAGTCCACCCAGTGGTAGAGGCAGCGGCGGCGGATGGCGTCATGCACCTCCCGCGTCCGGTTCGAGGTCATGACCACCACGGGCGGGGTCGCGGCGCGCACCGTGCCGAGTTCCGGGATGGTGACCTGGAAGTCCGCGAGGATCTCCAGCAGGAACGCCTCGAAGGGCTCGTCCGCGCGGTCCAGCTCGTCGATCAGCAGCACCGCCGGCTCACCCTCCAAAGCCTGCAGGAGGGGGCGAGGCTGGAGGTAGCGCCTGTCGTAGATGCCCTGTTCCAGCCCGGCGCGGTCGCGGGCATCGCCCGCGGCCTCGGCCAGCCGGATGGCCATGAGCTGCCTCGCGTGATCCCACTCGTAGGCGGCGGAGGCGAGGTCCATGCCGTCGTAGCACTGGAGCCGCACCAGCCGCCGGGGGAGCTGCGCGGCCAGCACCTTGGCGATCTCGGTCTTGCCCGTTCCCGGCTCGCCCTCCAGGAACAACGGGCGGCCCATGCGGAGCGCCAGGTGGACGGTGGTGGCCAACGCCCGGTCAGCGACGTAGCCGCCCCCGGCCAGCAGCCGTTGCGTCTCCTCGACCGATGCCGGCAGCACGTCGTGGCCTCAGCTCGTCAGGAAGATGAGGAACAGGACGAACACCCAGGCCCCGGCGCCGAGCCAGAACTGGATCGGCAGACCGAAGTAGTCCTGGGTCAGCAGCCGCAGCGGCACGCCCATCGGCACCCCGCGCTGGTTCGGGCGGTGCACGGTGCCGCCCGGGCTCTGCCCCTCGGCAGCGTGCTGCGTGACGGGGCCGGGGGCGTTGCGGTCGGCGAGGTACTCGGTGTCGGTGTTGGCGACGGGCCGGGCCTGGTCGGCCATGGCGGAGGCTCCTGTGTTTGCCGGGGTGGCCCCTTCAACCGGCACCGCGTCCGCGGGTTGCGCTGGCGTCAACTGGGCGGCGAACCGGTCGAAGAACTGGTCGGACATGCTCTTCGCGGTGCTGTCGATCAGCCGCGCGCCAAGCTGCGCCATCTTGCCGCCCACCTGCGCCTTCACGGCATAGCGCAGCACGGTGGCGCCGGGCCCGTCCTCCTCCAGCGCCACGTCGGCGCCGCCCTTGGCGAAGCCCATGGCGCCGCCCTGGCCCTCTCCGCTGATGGTGTAGGAGGCCGGCGGGTTGATGTTGGTCAGCATGACCTTGCCCCCGAAGCGGGCCGCCATGGGGCCGAGCTTGACGGCGACCTTGGCCTGGAACTGGTCGTCGCCGACCCGCTCCACCGATTCGCAGCCGGGGATCGAGGCCTTCAGAACCTCCGGGTCGTTCAGCGCCGCCCACACCCGCTCGCGCGGTGCGGGAATGCGGCGCTCGCCGGTCATTTCCATCGCGGTCTCTCCCCTGCGTTGCGGCGCAAGTTAGGCGCCCGGGGCCGCGGCGGGAAGGCGGGGTGGCGCGCTTTGGGGGGCATGACGGGCGGGCGGGGAGGGGGTAAGGGATCGCCCGGCAGCGTAACGGGGGGCGGACCATGAGGGGGGGAGGCGTTGGAGTTCGCGCGCTGGCGCTCGGGGTGCCTCTGGCGGCGCTGCCAGGGCTCGCGGAGGCGGCGGGCGGCGTGCCGGGATCGCAGCTCTCGCCGCTCTGGGCGGTGCCGTTCGCGGGCGTCCTGCTCTCGATCGCGCTGATGCCGCTGTTCGCCGCGCATCTCTGGCACCACCACTACGGCAAGATCGCGGCCGGCTGGGCTGCGCTGTTCCTGCTGCCCTTCGCCGCGGTCTTCGGCCCGGACGCCGCCTGGTACGAGTTCGCCCATGTGCTCGTAGGGGAATATATCCCCTTCATCGCGCTGCTCGGGGCGCTCTACATCGCCGGCGGAGGGGTGCTGCTGAAGGGGACGCTGGTTGGGACGCCGGCCACGAACACCGCCATCCTGGCCATTGGGACGGTGCTCGCCTCCTTCATGGGAACCACGGGTGCGTCCATGGTGCTGATCCGCCCCATCCTGCGCGCCAACGCCTTCCGCAAGAACAAGACGCACACCTTCGTGTTCTTCATCTTCCTCGTCAGCAACATCGGCGGCAGCCTGACCCCCATCGGCGACCCGCCGCTCTACCTTGGCTTCCTGCGGGGTGTGGATTTCTTCTGGCCGACGACGCACCTGTTCGGTGAGTTCCTGCTCTGCGCCATCGTCCTGCTTGCGCTGTACTATGTGTTGGACAGCCTGGCCTGGGCGCGGGAAAAGCCGGTCGTGCCGGACACCGGTGCGCGGGAACGGCTCCGCATCGAGGGCTGGTTGAATGTCGGCCTGATCGGCGTGATCGTGTTCGGCGTGCTGCTGCAGGGCTGGTGGCGGCCCGGGACGGTCTACGTTCTGGGCCAGCCTACGGGCATCGAGCGGATCGCGGCGATCGTGATCTTCGCCGCGGTCGGCGGGGCGTCCATGCTTCTCACCTCCGCGCGGCTGCGGGAGGAGAACGGCTTCGCCTGGGGGGCAATCCTGGAGGTCGCGAAGCTGTTCGCGGCGATCTTCATCTGCATGGCGCCCGTGCTGGCCATCCTGCGGGCGGGACCCGATGGCGCCTTCGCGGGCCTTGTGGCGCTGACCTCCCATGCCGCGGGCCAGCCGATCCCCTGGGTCTACTTCTGGCTGACCGGTGCGCTGTCCTCCTTCCTCGACAACGCGCCGACCTACATCGTCTTCTTCGAACTGGCGGGGGGCAACCCGGCCCAGCTCATGACCCAGGGCGCGCTGACGCTGGCCGCCATCTCCTGCGGTGCCGTGTTCATGGGCGCCAACTCCTACATCGGGAACGCCCCGAACTTCATGGTGAAGGCGATCGTGGAGGAGAATGGGGTGCGCATGCCCTCCTTCTTCGGCTACGTCGCCTGGGCGGCCGTCTTCCTGCTGCCGCTGTTCGTCCTGGTGACCCTCATCTTCTTCTGAGCGGAGGCCCGAGATGCCCTACGTGATCGCCGCAGACCTGCCCGACCAGCCCGCTGGCCTCCGCTTCCGCGCCATGCTCGACGGGCCGGGCATCCTGCAGATGCCGGGGGCGCATACCGGCATCGCGGCCCTGCTGGCAAAGCGGGCGGGCTTCCAGGCGCTCTACATGTCCGGTGCGGCGATGAGCGCGAACATGGGCCTGCCCGACCTCGGCATGATCACGGTGGACGACGTGTGCTGGTACATCCGTCAGGTGGCGCGCGCCGCCGGCCTGCCGATGCTGGTGGACGGCGACACCGGATATGGCGAGGCGCTGAACGTCATGCACATGGTCCGCTCTTTCGAGGAGGCGGGGGCGGGCGCCGTCCACCTCGAGGACCAGCTGCTGCCGAAGAAGTGCGGCCACCTCAACGACAAGAAGCTGGCCGACGCGCGCGACATGGCGGCGAAGGTGGCTGCGGCGCGGAAGGCGCGGCGGCACCTCTACCTCATCGCCCGCACGGATGCCGTCGCATCCGAGGGCATGGACGCCGCCGTGGACCGCGCGAGGATGTACCTCGACGCCGGCGCGGACGCGATCTTCCCCGAGGCGCTGACGACGCGGGACATGTTCGCCGAGTTCGCGCGCCGCATGCCCGGCGTGAAGCTGCTGGCCAACATGACCGAGTTCGGCCGCACGCCCTTCCTGACGGCCAAGGAGTTCGAGGAGCTGGGCTACGCCATGGTGATCTGGCCCGTCTCCCACCTCCGCGTCGCCAACCGGGCGATGGAGGAGCTCTATGCCTCCATCCGGGAGACGGGCGGCACCAAGGCGATGCTCAACCGGATGCAGACCCGCGCGGAGCTCTACGACACCATCGGGTACCACGACTACGAGGCGCTCGACTCCTCCCTCGTGAAGACCGTGGTGCCGCAGGGCATGCCGGCGGCGGAGTAGCGAGGCGCGCCTACCGCGCCGGCGGCAGCTCCACCGCATAGCCGTCGAGCGCGGGGACGGAGCGGATCATCCGCCGCTCCGCCAGGAAGCGCGCCATGCGCTCGTAGCGGTTGCGGTCGAGCGCGGCCGGCGAGTGCGCGAAGCGGGTCAGCGTGCTGCCCCAGGCGCGGCGGTTCAGCTCGTTGTCCAGCTCCCGTCGCGGGCCGGCGATGAACATGCGCCAGGCCTCCTCCGGGTCGTTCACCAGGAAGGCCGTCGCGGCCTCGGTCGCGTCCAGGAAGCGGCGCAGCACCGGGTCGCGCGCGCGGTCGCGGTGGGCGATGTAGATCAGCTCGTCATACAGCGGCAGGCCGTGCTGCTCGGGGAAGAAGGCGCGGCCCGGGCGGCCCTCGATGTCGAGCTGGTGCAGCTCGAAGTTGCGGTACCCACCGACGATCGCGTCCACCTGCCCGGACATGAGGGCGGAGGAGAGCGCGAAGTTGACGTTGACGAGGCGCACGTCGGACAGGCGCAGCCCGGCGCCCTCCAGCATCGTGCCGACGACCACCTCCTCGAATCCGGCGACCGAGTAGCCGATGCGCCGGCCGCGCAGGTCCGAGAGCTGGCGGATCGGCCCGTCCCGCAGCACGGTCAGCGTCGCGAGCGGGGTAGAGATGAGCGTGCCGACGCGCACCAGCGGCAGCCCCTGGTCCACCGCGAGGTGCAGGTTCTTCTGGTAGAAGATCCCTATGTCGCCCCGTCGCGCCGCCACCAGCCGCGGCGGGTCGTTCGGATCGGCCGGCGCCACGATGCGGACGTCGAGCCCGGCGCGCGTGAAGTCGCCCCGCGCCTCCGCGAGGATGACCGGCGCGTGGTCCGGGTTGACGAACCAGTCGAGCAGCAGCGTCACGGCCTCCCGCGGCTGCGCGATGGCCGGCGCGGCAAGCGTCGCCAGTGCCGTGGCGGCGAGGGCGCGGCGGGTGATCATGGGTGGCGGTCTCCGTGGGCAAGGGTGTCGGCCTGCCAGGGCAGGGCCAGGCGCAGCAGGCGGTCCGTCGCGAACCACAGGGCGAGCGCGATCAGCACCAGCACGAACAGCGCCGCGAACATCAGGTCCGCCTGGCTGCGGCCGTTCGCGTGCAGCATGAGATAGCCGAGGCCCGCACTCGCCCCCACCCATTCGCCGACCACGGCGCCGATCGGCGCGACGGCGGCGGCGACGCGCAGGCCTGAGGCGAGGGCCGGCAGCGCGGCGGGCAGCTGCACGCGCAGCAGGGTGGCGGCGGGCCGTGCGCCCATGGTCGCGGCGAGGTCGAGAAAGCCGGTCTCCGTCCGGCGCAGGCCGTCGTAGAAGGCGGCCGCGACGGGAAAGAAGATGATCAGCGTCGCCATGACCACCTTGCTGGCCATGCCGAAGCCGAACCAGAGCGTCAGCAGCGGCGCGATCGCGAAGACCGGCACGGCCTGCGCCGTCAGCATCACGGGCAGCAGCCAGCGCCGCCCAGCCGGCCAGGCCGAGAGAAGCAGCGCCATGGACGCGCCGAGGGCGGAGCCAAGCACGAGCCCAGCAAGAATCTCCGCCAGCGTGACCGCGGCATGGCCGAGGATGATGTCCCAGCGCGCCACGAACGCCTCAGCGACCCGGAGCGGGGAGGGCAGCAGGAAGGGGGGGACGCCCGTCAGCAGGACGAAGCCCTGCCACAGCGCCAGCAGCCCGAGCGCGGCGATCAGTCCCCGGATCATGCGACGGCCTCGGCGAGGCGTTCCAGCAGCGCCCCCTGCGTCTCAAGCAGTGCCGGATCGCGCGCCGGCCGGGGCGTCGGCCCGTGCGGCACGGCCACCTGCTCGGGCGTCGCCGGTGCACCGCGAAGGACGAGGATGCGGTCGGCGAGGCGCAGGGCCTCAAGCGGGTCGTGCGTGACGAGCAGCACCGTCCGTCCGGCCAGCAGCCGCGCCGCGAGGTCCTGCAGCCGGTGGCGGGTGGGCGCATCCACGGCGCTGAAGGGCTCGTCCATCAGGACGACCGGGCGGTTCTCCATCAACGTCCTGGCCAGGGCCACGCGCTGCCGCATGCCGCCCGAAAGCGCGGCGGGGAGGGCGCCCTCCCGCCCCGCCAGGCCCACCTCGGCCAGCAGGAGGCGGGCGCGGGCGAGGTCCGGCTGCTCGCCGCGCAGCTCGGCACCCAGCACGACGTTGCGCAGCACGGAGCGCCAGGGAAACAGGAGGTCCGACTGCGCCATCCAGGCCACCCGCCCCGCAAGGGCTGCCCCGTCCCCGGCCGCGACGGTGGCGCCGGCCGGGACGGGCAGCAGCCCGGCGGCCAGCCGCAGCAGGGTGGACTTGCCTGACCCCGAAGGGCCGAGGATCGCGGTCACCCGCCCGCCCGGCACGTGCAGATCGAAGCATCCCAGGACGGGACGCCCCCCGAGCGCGAGGCCGGCAGGCAGGGAGATGCGAACATCAGGGGCGACAGGCAGGACCGACACCGTTCCCTTCGCCGGCATGACCCGGATCAGGTTCGTGGGGTCGCGGGGGCTGCCCGCCTCTCAGCCCGGAATGGGCTCCCCCCGATGTGATGCTCCTTCTATGAGGCGCTTGCGCCGGCGCTGCAAGGGCGCATCTCCTGCCCGATGCTGCCCGACCCGCGCGAGCGCCCCGTCCTGATCGGCTCCGAGATCTACCGCGGGTCCACCTACGGCCCGAAGCACCCCCTCGCCATCCCGCGCGTCTCCACCACCCTCGACCTGATCCGCGCGATGAGCTGGCTGGACGAGTCGCGCTACCTGGACAGCCCGCGTGCGACGCCGGAGGAGCTGACCCGATTCCACACGCCCGACTACGTCGCCGCGCTGATGCGGGCGGAGGCCGAGCAGCGCGTGGACGAGGCCGCGCGGGCCCGCCACCACATCGGCGCACATGGCAACCCGGTGTACCGCGAGGTCTTCCGCCGGCCCGCAACCGGCGCGGGCGGCACCATGCTGGCGGCAAGGCTGACGGCATCGGGTGGCGCGGTGCATGTGCCCGGCGGCGGCACGCACCACGGCCGGCCCGACCGGGCCTCCGGCTTCTGCTACCTGAACGACGCGGTGCTCGGGCTGATGAGCTGGCTCGACCAGGGCCTCACGAACGTCCTCTACCTCGACCTCGATGCACATCACGGCGACGGGGTGCAGGACGCCTTCCATGACGACCCGCGCGTCTTCACGGTTTCGGTTCACGAGGCCGGGCGCTGGCCGCACACCGGCGCGGCGGAGGACCGGGCAGGAGGCCATGCGCGCAACCTGCCGGTGCCGGAGGGCTTCAACGACAGCGAGATGGACTGGGTGCTGCGGCACGCGATCCTGCCGCTGCTGCGGCACCTGCGGCCGCAGGCCGTGATGCTCCAGTGCGGGGCCGACGCGGTGGAGGAAGACCCGCTCTCGCGCCTCGCGCTCTCCAACGCCTCCCACCGCGCCGTGCTGCGGGCTGTCCAGCCGCTCGCGCCGCGGCTGATCGTCCTGGGGGGAGGGGGCTACAACCCATGGTCCGTCGCGCGCTGCTGGGCAGGTCTCTGGGCGGAGCTCAACGGCCTGGCCATCCCGATGCGCGTGACGCCGGCGGCGGAGGCGGTGCTCCGGGGCCTCGCCTGGTCGCGCTCGGCGGGGCGCAACCCGCCCGAGGCCTGGTTCACCACCATCGCCGACGCGCCGCGCCCAGGCCCGGTGCGGGACGAGGTCCGCCGGCTCTGCGCCGCGACGCTGGCGGACCTGCCCGATCCGACCTCTGCCGTGGCATGATGCGCGGCATGATCAGCCGTCGCCTCCTCGCCGCCCTCGCCGCGGCCATCGCCCTCCCGGCCCGCGCCCAGCCAGGCGTGGACCGCCCGCAGCCCCGCCTGCCGACGGAGCGGCTGGTGATCGCAACGCGGGACGGGCGCCGGCTGGACTTCGATGTGGAGATGGCGCTCACCCCGGACCAGCAGACGGTGGGCCTGATGTTCCGGACCGAGATCGGGACGCAGGAGGGCATGCTGTTCGACTGGGGCACCCCGCGGGAGAGCAGCATGTGGATGCGCAACACGCTGATCCCGCTCGACATGCTGTTCATCGCGGCCGATGGGCGCATCCACCGGATCGCGGAGCGCACCACGCCGCACAGCCTGGCCCCGGTGGACAGCCGTGGCCCGGTGCGGGCGACGCTCGAACTGCAGGGCGGGATCTCGGAGCGCCTCGACATCCGGGTGGGCGACCGGGCGATCCACCGCATCTTCGGCAACGCCTGACCGCTCGGGCTTGCCCCCGGCTCACAGTGGCCATAGGTTGCGCCCCTTCGGCCGGGGCGTAGCTCAGCCTGGTAGAGCGCTTGGTTTGGGACCAAGAGGCCGCTGGTTCGAATCCAGTCGCCCCGATGCCCGGCCTTCCGCCCCGGTATGGGCGGGTGTAGGTTCCGCCGCCATGCAGACAGCGCGCATCTTTCGCACCACCAAGAACCCGACCCAGTCAGGCCGCGGCCGGACCGGCGACTGGATGCTGGAATTCTCACCCGGCGAGGCGAAGCGCCTCGACCCGCTGACCGGCTGGTCCGGCTCCGGCGACACCATGGCGCAGGTCCGGCTCCGCTTCGACACGAAGGAGGACGCCATCACCTACGCCGAGCGCAAGGGCTGGCCCTGGGAGGTCGAGGAGGGTGCGCCCGCGCGCGCCGAGATCAAGCCGAAATCCTACTCGGACAACTTCAAGTTCGGCCGGGCCGAGAACTGGACCCACTGAGGTCCGCTCCCGCCCCGGCGCGCGGCGCCCGTAGCTCAGCTGGATAGAGCATCGGATTTCTACTCCGTAGGTCGGGGGTTCGAATCCCTCCGGGCGCGCCTCCCCTCACTCGGCCGGCACGTGGATCGCGTCCGCCCGGCTGTCGGAGGCAAGGGCCAGGCGGGCGACGTTCGCCAGGAACAGCACCGCGCCCGCCTGCCAGACCAGCGCGGCCAGGATGGCGAGGCCCGGCTGACCATGCACGATCGAGACGTAGATGCCTGCCGGGAACAGCATGGCGGCCGGCGCGGCGAGCAGGAGGTGCACCCTCGCGAGCCAACCGCGGCCGAGCTCCGGCCAGGCGCGGTACGCCACCCCGAACAGGGCGCAGGACGTCCAGCCCAGCAGGTTCAGGTGCGCGTGCACCGGCGCGAGGGAGAAGTCGTGCGCCATGCCCATGCCGATGCCGAGGGTCACGCCCACGACGAGGCACATGGCGGCCAGCAACAGGAACCAAACATCGACGCGCTGCATCCTGGAATCCCTCCTCAAATTGCCCCTGGGGCCTTGCTTCGCGGCCCGGCGGCTTGATTAGGACCGGCCTGTTTCACCGCTGTGCCGCCGGCGCGGGGAATCGTGTTTCGCCTGTGTCGCGCACCGCATGGATGCTGGGCGGCGGGCAGGGTATGGGACTGCCGTGACCTACGCGCTTCCCGCCGAGCTGACCGTCGTCATCCCCTGCTACAACGAGGCCGCGAACGTCGTGCCGCTCGTCACGCGGCTCGACGCGGCGCTGGCCGGCATCGCGTGGGAGGCGATCTTCGTCGACGACGACAGCCCGGACGGCACCGCGGATGCCGTGCGCGCCGCGGCCGCGCGCGACCCGCGCATCCGCTGCATCCGCCGGATCGGGCGGCGTGGCCTCGCCTCCGCTTGCGTGGAGGGCATGCTGGCGTCCTCCGCGCCCTTCGTCGCCGTGATGGATGGCGACCTTCAGCATGACGAGGGCATCCTTCCCGCGATGCTGGCCGCGGTTCGGGCCGGCGCGGAGATTGCCGTCGGCAGCCGCCATGTCGCGGGCGGGGAGGCGGCCTCGGGCTTCGACGCGCGGCGCGGCGCGCTGTCCGATGCCGGCACGCGCCTGGCTCAGGCCGTCCTGCCGGTGCGCGTCGCCGATCCGATGAGCGGCTTCTTCCTGCTGCCGCGAACTCTCGTCGAGGAGGTGGCGCCGCGGCTGACCGCGCGCGGCTTCAAGATCCTGCTGGACATCCTGCTCTCGGCCGGCCGGCCACTGCGTGTCGCCGAGGTGCCCTACCGCTTCCGCCCGCGGGAGCACGGCGCCTCGAAGCTCGACGCCCGCGTGCTGATCGACTTCGCCGGGCTGCTGGTGGACAAGCGGACCGGGGGCGCCGTGCCGCTGCGGTTCCTGTCCTTCGCGCTGGTCGGCGCGATCGGCGTGCTCGTGCATCTGGCGGTGCTTGCCGTGCTGATCGGCGCGGGCGCGGGCTTCGGCATTTCACAGCTCGTCGCGACCTTCGTGGCGATGACGGCGAATTTCGTGCTCAACAACAAGGTCACCTACCGCGACGTGGCGCTGCGGGGCGGGGCCGTGTGGCGCGGGCTCGCGTTGTTCTATCTCGTCTGCGGGCTCGGTGCTGCAGCGAATGTAGGCGTCGCCTCGCTGCTGCTGGCCGACGACATCCTCGGCTGGGGCCTCGCAGGCGCAGCGGGGGCGTTGATGACGGTGGTCTGGAACTACGCCGTCTCCTCCACCCTCGTCTGGCGGGCCCGGTGAGCGGCGCATGAGCCCCTGGGCCATCGCACTCGCCGCCGTAACGGCGCTGCGGCTCGTCCTGGCCAGCATCGTCCCGTTGGCACCCGACGAGGCCTACTACTGGGTCTGGTCGCGCTCGCTGCAGGCCGGCTACCTCGACCACCCGCCGATGGTCGCGCTGTTCATCCGCGCGGGCACGCTGCTGGCAGGCGACGGCGCGCTCGGCATCCGCCTTCTCGGCCCACTCTCGATTGCCCTCGCCTCGGTGCTGATCGCGCGCGCCGCGGACAGCCTCTACCCCGAGAGGCAGCCGGGTGGCTGGGCAGCGGCGCTGTTCAACGCGACAATGTTCGTGGGCGTCGGCGGCATCGTGATGACGCCCGACCTGCCGCTGATCCTGTTCTGGTCGGCCTCCCTCTGGGCGCTGGCGCGGCTGCACGCGACGGGGGACGGGCGCTGGTGGCTTGCCTTCGGCGCGCTGGCGGGGCTCGCGCTCGCCTCGAAGTACACGGCGGTGTTCCTCGGGCTCGGCGTGGTGCTCTGGCTGCTCATGTCGCGGCCGGCCTGGCGCTGGTGGCGGGACGGGCGGCTCTGGGCCGGAGGTGTGCTGGCGCTGGTCGTCTTCTCGCCCGTCATCGCCTGGAACGCGGCGAACGGGTGGGCGTCCTTCGTCAAGCAGGCCGGGCGGACGGGAGCTGATGCGCCGGGCTTCACGCTGCGCTACCTGGGGGAGCTGGTCGCGGGGCAGGTCGGCTCCGCGACGCCCATCGTGTTCCTGCTTTTCGTCCTTGGGGTCGCGGCGGCGGCCCGGGCGTGGTGGTCGAGGGGCGACGCAGCGGCGGGGCTGCTCGGCTGCATGGTCCTGCCCGCCGCGTGCCTCTTCATCTGGCAGGCGACCGGCAGCCGCGTGCAGGGGAACTGGCCTGGCATCCTGTTTCCCGCGGCCTCCATCGCCGCAGCGGCCCTCCTGCCGCCGCGCATGGATCGGCTGCGCCGGCCGGCGCTGGGGCTGGCGGCCCTGATCGCCGCGGCCGTCTACATCCAGGCCGCCCTCGCGCCGCTTCCCCTCGCGCGCCGGCACGACCCCACGCTTGCGCGCCTGGGTGGCTGGGACGACCTGGCAGCCGAGGTGGAGCGGGTGCGCCAGAGCTCAGGTGCGACCTTCATCGCGGCCGAGGAGTACGGGCTGGCATCGCAGCTCGCCCTTCGCCTGTCCCCCGGTGTGCCGGTGGTGGCCATGGACGCGCGCTGGGCGATGTTCCGCCTGCCCCGGCCCGATCCCGGTCAGGCCGGGCTCCTGGTGCGAAGCCACCGGCGGGGCCTCACGCCCGACTGGCCGGGGGCGCGAGACCTGGGCGAGGACCTCGTGCGCGGCCGGCGCGGGGTGGAGGCGGAGCGCTACCGCTTGTTCCTGGTGGCGACCCGGCCGGACATGCCACCCTCCGCGCTGCTGCCGCGGCCGTAACCTTGCAGGAGGGCCGGACCGAACCCTTGTCTGTCGGCAAGACCAGACGCACGGAGAGGCCACCCATGAACATCAGGATCCGCCGGGCCTGGGAGCTGCCGGACGGCGCCGCGACCCCGGAGGCCGCCTATCTGGGCCGCCGCGCCCTGCTCGGCACCAGCGCGGCGCTGGTCGCCGCACCCGGTGCCGCGGAAGCCCAGTGGCTGTTCGGCCGGCGCGAGGCCGCCGATCCCTGGGCGCGCCTGCCGGCCGACCTGCCCGACCTGCCGCCCGCCATGCGGAACCCGCGCTACCGGCCGGAGCGCGACCTCTCCCCCGAGCGCGAGGCGGTCACCTTCAACAACTTCTACGAGTTCGGCAGCCACAAGGAGATCTGGCCCCAGGCGATCCGCATGCCGGTCCGCCCCTGGACCATCCGCGTGGACGGCATGGTGGAGGAGGCGGGCGAGTTCGACGTGGATGGCCTCATGCGCCGCGTCGGGCTGGAAGAGAGGGTCTACCGCCTCCGCTGCGTCGAGGCCTGGGCGATGACCATCCCTTGGACCGGCTTCCAGCTCTCGAAGCTGCTGGAGATCGTCCGGCCACTCGGCAGCGCGAAGTACGTGCGGTTCGAGACGGCGCAGGTCCAGCCGCACATGACGGGGCTGCGCCAGAGCTGGTACCCGTGGCCGCACATCGAGGGCTGCACGATCGAGGAGGCGGCGAACGAATTGACCTTCATGCCCGTCGGCATCTACGGCCGGCCGCTGCCGCCCCAGAATGGCGGGCCCTTCCGGGTGGTGTTCCCCTGGAAGTACGGCTTCAAGTCCGGCAAGAGCATCACCCGGATCACCCTGACCGACCAGCGCCCGAAATCCTTCTGGGAGACGCTGCAGGGCGCCGAGTACGGCTTCTGGGCCAACGTGAACCCCGAGGTGCCTCACCCCCGCTGGAGCCAGGCGACCGAGCGGCTGCTGGGCGGCAACGAGCGCGTGCCGACGCGCATCTTCAACGGCTATGGCGAGTTCGTGGCGGGCCTCTACACCGGCCTGCAGGGCGAACGGCTCTGGGCGTGAAGCTCGCGGCTCTCATCCTGCTCGGCGTGGCGGCGGGGCTCGCCCTCGTGTTCGGCTTCGGCACGCCGCTCGGCGCCGTGGTGTTCCAGATCGACCCGCCGCTGCTGAACACCCTGCAGGCGGGCGTGCAGCGGCGCCTCTCGCCGGATCTGTGGGACCAGGTCATCCTGCCCCTGCTGCAGTGGCCGTCCTGGGTGGTCCCGGGTGCGCTGGGATTGCTGCTGCTGCCCTTCGGGTTCCGCCGCCGTGCCTGACCAGCCCGGCATCCTCATGGTGGAGGACACCGAGTCGCTCGCCGCCGTCTATGGCGAGTACCTCCGCTCGGCCGGCTTCGCCCACCGGCACGCACGCAGCGCCGCACAGGCCGTGAGCCTTGCCACGGCCGAACCACCTGACGGCGTGCTGCTCGACCTGCGGCTGCCGGATGGCGACGGCCTCTCCGTGCTGCGGGAGTTGCGCCGGCTCCAGCCCGAGCTGCCGGTCGTGGTCATGACGGCGCACGGCTCCGTCGCCACGGCAGTGGAGGCGATGCGTGCCGGTGCCGCCGACTTCCTGGTCAAGCCCTTTGCGGCCGAGCGCCTGGCGGTCACGATGCACAACGCGCTGGAGAGGGCGACCCTGCGGCGGGAGGTCCGCGACCTGTCCGCCGCGCAAGCGCCGCGCGACGCGTTCCAGGGTTTCGTCGGCGCGGCGCCGGCCATGCAGGCGGTCTACCGCGTGCTGGAGACGGCGGCGGCGTCACGCGCCACCGTCTTCATCACGGGCGAGAGCGGCACGGGCAAGGAGCTGGCGGCGGAGGCGGTGCACCGCCTCTCACCCCGGCGCGGCAGGCCCTTCATCGCGATCAACTGCGCGGCCATTCCAAGAGACCTCATCGAGAGCGAGATCTTCGGCCATGTGCGCGGCGCCTTCACTGGTGCCGTGGCGGACCGCATCGGCGCGGCGCAGGCGGCCGATGGCGGCACGCTCTTCCTGGACGAGCTGTGCGAGATGGACCTCGGCCTGCAGGGCAAGCTGCTGCGCTTCATCCAGACCGGCGCCTTCCAGCCCGTCGGCTCCGCCCAGCTCCGCCGGACGGATGTGCGCTTCGTCTGCGCCACGAACCGGGACCCGTTGCGGGAGGTGCGGGAGGGCCGCTTCCGCGAGGATCTCTACTACCGCCTGCACGTCGTTCCCGTGCAGCTCCCGCCGCTCAGGGAGCGAGGGGACGACGTGGTCGCGCTGGCTGAGGCCTTCCTGGCCCGCAGCAACGCGGAGGAGGGCAAGCGCTTCCTGGGCCTCGCACCTGATGCGCGGGCCACGCTGCTGGCGCATCGCTGGCCCGGCAATGTGCGGGAGCTGGAGAACGCGATCCGCACCGCCGTGGTGCTGCACGACGCCGAGCTGGTCACGGCCGCCATGCTGCCCACGCCCGCCGAGCCGCGCCGCCCTGCCCCGGTCGCCGCGCCGCCCGGCCCGGCCCGGCGCATCCGTGCGTTGGCCGAGGTGGAGCGCGAGGCGATCGAGGAGGCGGTGTCGCTCTGCGACGGCAACATCCCGAAGGCGGCTGCCTTCCTCGGCATCAGCCCGTCCACCCTCTACCGCAAGCGCGCCGCCTGGGCCTCCGCCGCCGAGTAGGCGTCCCGTTCAGGACGCGACGGGCAGCCAGATGGCGGCGCGCGTGCCCTCGCCTGGTGCGCTGGTCAGCCGCAGGACCCCGCCGGCCCTGGTCGCGAAGCCGCGCACCGTGGCGAGCCCCAGGCCGATGCCCTGGCCGGCGGACTTCGTCGTGAAGAAGGGCTCGCCCGCGCGGGACAGAGTCTCCGGGTCCATTCCGGCGCCCGTGTCCGACACCTCCGCCACGACGTACCGCCCGGGCGTAAGGCCATCCGGCGGGGGCGGCTCGGCCGCCTCGTCCGCCAGGTCAGCGGAGATCACGACGACCCCACCACCCGGCATGGCGTCGCGCGCATTCGCCGCGAGGTTCACCACCGCCGCCTCGAAGCCGGTGCGGTCACCGCGGCCGTAGGGCAGCATGGGCGGCAGGACCAGCTCGACGGCCCACCGCGCGCCCAGCGTCCGGTCGAGCAGGGGCTTCAGGTCACGCAGCGCCGCCGCGACGTCGAGCTCGGGCGGCACGTCGCTGTCGGCACGCACGCGGGCGAAATGCATCATCGCGTCGACCAGGCGGCCGCCGCGCTCCGCGGCACCCGCCATCATCTCGGCATAGCGCCGCACCTCCGCCGGGTCCTCCGCCTTCCGGTCTATGACGCGGGTGCCGCTGCGGACCGCCTGCACCAGGTTCTTGAAATCGTGGGCGACGCCACCTGCAAGCAGGCCGATGGCCGTGGAGCGGCCCGCGCGCGCGAGCTGCACCTCCGCCTCCCGCCTGGCCTCCGCGACGGCCAGCAGTTGCCGCGCGCTTCCCTGCGCGATCCAGGTCAGCGCGAGCAGCAACCCGGCCGCGGCGACGCCGCCGAGCAGCGGTGCCACCATCCGCCGGCGCCATGTCGCGTGCAGCGCTGACATGTCGAGGCCATAGGTCACCAGGACGGGGTAGTCGCCCACCTGCCGCACGGTGTGCAGCCGCTCCAGGCCATCCACCGGCGACGTGACCGCCAGCACCTCCGTGCCGTGCCGCAGCCTCTCGAGCAGCGCGGCGATTGCGGTGTTCGGGCCAGTTGGCATGCCGGAGGTCGGGGGAGGGTGGCGGGTCAGGACCGCGCCATCCTTGCGGAACAGCACCACGACGTCGCCCGGCGACTCCGCGATGGTCCCGTAGAACTTGGAGAAGGCATCCGGGCTGAAGGAGGAGATGACGGAGCCGCCCTCCGGCCGGGGCCGCGCCACGCTGAACAGGCGCCAGCCCATCGGCCGCGCCTCCACGACCTCCCCGATCGCGATCGGCGCCCCGGCGCGCAGGGCCTTCAGGTAGTCGCGGTCCGACAGGTTGGCGACGCGCGCAGGGAATTCGTAGGAGGCGGAGGCCGTGCGGTCCTCGGCGTCGGCGACGACAATGCCCGAGACGAGCGGCGCGGCGCTCTCGGTCAGGTCCCGGATGAAGGCGTGCACCCCGGCGGAAGCGCGGATCTCCTCGGGCGACATGCCCTGCACCCGGCCGGCGATCGCGGCGAGGATCGTCTCCTGCGTCACGAAGGCGCGCAACGCGTGCTGGTTCAGCATCTCGACGGTGCGTTGCAGCCGCGCCTCGGCCTCCTGCCGTACGTCGCGCCAGGACATGATACCGGCGCCGGCCACGCCGAGGAGCGGGACCAGGACCGCGGCCGCCCAGAGGAACCGGAACCCACGCGGCACGCTGCCCTGCGCCGCCAGGGGCAAAACTTTCGAA
>DASQNQ010000424.1:0-6502 GCA_035644895.1 Acetobacteraceae bacterium | reverse complement strand
TGTCCGCGCCCGCCATCTCCTCGATCAGCCGCTGCGCCTCCTCATGGCGCTGCTGTGCCTTGAGAGCCCCGATCTCCTTGCTGCGCGCGTTGCGGGCGCTGCGCAGCCGCTCCGCCTCCGCGATCGCAGCCCGGCGCGTCTCGTCCAGCGCGACCAGCCGGTCCGCGAGCGGCGCCAGGCCGCGCCGGGCCATCGCCGCGTCGAAGGCCGCGGGATTCGCCCGCACCGTCCGGATGTCGTGCATGGGCTACTCGGCCGCCTTCCGCTTCCGCTCCATCCAGGACGCCACCCAGATCGAGATCTCGTAGAGCAGGATCAGCGGTACGGCGAGGCCCACCTGGCTGATGATGTCGGGCGGCGTGATGATGGCAGCCACCACGAACATCCCGACGATCGCGTAGCGCCGCCCGCGCTTCAGTGCGTCCACGGAGACGATGCCGACGCGCGCCAGGAGCGTCAGCAGTACCGGGAGCTGGAAGGCGATCCCGAAGGCCAGGATCATGTGCATGACGAGCGAGAGATACTCGCTCACCTTCGCCTCGAGCTGGATGGGCAGCCCGCCCCCCTCGCCGCTCGGAGTCTCGAAGGTCAGGAAGAACGACCAGGCGAGCGGGAAGATGAAATAGTACGCCAGCGCCGCACCCGCGACGAAAAGGAAGGGCGAGGCCACGAGGAACGGCACGATGGCGTTCTTCTCGCTGCGGTACAGTCCCGGCGCGATGAACAGCCAGAGTTGCGTCGCCCACATCGGGAAGGACAGGAAAGTCGCGCCGAAGAAGGCGACCTTGAGGTAGGTGAAGAATGCCTCGTACAGCGCGGTGAAGATCATGCGCCGGTCGCCGCCGCCCTGGGTGTGCAGGATGTCGGCCAGCGGCGCGGCGAGAAATCCGTAGATCTGGGCCGAGAAGTAGTAGCAGAGACCGAAGGCGATCACGAAGGCACCGAGCGACCAGAGGAGCCGCGTGCGCAGCTCCATCAGGTGCTCGATCAGCGGCATTGGCTTGTCGTCGATCGTATCGTCCGGGTCGCGCGGCACGGGGGCGGGGCCTCAGATGCGGGTCACGGGCGGCGCCTCGCCGGCAGGCGGCGAGGAGGGTACCGGCGAAGCCGCGCCCGGGGGGATGAAGGCGGGAGGGATGAATGCCGGCGCCTCCACCATCGCCGGGGTGGGCGCAGGCGTTGCGGCCGCGGACGGCGCGGGTTCGGGCGGTCCGAACGTGGTGTCGGGCGAAGCGGGCGGCGGCGTGTGGGCGGGCGTGTCGGTGAAGGCGGTGCGCAGCGGGTCGTCCTGGAAGGTGCGGCGGATGTCGCCATCCTTGTCCACGTGCCGCTCGATCTCACCCTTCAGGTCGAAGTTGCGGATGTCGTTGATCTGGTTCCGCACATCCTCGAGCTTCGCCTCGCGGACCACCTCGTCCACATGGCCCTGGAACTCGCCCGCCATGCGGCGCAGCTTCTGGATGCCCTTCGCCACCCCCCGGACGGCCTCCGGCAGGTCCTTCGGGCCGATGACGACGACCGCGACGACCGCGATCAGCGCAAGCTCGGACCAGGCGAGATCCAACATGATACCCCTTCCCTCGCGCCGGAGCCTCTGCCGGGCAGCGGGCCGCCTCCGTTAGCAGAGACGCGCCCCACCGCCAATCTAGGGACGGCCGGCCGGGAATACGAAGGCGCGCTCGGGGTCCATTGCAACGGTCACGCGCTCTCCGCGGCCGAGCATCGCGCCGGGCGGTAGCCGGGCATGCAGATGCAGCAGCCCCCCCTGCCCGTCCGGCACGGCCATGTGGACGAGGGTGGTGGCGCCGAGCAGCCGGCACGCCTCGACCTCGGCCACAGCATTGCAGCCGGCCAGCCCCGGCGGGGGCGGCACCCCGGGCTCGCCGGGCGGGGCGACTCGCAGCCCCTCCGGCCGGAGCAGGACCTCCACGGCCGAGCCCTCCTCCGCACCCGGCGCCGCGACGGTGCCGATCGGCGTCTCCGCGCGGCCGGCCACCACGCGCGCGGGCAGCCGGTTCACCTCCCCGAGGAAGGTCGCGACGAAGCGGGAGGCCGGGCGCAGGTAGAGCTCGCCGGGCGTGCCGAGTTGCTCGATCCGACCCGCGTTCATCAGGGCGATCCGGTCGGCCATGAACATGGCCTCCTCGGCGTCGTGGGTCACGATCAGCGTCGCGATCCCGGCGGTCTGCAGGACGTGCAGCGTGTCGTCCCGCACCTGCTCCCGAAGGCGCGCGTCGAGGCTCGCGAAGGCCTCGTCCAGCAGCAGCACGGCGGGGCGCGGGGCCAGCGCGCGCGCCAGCGCCACCCGCTGCTGCTGCCCGCCCGAGAGCATGTGCGGCCAGGACTGCGCGTAGGCTTCGAGGCCCACCCGCGCCAGCGCATCCATGATGCGCCACTTGCGCTGTCCGCGCGGCACCATGCGCAGCCCGAAGGCCACGTTGTCCTCGACCGTCAGGTGCGGGAACAGCGCGTAATCCTGGAACACGAAGCCGACGCCCCGGCCCTCCGGCGGCGTCTCCCGCCCCGGCTCCGCGATCAGGCGGCCGTTCAGCTCGATGCGCCCGTGCTGCAGCGGTTCCAGCCCCGCCGCCAGCCGCAGCAGCGTGGTCTTGCCGCAGCCGGACGGGCCGAGAAGGCAGAGGATCTCGCCGCGCCCGACCTCGAGGTCCAGCCCGCGCAGCACCTCGCCCCGCTCCGGGTAGGTGTGGCGAATGCCCGAGAAGATGATGCTCAAGGCTCGGGCCCGGCCTCCTCGGCGGGCTCGGCCACGGGCGCTGCCGCCGCCAGCAGCGGGGCCGATGCCTCGGGCGTCACCAGCTCCTCCCGCCGCGGCAGGTCGGAGAGCGACCGGAGCCCGAACTGTTCGAGAAAGCGAGGCGTGGTGCCCCAGAGCGTCGGCCGGCCCGGCGTCTCCCGATGGCCCTTCGGCGCGATCAGCCCGTGTTCCAGCAGCGCCTCAAGGCTGGTCTGGGAGAGGGTCGCGCCCCGGATCTCCTCGATCTCGGCGCGCGTCACCGGCTGGTGCCAGGCGATCACGGCCAGCGCCTCCATCGCCGCGCGCGGCAGGCGGCGGGGCACCTCGACCACGCGCGTCAGGGCGGGCGCCAGGTCGGGCGCCGTGCGCAGCGCAAAGCCGCCGGCGACCTCGACCACCTCGACCCCCCTGCCGGCCATCGCGCCGGCCAGGGCGGCAAAGACCGTGGCCGCGTCCAGCCCCTCCGGCAGCAGCGGCTGCAGGCGCGTGGGCTGCACGGGCTTGTCCGAAGCGAAAAGCAGCGCCTCCGCAAGGCGCAGGGCGTGCCGCAGTTCAGGCGCCTCAGGCGGCTCGGACATCCCGCTGCCGTTCCTCCTCCGCGCGGCGCAGCAGGATCGGGCCGAAGGGCCGGTCCTGGCGCAGGTCCAGCGCCCCGCCGCGCGCCATCTCAAGCCCGGCTATGAGGGTGCTGGCAAGGGCCGCGCGCCGTTCGACCTGGTCGAGCTGCTCCTCCGGCAGGAACCGCTGCAGGACGGCCCAGGAGGGGAACTCCCCCAGAAGGCGCCCGAGCCGCCCGATGGCCTCCTGCACGGTCCAGAGCCGGCGCGGCTTCGGCCGGTAGGGCCGCTTGGCCAGGGCGCGGCGCCGGGCCGCGACATAGGCCTGGCAGAGCGCCGGCAGGTCGGCACGCAGGCCGGAGCGGTCCTGCACCGTCAGGCTCTCCGGCGCTCCGCGGGCGAAGATCTCCCGGCCCAGCTGCGGCCTTGCGCCGAGCCAGGCCGCGCCGGCCCGCATCTGCGCGAGCGCTGCGAGCCGGTCGGTCAGCCGCAGCGCAAGCGCTTCCGCGTCCTCCTCCGGCCCCGCCTCGGCCGGCGGCAGCAGCAGGCGGGACTTGAGCCATGCGAGCCAGGCGGCCATCACGAGCCAGTCCGCCGCCAGCTCCAGCCGCACGCCGCGAGCCTGCTCGATCACCACCAAGTACTGGTCCACCAGGGCCACGATCGAAATGCGCGAGAGGTCCACCTTCTGCTGCCGGGCAAGATCCAGCAGCAGGTCCAGCGGCCCCTCGTAGCCGTCGAGGCAGAGATGCAGGACCGGCTGGGTCACGCCGCCACCTCATGGCCCGACAGCCGGAACAGGACGCGCACCACCGGCAGCGCGACCTCGCGCAGCAGGATGCCCAGCGGGTCGAAGCCGGGGATCAGGTAGGGCAGGCCGAAGATCAGGCCGAGGACGATCAGCAACCCGAAGCGCTCCAGCCCGGCGACCGCGTAAGCCAGGGGCCGTGGCAGCACGCCGACAAGAATCCGGCCCCCGTCCAACGGGGGAATGGGCAGCAGGTTGAAGCAGGCGAGCAAAACATTATACAGCATGCTCAACGCAATGAACCGGTAGGCCCAGCCCTCCGCCGCGTCCGGCAGCGAATCGCCCAGCCCCGTCACGCCATGAGCCAGCAGCCCGGCGCCCCAGGCAAGCGCGAAGTTGATGGCCGGGCCGGCAGCCGCCACCAGCACCATGCCCCAGCGCGGGTTCCGCAACCGGAAGATGTCCACCGGGACCGGCTTCGCCCAGCCGAACATCGCCTGGACCTGCCCGAAGGCGAGCAACTGGCTCACCAGCAGCATCCCCGGCACGAGCACGGTGCCCACGGGGTCCACATGCCGAATCGGGTTCAGCGACACGCGCCCGAGCCGCGCCGCGGTATCGTCGCCGAGCGCGCGGGCGGCGTAGCCATGCGCGGCCTCGTGCAGCGTGATCGCAAGGACGGCCGCCGCGACGGCGGCCGAAATCTCGACGAACAGGCCGGAGGTCACGCCGCGGAGGCGAGCGCGCCGTCCCTCATCGCAAGAAGCGCGCTCGAATCGAGCGGGCGCCGCGCCCGTTGCACCGCCCTCTTGGCCGCAGCCATCCGCGCGGCGGAGGCATCCGACACGCGCGGACAGGAGGAGAGCACTGCCGCCGTCTCGTCCAGCCGCCCGGTGCAGTGCAACACCAGGTCACAACCCGCCTCGATGGCCTCCTCGGCCAGGCGGTTCGAGGTGCCGGCCACCGCACCCATGGCAAGGTCATCTGAGACGATCACGCCGTCGAACCCGATGTCGCGGCGGATCACCTCCTCGATGACGATGCGCGAGAGTGTCGCCGGCCGCTTCGGGTCGAGGCAGTCGTACAGGATGTGCGCCGTCATCGCCCAGGCGTCGCAGCCCGCCAGCGGCCGGAATGCGGCGATGTCGGCCTCGAGCATGGCACGGTCGCAGCCCACCCGCGGCAGCGATTCATGGCTGTCCACCGTCGCGCGGCCATGGCCGGGAATGTGCTTGATGACCGGCACGCAGCCCGCGACCTGAAGCCCCCTCACCCATGCGGCGCCGAGCCGCGCGACCTCCACCGGATCGTCCGAGAAGGCACGGTCGCCGATCACGTCGTGGGCGCCGGGCAGGCGCAGGTCGAGGACGGGGGCGCACACCACGTCGAAGCCAGCCGCCGCGCAAGCCATGCCGAGCAGCGCCGCATTCGCCTCCGCCGCAGCCTCCGGCCGGCCCTCGAAGACGTTGGCCGGCGGATGGGCCGCCCAGTGCGGGGGGCGGAGCCGCGCGACCCGCCCACCCTCCTGGTCCACCAGGATCGGGGCGTCCGCGCCCAGTATGTCACGGATCGAGGCGTTCAGCGTCGCAAGCTGCACGGGATCGGCCACGTTGCGCGCGAAGAGGATGGCGCCGACCGGCCTCTCGCGCCGGAACAGCGCGGCCTCCTCGGCCGTCAGCGTGGTGCCGGAGATGCCGACGATGGCGGCGCGCGGGGTCATGGGATCACCACGCAGGCGCCGCCGGCGGCGGTGACCTGCCCACAGAATTCACGGGCCGCCGCCACATCCGGGAAGCCCCCGGTGCGCAGGCGGAAGAGCGTCGCCTGACCCTCACGGTCCAGGCGGACGACGCTGGAGGTCCGGTCCTGGAACAGGGCCGGCGCCCGGCGGGACAGCCGGTCCCACTCGGCCCGGGCACTGGCCTCGTTCGGCAAGGCGCCAAGCTGCGCCTGCACGCGGCCCGTGGGGCGCGGCGCGGCTGGCGCGGGCACGACCGGCTCCGGCGCGGGGGCCGGCTCAGGCGCAGCCGGCGTCGCCTGCGGCGCCGGCATGATGCCGGGCGGCGGCGCGACCTGTGCGCGCAACCGGTCGATCGCCGGCGCCTCGGCCGGCGGCGCCAGTTCCGCGTTTCGGTTCGGCGCCGTCTGCGGCCGCGCCTGCGGACGTTCGAGGATCATCTCGCCCTGGTTCGGCACGCGCAGGCCGCCCGCATCGGCCGGCTTCACCTTGATGGGCTTCGGATCGGCCTCGACCACCGGCACGGAGCCACCGCCCATCTTGTCGTAGGCCATCCACCCGGCTGCGCCGAGCGCGGCCACCCCGACCACGCCGCCCGCCATCGCCATCATGCGCCAGGGCACCCGGCCCTGGTCCCGCGCCACCCGGTAGGATGGCACCATCGCGTCGCTCATCTCATCTCCTCGACGGGTTCGACCCCCATC
>DASQNQ010000423.1:0-4959 GCA_035644895.1 Acetobacteraceae bacterium | reverse complement strand
ATCCTGGGCCGCCGTGCCACAGAGCCCGCGGGCGAACTGATCGAGCTCTCCGCCCCGCCGCGTGCGCTGGACGCGGCGGCGGTGCCGGTCTCGCTGGCGCTGGCACCGGCGCTGGTGCCGCATGTGCGGACGGTCTGGGTGGTGGTGGACGAGAACCCGGTGCCGCTGGCCGCCACCCTCCGGCCCGGACCGGCGGGCGACCTCCGGGCCCTCTCGATGCGGCTGCGGGTGGATGCCTACACGAACCTGCATGCGGTGG
Organism: Acetobacteraceae bacterium; assembly: GCA_035644895.1. Lineage (GTDB taxonomy): Bacteria > Pseudomonadota > Alphaproteobacteria > Acetobacterales > Acetobacteraceae > Falsiroseomonas. Next base: position 4,700 of record DASQNQ010000423.1, on the reverse strand, counting down.
CGGAGACGGCCGACGGACGCCTGCTGGAGACCGTCCGCTTCGTGAAGGCTGCCGGCGGCTGCTCCGCGCCGTTCACGGGGGACCTCCAGGCCGCGCGGGCGCGGATGGGGCGGATGCGGCTGCAGTTGCCCGACGGGTCACCGGCGCCGGATCGGCCGGTGCCGGTGCAGGTGGCGCTCAGCCACCCGAACACCTCCGGCCTGCAGATGGACCAGCTGACCCGGTTTTCGATCCCGGCGGAGTACGTGCACACGCTGCGCGTCTCCTACCGCGGCGCGGAGGTGCTCCTCGTCGAGGCCGGCATCTCGATCGCCGAGAATCCCACCTTCGGCTTCACCCTGGCCGGGGAGCCCGGCGGCGAGTTGCGGGTCGCGGCGGAGGACAACCGCGACCGGCGCTTCGAGGCGGCCTGGACGCTCGGGGCCACCGGTTAGCAGCCTGCGCCGCCTGAGCGGTGTTAAGCTCTCGGCAATTTCCGGGGTTTAAGTTCCAACTATCACCAAATAGCTGTGGTGCCGCGCATCAGGTGCGTGCACCACGCGGCCCCCTTGCCGCCAAGAAGACCAGCACCTGGGAGGATGGCCCACGCCTGCCGCACGCCAATCGGGGCGGGCGGTCCTCTGGTGACCGGTTGCCGACGCTCATGCTTGAACTTGTCCTGATTGTTTGTCTCATCTCCGGCCCGGGCGATTCATGCCGGGAGGAACGCCCCGGCTTCGAGGGGCTGACGACCGTATCCTGCATGACCCAGGGCCAGATGCTCGCCGCGCGCTGGATGTCGGAGCGGCCCGCCCTCACGCTCCGCCGCTGGCGTTGCGAGACGGCGGGCGGGCGCAACACCTGACGCGCGCCGCCCTGTCGCTCAGCGCAGCGCGGCAGCCTCGCGGGGCGGCTCGGACACCACGAGGCGCTCGCCACGGCGCTGGAAGGTGACCTCGGCCGGCGTCGTTCCGGCGGATCCCGGTACGGAAAGCGTCATGGACTGGCCGGGCCGGAGCATCGCCGTCGCACGCACCGGCATGGCCTCCTCCCCGGCGGTGATCGTCGCCACGACGCGGAACCCGCCATCTCTCTCGACCGTGTAGACGGCAACGCCCCGCGCCTCGCTCAGGAGGACGGGGATGGCCTGTCCGGGCGCCGGGCCTGCTTCAGGGCGGCCGGTCGCGCCGGCGCCAGCGATCGCGGCGACGGCGGCGATCGCGGCGGCGGGGATGAGCAGCGTGCGGATGCGGGGCATGGGGTCTCTCCTCGTTCTGGTCCCCATGGTGCCGCGCCCCGGTTTCGGTGCGATGTCGGCCCTGTTTCCCAGCGCGGGGAATCGTGTTTCGTGCGCCTCGTCCCGGTTTCACCCGCGCGGCAGGATCAACTCCGGCGCCCGCACCAGCGCGCTGCGCAGACCGGAGGCCGAGACGGCTCGCACGGCGTAGCGAAGCGCGGTTCCGGCCGGCGGCGCCGTGTCCACCCAGAGCGCAGCCCGCAGCGGGACGGGCGCGACCGGCACCGTCACGCCGTCCCTCAGCAGTTCGTAGCCGTGGAAGTCCGGCTCCCCGTTCGGCGTCCAGCGCAGCACTGCGTTGCCATCCTGCGACGAGGCCTCGAGCCAGCGCGGCGCGGCGGGTGCCGTCCCGCCAGAGGGAGTGATCCAGGCCAGCACCGTGGCGAAGGGCTCGATCCGGAGGGGCAGGCGCAGCGTCCCACCCTCGATGACGAGGTCGCGGCGGATCGGCGCCGCTTCGGCCAGCTCCGCCGCGTGGCGGAGCCGGCGGGCCTCCGCGGGCCTGAGCGGCGGGGAGGGCATGCGGGCCCCGTTCGCCGCGAAGGCGTTGGAGAGCCGCCCGTCTATGCGGAACAGGGCGAGGTTGACGCGCGGCCAGGGAATGTCGCGGAGCGTCCAGTCCAGTTCGACGGCCGGGGCCGCGCCATCCGGATGGTAGGCGAGCAGCGCGCCGATGCGGTGTGGGTCTGCGGTCACCAGCCGGTGGAGCCCGTCGGGCGCCGCTTCTGCGTGGCAGAGCCCGTCGCCCAGCATGCGCAGCATCTCATAGAAGGCGAAGACGGGCAGCTTCACGAGGTCGTCCGGCCGCTCAGCGGCCGTCGGCGTCATGAGCGTGCGGCGGCCGTCGAATGGCTGCTCCATCAGGTGCTGGTTCGCGTTGTCCGCCGCCGCGATGAACCGCAGCCCGCGCGCGGCATGCCGCGCATCGAGCGCCGCATGGGTCGTGACGAGCGCCGCAAGCCAGGCCGCGTGCCGCTCCGACATGCGCGGCGCGTACGGGTGCTGGAAGCCGACGCGCATGTCGGCTTCGTTGTTGACGATCACCAGGCCTCGCGCGCAGCGCCCGGGCACCAGGCGCAGGGCGAGCGCCACGGTGGTTTCTGCCGCCTCGACCAGCCGGGCCATGCGCGGCTCGCCCTCCTGCTCCACCCACACGCCCTTGCGGTGAAAGGAAAGGAAGTCGCATGGCAGGTCCGGCTCGTCGCGCAGGACGCGAAGGAAGCGCTCCATCAGGGCTGGCCCCTCCGTCGGCGGCATCCAGGCCAGGGCGGGACCGCCGAGGCGTGGGGCAGGGGAGAGGCCGCGCAGCGCCTCCGCCGTCGCACGGTAAAGGCCGAGATACTCCTCCCAGGTGCCGCCCCAGAACTGCGGCATGTTGGGCTCGTTCCATGCCTCGAACCACCACCGCGCGACCTCGGCGGCGCCGAAGCGGTCCGACGCGGCCTCGACGAAGCCGCGGACCAGGCGCTGCCAGGGACGGAGGTCGGCGGGCGGGGTGATCGGGCCCGGCGAGACCGCCGGGGGGAAGAAGGTGAGGGGGAGGAACGGCACGAGGCCGCGGCTCACCAGCGCCTGCAGGATCTCCAGCGCGAGGGTGAACTCGGGCGGCCGCAATGGATCGGTCCAGGTGCCGCCGGAGGCGGTCGGGAAGTCGCGCTCCCGGCTGCCGGCATTCAGGATCCCGAAGACGCGTACCGCTCCGAAGGCACCGCGCGACGCCGCCATCGCGTCCAGCATCCGCGCATAGCGGGCATCCAGCAGCCAGTCAGCGTCGAAGACGCCCACCATGTCGAAGCTGGCGGTGCGGAAGGGCAGTCCGGCCGGGCGCGCGCTGCCCTCGACCGACAGGCGCGCCGGCTGCGCCAGTGCCGGGCGAGGCCGCAGGCCGGCCGCCCCGAGTACGACGAGCCCTCGCCGCCGCAGCCTCATGCCTGGTGCTCCCGCCGCCCGGGCGAGGCTAGACCCCTCGCACGCGCCGCGGCGAACACGGACGCGGGAGCGTGCTCGCGCGCCCGAAGCCGCGCCTTTCGACCGGTGGCCGCGGACGCGATGGAAGCGGCTGAGGGCGAGCGCCTCGGGATCGGTGCCGCCGGGCCTTGCGCGGTGCCGCGCCGGCGGGCGGCTTTCCCTATCCCCGCTCCGGCGCGAGTCTCGCCTGGAGCCAGGCCAGTCGTCCGGCAGCGGCCCGCTCGGCCAACTCCTCTATCTCCCGATAGGCGGCCAGCACGTCCCGGCCGAACGGCGTGAGCTCGCTGCCGCCTCCACGGCTTCCTCCCTTCACCGGAGCGACGACGGGCTCGCGGAAATGGCCGTTCATCGCCGAGACCAGATCGTGGGCGCGCTGGTAGGACATCCCCATCTGCCGACCGGCCGCCGCGATCGACCCCGTGCGGTGGACCGCGTCGAGCAGGTCGGCCTTCCCGGGCCCGAAGGGCGCGTCCTTGCCGAGCAGGATGCGGATGCGCAGCCGGTGGGGTGGCCGGTCGTCTGGCTCTGTGTCGGCCATGCGGGAGCGAAGCACGGAACCGGGCTGCCTGGAACGGGCTGGCATCATATCCATGATTGGCGATATCGTGGCCCGAAGATAGGTTGCCGGAGTTCCAGATGCAGCGCCGCCCGCTTCTCGCCGCGCTCCTTGCCGCATCCGCCCTGTCCGGGGCGACGTCGGGGGTGCGCGCGCAGGAGCAGCCCCCGACCGTCTTCGCCGCGGCGAGCCTCACCGATGCGCTGAGGGCGCTCGGGCAGGACTGGACGGGCCGCGGCAACCCGGCGCCGCGCTTCTCCTTCGCCGCCTCCTCGGCGCTGGCCCGGCAGATCGAGCAGGGGGCGGGGGCGGACCTGTTCCTCTCGGCGGACGAGCCCTGGATGGACTACCTCCAGCAGCGCAACCTCGTCGTGCCGGCGACGAGGGTCAGTCCGATCGGGAACGCGCTCGTGCTGGTCACCCCGGCGGACCGGCGCCTGCAGGTCACGCTCGACCGCGGCACCGACCTTGCGGCGCTGCTCGGCAACGGGCGGCTCGCCACCGGCGACCCGGCGCATGTCCCGGTCGGGCGCTACGCGCAGGCGGCGCTGGAGTGGATGGGACAGTGGGGCGCGCTCGCGCCGCGCATCGCCCGCGCGGACAACGTGCGCTCCGCGCTGCTGCTGGTCGAGCGCGGCGAGGCACCCCTTGGCATCGTGTATGCGACGGACGCCGCCGCAAGCCGCGGCGTGGCCGTCGCGGGCACCTTTCCGGCGGGCAGCCATCCGCCGGTCACCTACCCCTTCGCCGTCACGCGCCGCGCCGAGGGCGACGCGCGGGCGCGCGCCCTCCACGCCTTCCTGGCAGGCCCCGAGGCGCTGCCCACCTGGCAGCGCCTCGGCTTCTCCTCCGCTCGCTGAATGGAGGCGTGGCTGACCGCGGAGGAGTGGCAGGCCGTCC
>DASQNQ010000422.1:0-5849 GCA_035644895.1 Acetobacteraceae bacterium | reverse complement strand
CGAATGGGGCGGCCGGTTCGCGGCCCTCGTCGGCGTGGGCATCCTGCTTGTCACCGCCAGCGGGGTGTTCGCGGAGCTGCAGGGCGCGCTGAACGTGATCTGGCGGGCGGAAATGCGGGCGGTCACCGTCAAGCGCCTGGTGAAGGCGCGGGCGCTGTCCGTCGGCCTCGTGGCGGCGACCGGCTTCCTGCTGCTCGTGTCGCTCCTTGCGAGCGCGGTGCTCGCGGCGGTGGGGGATTACATCGGCCGCCAGATGCCGGGGCTGGGGAAGGCGGTGGAGGTGGCCAACTTCCTCCTGTCCTACGCGATCATCGCCGCGCTCTTCGCCGCCATCTACAAGGTGCTGCCCGACCGGCGGCTGCGCTGGGCCGACGTGGTCGTCGGCGCTGCCGTGACCGCCTTCCTGTTCATGATCGGCAAGATGCTCATCAGCTTCTACATCGGCTCCTCCGGCATGGCGGCCGACTACGGCGCCGCCGGGGCGCTGCTGGTGGTGCTCGTCTGGGTCTACTACTCGGCCCAGGTCTTCCTGCTCGGCGCCGAGTTCACCCGGGCCTGGGCGGGGCTGGAGGCAGCGCCGCCCGCGGAGTGAGCATCGGCTGCCCCACCGGCCAGCGCGCCAGCCCGAAATGCGCGGCCAGCGTCGCCGCGACGTCCGAGAAACCGTCGCGCGTGCCGAGCGGTCCGGCGAGGCCCCCGTGCAGGGCGAGGAGGGGTACCTCCTCCCGCGTGTGGTCCGTGCCGCGGAAGGTGGGATCGGTGCCGTGGTCCGCCGTCAGGACAACGAGGTCCTCCGGTCCGCAGAGCGGCAGGAAGGCGGCGAGCCAGGTGTCGAACTCGGCCAGGGCGCGGGCAAAGCCCGGCGCGTCGCGGCGGTGGCCGAACTCCGTGTCGAAGTCCACCAGGTTGGTGAAGACCAGCCCTGGCCCCCCCTGCCGCCACAGCCGCTCCGTCATCTGCATGCCCTCGGCATTGGACCGGGTCGGGTGCGAATCGGTTATGCCCTGGCCCGCGAAGAGGTCCTCGATCTTGCCGACGCCGTGGACCGGCAGCCCGGCCGTCGCGGTGGCGTCAAGGATGGTGGGCGGCGGCGCCATGGAGAAGTCGTGCCGGCGCGGCGTGCGGGCGAAGCGCCCGGGCTCGCCGAGGAAGGGCCGGGCGATGACGCGGCCGATGCGCCAGGCATCCGCGTGCCGGCGCGCGATACGGCAGATGTCGTAGAGCCGCTCCGGGGGGAACAGCTCCTCATGCGCCGCGACCTGCAGGACCGAGTCGGCGGAGGTGTAGAGGATGGGCCGGCCCGTCCGCAGGTGCTCCGGGCCGAGCTCCTCTATGATCTGCGTCCCGCTCGCCGGCCTGTTGCCGAGGAAGGCGACCCCGGCCTCCGCCTCGATGGCCTGCACCAGCGAGGCCGGGAACCGGTCGAAGACGCGGAAGGGCTCGTCCAGCACCACCCCGGCGATCTCCCAGTGCCCTGTGGTGCTGTCCTTGCCGGCCGAGCGTTCCCGCATCCTGCCCCAGGCGGCCCGCGCCGGACCCGCGCCGCGGCCCATCGCGTGCCCGAGGCCGAGCGACATCAATGTCGGCACCTCCAGCAGCCCGAGTTCGGCCAGGTGGCCGAGCGTGTCGGCGCCGAGGTCCCCATAGGCCTCTGCATCCGGCGCGCCGCCGCAGCCGACGCCGTCCAGCACGATGACCAGCGCCCGCATCGCGTCTACCCCTTCTTCCGAAGCACGAAAGCGGCGGCGTCCCATAGCCTGAAGGGCGTCTCGCCGGCCACCGGCAGGGAGAAGCCCGCCGCCGATGCCAGCGCTGGCAGCAACGACGCGTCCGCGTCACCGTAGTCGAAATTGAGGATCACGAGGCTGCCGCCGGTCCGGAGCACCCGCGAAGCCTCCCCCAGATGGCGGACCACGACGCTCCAGCCTGCCTGCACAAGGTAGGGAAACACGTCCGCCGCCAGCATGAGGTCGAAGGCGCCACCCGGCACGCCGGCCAGGTCCTCGCCGGAGAATGCCTCGATCCGGATGTTCGCCTGCCCGGCGCAGCGCCTCCGCGCGGCCTCCACCATGCCGGGGGACAGGTCCAGCCCGAGCACGGTCCGTGCCTCCGGGGCGAAGGCCAGGCAGAACCGCCCGATGCCGCAGCCGAAGTCGAGCAGGTCGGGCCGTCCGGCGAGCAGGCCTCGGCCGCGCATCCACGCGGCCACCTCCGCCGTCGCCGCGTCCCGCAGCCCGGGGTCGCCGGGGGAGTAGGCGGCGACGCTTGCCTCGGGGCTGATGCGGACCAGCCGGTCGAACATGTCCCGGATCGAGGCGAGGCCTGCGGGCCCGTGCCGGGCGCCCGCAGCGACCATCCTCTCCAGCGAGGCGATGCCGCCCAGGTGGGACGCCGCAACCCGGCGCAGCCGGGCAGCACGGTCGCCGCCCAGGCCACGCAGCCCCGACTCGAGCTCCGCGGCCGGCATGCCTGCCAGGAGGACGCGCATCAGGGCGAGGGTGGGGGCCGCATCCCCCAGCAGCGCGTCACGCCAGGCCGCCTCGGCGCTCATGCCCGCCGCCACCACTGAACGGTGGCCGAGGCCGGTGAGCGCCTCGTCGAGCAGCGCCAGGATCTGCTCCGGCCCGCCGGCGGCATCCCGGCTGACGGGAGCGAACGGATAGGCGACCTGAACGATGGTGAGGCTCAAGCGGCCGACTCCGACGCCAGCGTGCGGAAGCGGTCGCCCGTCATGCCCCATGGAAACCGTTCGTAGAACAGGACGCCTTCATGTCCACTTCCGACGCGGCCTCGGCCGGCAGGAACCGCCCCGCGACGATCCCGTCCGGGCCCGCGTGGTAGCCTGTCATCTCGACCACCTCCGGCGGGGCCGCGCCGACCCTGGCGCAGGCAGCGTGGACAGCGAAGGCCGTCGCATCGTGGTCCGGATGCCCGCCCTCGTAGGCGTGGGTCAGCACCGCAACGGGGCGCAGCTTGCTCAGGCAGGCGGCGACCGCGTCGACGATGCGGGGCAGGTGAAGCGCCGCCTCCTGGTCCGGCACCCCGAGGCGGGCCGCACGGTCCGGGTCCTGCCCAGCGAGGCAAAGCGCCCGCGCGAGTTCCTTCCGCCGTGCCGTGGCGTAGTCACCCGGCGAGGCGAAACCGTGCGCCCGCGCATCCGCACCGTTGCGCGGCGCGCCGTCGGTGACATGCAGCAGGTGGAGGTCCGCGAACCGGGCCATGTGGCCGCCGATGCCGATCGTCTCGTCGTCCGGGTGCGCCACGATCACCAGCACGCGCGCGGGCACCGGGCGACCTGCGACGAGGCAGTCGAGCATGCCGCCGCTAGATGGCGAGGCGCGCGCCGTCATTGCTGTTCGCGGCGCCATCCGTGACGAGCGGCTGGTCGGGCCTTACGGAGGCCGCCGGTGCCGCCGCGCGCTGCTGAAGTATGCGGAAGGGAAGCCCGTCCTCCCCCGAGGGCGGCGTGCGGGTCTCGAGCACCTCAAGCGCGCGGCGGTAGCCATCAAGCGTCCCGACATCGACATACACCTCCCCGGCGCGCAGGCCCCGCGCGCGGCCGCCCGCGGCGAGGTAGGCATTGACGAGGGTGCCGACATACTCGTCGCCGCGGCTAGGATGCCGCCACAATGCGTGCAGTGCGTGGAGGACGTGGCCCGGCATCCGGAACGCGCCCCAGACCCAGTTGGACCGCGCGTCCGGGCTCTTCACCTGGATCTCCTCGACCTGGCCCTGGCTGTCGGTGACGACGGCGTCGAAGAACTGCGGACGTTCCACCGGGAAGAGAAGAAATGACAGTTCGCCTGGGGTCAGAAGCGAGAGGCCGTCGTGAGGAAACCAGATCGTGTCGGGCAGGCCAACCAGCACCTCCTCCTGCTCGCTGACGAAGGGAAGAGCGCGAAAGATGGCGTCGCACAGGCCGCGCGGCTCGGTCTGCACCACATAGGCGATGTGCGCGGGCCCGATGCGGGCGCCGTAGTAGTTCACGATGTCGCTCTTGCCTGGCGCGATGACGAAGCAGATCTTGTCGGCACCGGCCGCGATCATGCGCTCGATCAGATGCTCGGACACGGCGCGCGGCCGCTCCACGCCGCCGTCGATGCGGCTGCCGACCGGCAGAAGCTCCTTCGAGAAGGCCAGCGGCTGGATGCGGCTGCCTATGCCCGCGGCCGGGATGATGCCCCACATTCGCGTCAAGCCTCCGTCGAGATCGGATCGTTCAGGGTTGCCAGCGCCTGCTCCAGGTCGCGTGCCCGGTGGTCGGCGGTGTGCTCCGCCAGTGTCCGCTCGCGTGCTGCCTGTGCGACCTGCCGCAACTCCGAATCGGAAAGGTTGATGGCGGCAACGGCGTCCTCCGTCGACCGCGCGATCAGGATCTCACTGCCCGGCGCGTAGAAGCGATCGATGCCCTCCCACCAATCGGAGAGAATGGGCGTACCGCACGCCGCGGCCTCGAACAGCCGCCCGGACGGGCAGTAGCCAAGCTCTGCCATCGCCCGGCGGGTCACGTTCAGGGTCAGCCTGCTGGATGAGAAGAAGGCGGGATGCTCGGGCGGCGGCATGTGGCGGACGAAGAAGATGTTGGGCGCCCAGGGAAACGCGTCCGGGTACTGCGAGCCGCCGATGACGAAACGCCGCTCCGGCTGGCGGCGCGCCGGCTCGACCAGGAGTGCCTCGAGGGCTGCCTGGCGGTCGGCGGCATAGGTGCCTAGGTAGGACAGGTCCGCCCGGTAGGCGGGCGTTGCCGGGCCAGGGCGGTGCAGACCGGGATCCACGCTGCCGTAGAGGGGTGCGACCCTGCGCGCGCCGAGTTCCGACTTCAACCGGTTGAGCGCCGCCCCGCCCGTGTAGCTGAGCACGAGATCGAAGCCACCAAGGCCCTGCGGCGGCAGGTACGATGGTCGCTCACCTGCGCGCAGCCGATCGAGCGTGACTGGGGTGTCGAGGTCGTAGAAGACGCGGGCCGCCGCCTTCGACGACAGGACGGCGTTCGACGCGGCGACGCCATCCGGACAGTAGGAGGTCACCATGGCGACATCGGCATCGCGGAGGTGCGCGTCCACAAGGTGCCGTGCCTGCTCCCAGTCTGCGTAGAGCGCGATCTCGACACCGGCGCAGCGCGTCAGGTCGCGGGCTTCGGCATACCAGGGCACGTCGCGTTCGAAGAACACGACGCGGTGTCCACGCAGTACGAGCGCGCGACACAGCGCGCGCCAGAGCGTTGCATGTCCATTGCCCCAGGATGACGTGATCGTGAGGCCGAACACGACAAGCTTCATGCAAGGCCACCCGCTCCGTTTCTCCCGCCGCATCGAACGCCGCCGGAATGCTCCCGGTTGCGTCATGACCACGCGCCTTGCATGTCATGCCGACGGAACCGGGCGGGACGCGCGGGGCTTGGCAAGAGCGTTCCCGGCAGAAAAGTCACAAGGCACTGTTGCCGTTCTGCACCACCAACGCGCTGCGACCACGCACCGTGCTGCCCGTCACAACAAGAATCCTTTGTGGGACTGCAGAGTCTTCAGGAGGCACGGGAACCGCCGTCACGGCGCCGCGCCCCACGAAAGCAGGCGAACTCAACCCCTGCGCGCTAAACATCGGCTGCGAGCGCGGGCAGCAGGCGAATTTCTCCCGGGGCGGCCACTTCCGTCCACGACAGTTACCCGTTCGTGATTCGCCGCAATGTTGCGAAGCGCCAATAGTGGCAACGACATGCCGGTGAGTGCTTGAGGAAAGGGCAACGATGAAGACCGCCATTCTGGCTGGAGGGCTCGGCTCCCGTCTCTCCGAGGAGACGGATGTGCGCCCAAAGCCGATGGTCGAGATTGGCGGCAGGCCGATCCTTTGGC
>DASQNQ010000421.1:0-6560 GCA_035644895.1 Acetobacteraceae bacterium | reverse complement strand
AGGCGCGCGCCGCCCTCCGGCGCGAGACGCTGGAGCGGGCGCAGGGCGTGGCGCGCGCGGCGGGCGGGTTCCTCGGCCTCGGCAGCCGGGTCTCGGACCAGGAGGCGCGCGTGCTCGACGATCTGGCGCGGGCCCTCGACGGCTGATCCGGCCGCGCGGCGGGATCAGCCCCGGTGGCGCGTGACCAGCCGCCCCGGCCGCTCCCCCGTCGCGCCGTGCCCTGCCCGGAAGGTGGGCACGCCGTTCGCCCAGACCTCCTCGATCCCGATGGAGGGCTGCTTCGGGTTCTCGAAGGTCGCAGCGTCGATCACGGTGGCGGGGTCGAACAGCACCAGGTCGGCGTACGCCCCCTCCCGCAGGTAGCCGCGGTCCACGATGCCGAAGGCCTCCGCGCAGCGGCCGGTCATCTTGTGGATCGCCGTCTCCATGCTGAACAGGCCGAGGCCGCGGCTGTAGTGGCCGAGCACGCGCGGGAAGGTGCCCCAGAGGCGCGGATGCGGGTGCTCGTCATGGGGAATGCCGTCGGAGCCGATCATGGACAGCGGGTGCGCCATGATGCGCTGCACGTCGTCCTCGTCCATCTGGAAGGAGATCTGGCCGGCGGGCAGCAGGCGTTCCGCCGCGCCGCGGATGTCGCTGTTCCAGCCGCGGGCGATGTCGTCCAGGTAGCGGCCCGCCATCTCCGGGTGCGGCACGGACCAGGTGATCATCACCTTCACGTCCTCCCGCAGCCGGTCGGGCATCAGCACGGTGGAGCCGGCCGGGTAGGGGTAGACGTCGAAGGCCACGGGCTGCGTGCGGGCATAGGCCTCGATCAGCGGCAGCGTCTGGGCGGAGCGGCCGTAGTTCTCGGGCAGGCTGCACTTGTGGTGGCTGATCTGCACCTGCACGCCGGCGCGCTTGCCGATCTTCATCGTCTCCTCGATCGAGGCGAGGACGCGGTCCGCCTCGTCGCGCATGTGGGTGCAGTAGAGGCCGTCGAAGGGCTTCAGCGCCTCGGCGACCGCGATCACCTCCTCGGTCGTCGCGTGCATGTTGGGCGGGTAGTAGAGGCCGGTGGAGAAGCCCGAGGCGCCCTCGGCCAGCGCCGCCTTCAGGCGCGCATGCATCCGGTGCGTTTCCTTGTCCGTCGCGGGGCGCATGACGTCGCCATCCATCGCCTCGACGCGCAGCGTCTGGTGGCCGACGAAGGCGTAGGTGTTCACCTCCGACCCGCGCTTCGCAAGCTCGTGCGCGTAGTCGCCGAAGCTGTCGAAGCGCCACCAGCCCTCCGCGCCGATCAGGTCGAGCGGCGGGGGCGGAAGCCGCCCGAAGCGCGCGGGCGAGAGGGAGACGCCGCAATTGCCGACCACCACGGTCGTCACCCCCTGGCTGGTCTTGCAGGTGGTGCAGGCCGGCCCGCACAGCACCGCGCGGTCGTCATGGGTGTGGCTGTCGATGAAGCCGGGCGCGAGCGCCCTGCCAGTCGCGATCACCTCCCGGTCCGCGGAGGCGCCGCCGAGATCGCCCACCGCCACGATGCGGTCGCCCTTCACGCCCACGTCGCCGGTCCGCCGCGGCCCGCCCGTGCCGTCGAACAGCGTGGCGTCGCGGATGATGAGGTCGCAGCGGAGTGCCATGTGCCTGTCCCAGCCCGTTCGCAGGGCCGGATGATGGCGCGCCAGGGGGCCGGGCGCCAGACGGGGAGCCCGACGGCCGGACGGGCGTTCATGCGGCATGAGCGACAAGCAGCCCCCGACCGGCGCGGCCGAGCGCATGAACAGCGCCGACCCGGAGAGCAAGACCACGGCGGAGAAGGTCCAGCAGGGTGACACCACGCTGAACCCGAAGGCGAAGGTGCCCTCCGACCTCTACCCGGACCCGCCCGGCGTCACGGACGACACCAAGGGCGGCCCGGACGACTGACCCCGGTCCGGCGACTACTCGGCCGCCTCGCCGCCGAACTGGGCGGCGTGCAGGGCGGCATAGGTCCCGCCCCTGGCCAGCAGCGCGGCGTGCCCCCCTTGCTCCGCGATGCCGCCTTCGGCCACCACCAGGATCCGGTCGGCGTCGCGAATCGTGGCAAGGCGGTGGGCGATGACCAGCGTGGTGCGGCCACGGGCGAGCTCCGCGAGTGAGGCCTGGATGGCGCGCTCCGTCTCGGTGTCCAGCGCGCTCGTCGCCTCGTCCAGGATCAGGATGGGCGGGTTCTTCAGGAAGATCCGCGCGATGGCGAGGCGCTGCTTCTGCCCGCCGGAGAGCCGCGCGCCCCGCTCCCCCACCACCGTGTCCAGCCCCTCCGGCAGGTCGGCCAGCATGGCGTCGAGCCGCGCGCGGCGGGCGGCGTCGCGGATCTCGGCCTCGGTCGCGTCCAGCCGGCCATAGGCGATGTTCTCGCGGATCGTGCCGGCGAAGAGGAACACGTCCTGCTGCACGATGCCGATCTGGCCGCGCAGGCTGGCGAGCGTCATGTCCCGGATGTCCAACCCGTCCACGGTGATGCGGCCCTGCTGTGCTTCGTAGAAGCGGGGCAGCAGGGAGCAGAGCGTGGTCTTGCCGGCACCGGAGGGGCCGACGAGCGCCACCGTCTCGCCCGGGCGGATCTGCAGGTCGAGGCCGCGCAGCACGGGGCGGGCCGGGTCGTAGCCGAAGGTCACCGCCTCGAACCGCACCTCCCCGCGCAGCGGCGGGGCGGGCCGCGCGCCGGGCGCATCCACGATGTCGGGCTCCGTCGCCAGCAGGTCGAGATAGCGGCGGAAGCCGGCGATGCCCTTGGGGTAGGTCTCGATGACGGAGGCGATCTTGTCGAGCGGGCGGTAGAAGACGCCGACCAGCAGCAGGAAGGCCACGAAGTCGCCGATGCTCATGCTGCCGCGCACGATCAGGACGGAGCCCGCGAGCATGACGACCACCTGCACGAGCCGCAGCCCGAGGTAGTTCAGCGTGATGCCGAAGGCCATGGTCCGGTAGCCCTCCAGCTTGGTGCGGCGGTAGCCCTCGTTGTCCGCGGCGAAGAGGCGCCGCTCCTGATCCTCATTCGCGAAGGCCTTGACCACGCGGATGCCGCCCACCGCCTCCTCGATCCGCGCGTTGAACGCGCCGATGCGGCCGAACTGCGCCTGCCAGTTCGCCGTCATGCGCCCGCCGTAGCGGGCGATGATGAAGGCCACGACCGGCACGACCAGCAGCGTCAGCAGCGCGAGCTGCACGTCCACGTAGAGCATCAGCGCGAAGGCGCCGGCGAAGGTGAGGACCGCGATCACCAGGTCCTCGGGACCGTGATGCGCGACCTCCCCGATCTCCTCCAGGTCCTTGGTCAGGCGCCCGACCAGGTGGCCCGTCTTCTGCCCGTCATAGAAGCGGAAGGAGAGGCGCATCAGGTGGTCGAAGGCGCGGCGGCGCAGCTCCGTCTCGATGGCGATGCCCAGCACATGGCCCCAGTAGGTGACCACCGCCATCAGCGCGCCGTTCAGGATGTAGATGGCGAGCAGCGCGGCGACGGCCGCCAGGATCAGCGCCAGGTCGCCCACCGGCAGCAGGTGGTCGATGAAGCCGCGCACCGCCATGGGGAACCCCAGCTCCAGCATGCCGGACAGGGCCGCGCAGCCGAAGTCCAGCAGCAGGAGCCGCCGGTGCGGGCGGTAGAAGGCAAGGAACTGGCGGAGCATGTGGCGGCGTCGTCCCGCCCCGGCCCCGCCCTGTCAAGCGAAGGCTGGAAGAATGCCCTCGACCAGCAGCGCGTGCAGCGTGTGGACCTGCCCGTTGGCCCGCGGCACCTCGGGGTCCGAGGTCATCACGACCGTCAGGCCAAGGCCCGGCACGAGGTAGAGCATCTGCCCGCCATAACCCCAGGCGAAGAAGACATCCTCCCCCCGCGCCTGCCCGATCCACCAGCCCAGGCCGTACATCTGCCCCGACCAGGCGGAGCGCGCGCGGGGCTGCCAGGCGTCCCGCACGAACGCCTCAGGGATCACCTGCCTTCCGGCGTGCCGCCCGCCGTTCCGCCAGCACTCCCCGAACACGAGCAGCGCGCGCGGGGAGAGGCGCATCTCGTTGCCCCCGAAGTGCAGCCCCTGCGGGTCGCGCGGCCAGTCCGGCACGCGGAGGCCGAGCGGCGCGCCGAGCCATTCCTGCGCGAGCTGGTGCAGGCTGCGCCCGGAGGCGCGCGCCAGCACGGCGCCGAGGATGTGGGAGGTGCCGGTGGAGTAGATCATCCGCCCGCCCGGCTCGTCCTCCATCTCCCGCGTCAGGGCATGGGCGAGCCAGTCGCGGGAGGAGACCCAGCGCCCGTACTCGGTGCCGGAGGTGCGCCCGAGCCCCGCCTGCATGGAGAGCAGCTGCCCGACCGTGATGCCGCGCACGCGCGGGTCGGCCCCGGGCGGGATGCGGCCGCCGAGGATGGGCCCGATCGGCTGGTCCAGCCCGCGCAGCACGCCGCGCGCGACGGCGATGCCGGCAAGCGTCGCCAGCAAGGTCTTCGACGCCGACTTCACGTTCGCCGCGGCGTCGAGGCCCGGTCCGCGGAACACGCGCTCGGTCACCACTGCGCCGTCGCGGGCGACGATGAGGGTGCGGAGATGCGGCAGCCCGTCCGCCATGCGCAGCGCGGCGTCGAGCGGGGCGGGCTGCGCCAGGGCGGGGCTTGCTGCGGCCAGCAGAAGGGCCGTGCGTCGGGTCAGCATGCCCCGGCAGGTAGGTGACGCCGGGGCGATCCCAAGCTGCCGTTACACCTCGTCACGCACCGTAGGATGCCCGCGCCTGCTCCGGGCTGACCAGCCCGTCGGCCACGTCGCGCTCGACGAGCCGCCGGTCGCGCTCCCGCGCCGGCCCCATGCCGCCGCCGCCGGGCAGCAGCAGCAGCAGGCGCTTGCCCTTCGGCACGATTTGGAAGCCCTTGGTGCGGAGCGTCGTGCCGTCCGTCAGGCCGACCCATCCCGCCGCGCCGTCCCCGCCGCCGTCGCGGCCGCGCGGGGCGTTCGCGACGCGGTCGAAGATGGCGTTCACGGCGAACTCGGCCTCGCCCTTGGTGCCGATCTCCATCACCTGGCCGAAGCCGCCGCGCGTGCGGCCGGCGCCGGCGGAATCCGGGCGCAGCTCCTTCTTCCAGAACACCACCGGGGCGACGTTCTCGGTCGCCTCCACCGGCATGGTGCGGACGCCGCTCGGGAAGGCCGTGCCGTCCAGGCCGTCCTTCGCGGGCCGCGCGCCGGTGCCGCCGGAGTTGAAGGTGATGATCTCGAAGTCCGGCAGCTCGGCCTCAGCGCCGCTCACCTGGCCGCCGCCGCGGAGCGGCGGGTTCCACAGCGCGGAGGCGCCCTCCGCGTTTACGCGCTCCGGCACCGCCTGGTGCAGGCAGCCCATCATCAGGTCGGGCAGCAGCTGGCCGACCACGTGCCGCACGGAGACCGGGAAGGGCCGCGGCGCGTTCAGGATGCAGCGCTCCGGGATCCGCATGTGGAAGGGCGAGAGGGAGGCCCAGTTGTTCGGGATCTCCGGCGCCACCACGCACTTGATGCCGAAGCAGGAATAGGCGCGGCAGTAGGCGGCAGGGACGTTGATGCCGCGGTTCGAGAGCCCGGAGGTGCCGGCGAAGTCCACCTCGATCCGGTCGGCCTGGACGGTCATGGCGGCGCGCAGCGTCACCGGCGCCTCGTAGCCGTCCGAGCGGATCTCGGCGGCAAAGGTCCCGCGCGGCAGCTTCGCGATCTCGGCCAGCGTGGCGTTCAGCGAGCTTTCGAAGATGTAGGCCGCGAGGTCGTCGAGGCCGTCCATCCCGTACTCGTCCATCATCTCGACGAGCCGCTTGGCACCCGCGTCGTTGCAGGCGCAGAGGGAGTAGACGTCGCCCTCCAGCTCCACGGGGGTGCGCGACCCGGCACGGAGGAAATCGAAAAACGTCTCGTTCGGGCGGCCCTGGTCGAAGCACTTCACGATGGGGATGTAGAGCCCCTCCTCGAACACCGACCGCCCCTCCGGCCCCATGCCGAGGCCGCCGACGTCGATGACATGCGCCGTGTTGGCGAACAGCCCCACCAGCCTGCCGTTGCGGAAGGCGGGGGTCACCACCGTCAGGTCGTGCAGGTGCCCGGTGCCGAGCCAGGGGTCGTTCGTGATGCAGTGGTCGCCCGGCCGCATCGTGTTCGCCGGGAATTTCTGGAGGAAGTGCCCCACGCTCTCCATCATGGAATTGACGTGCCCCGGCGTGCCCGTGACCGCCTGCGCCAGCATGCGCCCTTGCAGGTCGAAGATGCCGGCCGAGAGGTCGCCGGCCTCGCGCACCGTGGTGCTGAAGGCCGTGCGGATCATGGTCTGCGCCTGCTCCTCGACCACCGCGACCAGGCGGTTCCACTGGATCTGGCGCTGGATGGTGGCGAGGGCAGAATTCATGCGACGAGTACCTGCAGAATGGATTGCCGCTCGCTCCAAGGTACGCTTCGGATGCCGTATGCCGGAAACTTGTCGAGGAAGTGGCCCACGCTCTCCATCATGGAGTTGACGTGCCCCGGCGTGCCCGTGACGGCCTGCGCCAGCATGCGGCCCGATAGATCAAAAATACCGGCCGAGAGGTCGCCGGCCTCGCG
>DASQNQ010000420.1:0-27753 GCA_035644895.1 Acetobacteraceae bacterium | reverse complement strand
CGGGGCAGCCCCTGGACGCGCTGCCGCCCATCGGGCTGCTGCTGGTCAGCCACAACCACTACGACCACATGGACATGGCCACGCTGCGGGAGGTGCGGCGGCGCTGGGACCCGCCCTGCCTCACGCCGCTTGGCAATGCGCGGCACCTGCGCGCGGCGGGCATCGCGGCGCGGGAGCTGGACTGGTGGCAGGCGGCGGAGGTGGCCGGGTTGCGCGTGACGCTGACGCCCGCGCAGCACTTCTCGGCGCGCTACGGCTGGGACCGTGACCGCGACCTGTGGGGCGGCTTCATGATCGAGGCGCCGGATGGCGGGACGCTGTACTTCACCGGCGATTCCGGCTGGTGCCCGCACTTCGCCGAGATCGGCCGCCGCTTCCCGCGCATCGACCTCGCCCTGCTGCCGATCGGCGCCTACGAGCCGCGCTGGTTCGTGGCACCCGAGCACATGAACCCGGAGGAGTCGGTGCAGGCGCACCTGGCGCTGCGTGCGCGGCGGAGCCTCGCGATGCACTGGGGCACGGTGGCCGGCCTGACCGACGAGCCCTTCGACGAGCCGCCCCGCGCGCTGGCCGAGGCACGTGCGAAGCACGGCGTCGCGCCGGAAGCGTTCCAGGTGCCCGATTTCGGCGCGAGCTACACCTTCGACACCTGACCCCTACAAACCGGGCGCACTCTGCAGCCCGGCAGGGCCGGGCTGAGCGCCCGAACGGGCGCCGCCGCCTATGCGGCGAGCCAAGGGCGCGGATGCGCCCGCCCGGCGCCTGAGGGCATCAAGAAGCCGACGTCGCTTTACGCCGCGGCGTAAAGCGACGTCGGCATCGGCTGCGTGCTGTCCTTCACGCCCTTCACGCCGGGCACGTTCTCGGCCAGCACGCGCAGGCCGCGCTGCACGGCGTTGCTGCGGCTGAAGCCGTGGAACTCCACGACGCCGTCCTGCACGTCGACCAGGGTGTAGAAGGTGTCCGTCCAGGGCTCGCGCTTCATCGCGGCCAGCACGGCGCGACGGATGCGGTCGTCGGACAGCGCACCGCCCTCCTGCGTCGGCGCCACCAGCGCGCGCAGCAGGTCGGCGCGGGAGACGAGGCCGCGCAGCCGCCCGTCCTGCACCACCAGCACGCGGCGGATGTGGCGCGTCTCCATCAGCTGCGCGATCTCGCCGGCCAGCGTGTCCGGGTCCACCGTGATCGCGCCCTCTGTCATGATGTCCCCGGCCGTCACGCCGTGGGTGCGGGCGTAGCGGTCCGCGTCGCGCGCCTGGTTCGAGAAGAGCGAGACGAGCCAGGAGGCGGGCCTCTCGACCTCCCCGGCGAGGCGGCGGATCAGGTCGGCCTCGGTCACGATGCCGCGGAGCGTGCCCGTGGCGTCCACCACCGGCACGGCGGAGATGCCGCGGTCGGCCAGCAGGCGGGCGATGGTGATGACCGGCGTCTCGGGCGGCAGGGTGATCACGTCGGGGGTCATCAGGTCGCGGGCGCGAAGGTGGTTCATGTCGGGATCCCCTCTTCTGGATCGTGGACCCAACCTAGGCCCGGACAGGCGCACCGCACCTTGACCCAGGTCAACTTCCTGTCGCCCTTTTCGCGCCCCCTCGGGCCAGCTATGGGAGTGGCCAAGCACAACCCCGGGAGGACAACCAGAATGACCCAGATCACCCGCCGCAGCCTTGCGATCGGGGCGCTTGCCGCCCCCGCCCTGCTCGGGGCCGGGCGCGCGCTGGCCCAGGCGCCTCAGCAGCTGGCCATCGGCACGGGCACCACGGGCGGCGTCTACTACCCGCTCGGCGGCGCGCTGGCGAACTACCTCTCGCGCGGCATCCCCGGCATGTCGGCGACCGCCGAGGTCACGGCGGGCTCGGTCGCGAACTTCCAGCTTCTCGGCGCCGGGCGCATCGGGATGCTCTTCGGCCAGGTGGACGCCGCGGTGGACGCGATCCGCGGCGCCGGCCCGTTCCGCGGGCGCCAGGTGCCGGCCCGGGCCATCGCCGTTCTGTATACCAACCGCATGCAGGTGGTGACGACCGCGGCTTCGGGCATCCGCAGCATGGCCGACCTTCGCGGCAAGCGCATCAGCACGGGCGCCCCGGCCTCGGCCACCGAGCTGTTCGCCTTCCGCCTGATCGCGGCCGCGGGCCTGGACCGGGAGCGTGACTTCCGCGCGCGGGAGAGGCTCTCGCCCGCCGAGAGCACGAACGCGATCAGGGACGGCAAGCTCGACGCCTACTTCTTCGTCTCCGGCGTGCCGACCAGCGCGATCACGGATCTCGCGGCCACGCCCGGCACGCAGCTCGTGCTGGTGGACCACGCCCAGCACCTGGACGCCATCGTGCGGGAGCACGGGCCGGTCTACTTCCCCGAGGTGATCCCGGCCGGCACCTATCCCGGCCAGGCCACCGACAACCAGCAGCTCTCGGTCGCGAACATCCTCGCGGTGCGGGAGGACATGCCCGCCGACCTCGTCACGCAGATCCTGCGCCTGACCTGGGAGAACCGGGAGGACTGGGCGCGGGTGCATGCGGAAGCGCGGAACTTCACGCTCCAGCAGCAGAAGACGTCGGCCGCCGGCATCCCCTGGCACCCGGCGGCGGAGGCCTTCTGGCGCGCCGCCGGCGCCACTCTCGCCTGAGCCCGGCCGCGCGCCCATGAGCACGACCGCGATTCCGCCGGAGGTGCCCAAGGGCGCGCTGGACGAGGCGACGGCCGCGAGGCTTGCCGCGCTGATCGAGCAGGAGGAGGGGGCGCAGAACCGCTTCACCGGCCTGCTCGGCATCGCCGCCGTCGGCGTGGCGCTGGCCATGTCGCTGTTCCACCTCTGGGCGGCCTGGGACATCGTGCCCACCACCACGCTGCGCTACGTCCATGTGGGCTTCGCGATGGCGCTGGGCTTCCTGCTGTTCCCGGCCGCGCGGCGCTTCCGCCATCGCTTCATGCCCTGGGACTGGGCGCTGGTCGCGGCCGGGCTCTACTGCATCTGGTACCTGATCCAGGGCGGCGACGACCTGCAGGACCGCATCATCTTCCCCGAGCCGATGGACATCGTCGTCGGCTGGATGCTGATCGCCCTGGTGCTGGAGGTGACGCGCCGCGCGACGGGCTGGATCATGCCGGCCGTCGCCATCGTCTTCCTGCTCTACGCCTTCCTCGGCAACCACCTTGCGCCGCCCTGGCGCCACCAGGGCTACGACGCGGAGCGGCTGATCCCGCACCTGACCATCACGCTGGAGGGCATCTTCGGCACGGCGGTGGACGTCTCCGCCTCCCTCATCGTGCTGTTCACCATCTACGGCGCGATCCTTCAGGCGTCCGGCGCGGGCAAGTTCTTCGTGGACTTCTCCTTCGCGCTCACGGGCGGCAGGCCCTCCTCCGCCGGGCGGACGGTCGTGCTCTCCTCCTTCCTGCTCGGCGGGCCCTCGGGCTCGGGCGTCGCCACGACCGTCACGCTGGGCACCGTCGCCTGGCCGATGATGCGCAAGGTGGGCTACCGGCCGGACGACGCGGGCGGGCTGCTGGCGGCGGGGGGCCTGGGCGCCATCATCTCGCCCCCCGTGATGGGGGCGGCGGCCTTCCTGATCGCGGAGTACCTCAAGATCGGCTACCTCGAGGTGCTGGTCATGGCGATCGTGCCGACCTGCCTCTACTACGCCTCGCTCGTCTTCATGGTGGAGCTGGACCAGCGGCGCATCGCCTCCCGCGCCACGCCCGAGGAGCTCGACGCCATCACGCGCATGCAGGTGGACCCGGTCGGGCGGCTGCTGCGCCTCTACGGCTTCCACTTCACCACGCTCATCGCGATCGTGGTCTTCATGGTGATGGGCTACTCGCCCACCCTCTCGGTGCTCTACGCGATGGTGGTCGCGGTCGTGCTGTCCTACCTGCGGCGGGAAACGGCGCTGACGCCGCGCCGGCTCGTGGATGCGCTGGCCGCGGGCGCGGTGCAGGCGGTCGGCATCGCGGCCACCTGCGCCTGCGCGGGCATCATCGTCGGCGTCATCACGCTGACGGGCCTCGGGCTCAAGTTCTCCGACATCGCGATCCAGGCGGCGGGCGGGTCGCTGGTGGTCACCGCGCTCTACACCGCGCTGATCGTCTGGGTGGTCGGCCTCGCCGTGCCGGTGACCGCCAGCTACATCATCTGCGCGGTCGTCGCCGCGCCCGCGCTGATGAAGCTCGGCGTGCCGGACTACGCCGCGCACATGTTCGTCTTCTACTACGCCGTGCTGAGCGAGGTCTCGCCGCCCACCGCGCTGTCGCCCTTCGCCGCCAGCGCCATCACCGGGGCGGGCCCCTACCGCACCACGCTGATGGCCTGGAAGTACACGCTGCCCGCCTTCGTGCTGCCCTTCGTCTTCGTCACCGACCCCGAAGGGGTGGGCCTGCTGCTCTCGCTGCGCGACGGCATGACCTGGATCGACGTGGCGTGGCAGATCGGGCTGGCGACGCTCGGCCTCGCGGCGCTGGCGGCGGCCTGCCAGGGCTGGCTGCTCCGCGGGCTGGCGGGGTGGGAGAGGGCTGCGATGGCGGTCGCGGGCCTGCTGCTGGTCTTCCCCGCGGTGCTGGACGCGCTGGCGCCCGGGCTGCTGCCGCATCCGCACCTGATCGGCCTCGCGGCGCTCGGCGGGCTGGTGGCGTGGCAGTGGCGCAGCCGGCCCAGCCCGGCCTGATGCGCCGCCGCGCCCTTCTCCCGCTGCCGATGCTGGCGGGCTGCAGCATCCTGCCGGAGGAGCGCGCGTCGCAGTCCGACACCCGCATCCCGTCCGGCGCGCCCGCCCTCGTCGCCGTCGCCGGCCCGCGGCAGGCGGTGCTGACCCTGCAGTCGCAGGAGGGCGCGCGGCGCCTCTGGCGCGGCGGGGGCCTGGCGGTGGCGACCGAGGGCGCGCGCATCACCGGCACCGCGGGCTTCGGCCAGATCTACGCCGCCGTGCGGACGGAGGGCGCCGACCCGCTGGCGGCGCGCCCCGCGGACCCGCGCGCGCTGCTCGGGCAGGAGGTCGCGCTCCGGCGCCTGTTCGACCTCTCGGCCGAGCCGCGCGAGCCCGCCACGATGCGCTTTGGGCTTTCGGTCGAGTGCCGGCTGCAGGGGCGGGAGGCCGGGCTCTCGGTGCTGGTGGAGGAGCGCTGCCAGGGCGCGGGGCTCGACTTCACCAACCGCTTCTGGCTGGACCGCGAGACGGGCGCGCTGCGCCGCGCCGACCAGTGGGTGGGCGACGCGGTGCCACCCCTCACGATTGAACCGGCGGGCTCCGCCAGCTGAGCCCGGCGCGCCGGACGCGCCACGCCACGTAGCCGAGCCAGCCGAGCTGGACGGCCAACACCGGCACCACCACCAGCGGCTTCGTGTCCGGGTGCAGCTCCAGGAACAGCAGGGCGAGGGCGGCGTGGAACAGGGCGAAGCCCCAGTGCACGGCCGCGACCGTCCGCACGCCCAGGCCCGAGCGCTGCGCCATCTGGTAGAGATGCGTGCGGTGGGCCTCGGCCAGGCGCTCCCCCATGCAGGCGCGGCGGAGCAGGGTGAAGGCCGCGTCGAAGAGCAGCCCGAACAGCAGCAGCGGCACGATGAGGAAGGAGACCTGCTGCCCGTCGAACCGGCTGGCCGCGACCGCGAGCACGGCAATCCCGAAGCCCGCGAACTGGCTGCCCACGTCGCCCATGAAGATGCGCGCCGGGTGCAGGTTGAAGGGAAGGAAGCCCAGCAGCCCCGCGGCCAGGAACAGCGCGGCGGCGTAGACGAACCACCCCTCCTGCATCGCGGCCACCAGCGCCAGCGCCGCGGCAGCCACCAGCATCGTCCCGCCGACCAGCCCGTCGAGCCCGTCCATGAAGTTCACGGCGTTGGTGCAGCCCATGATCCACACCACCGTCAGCGCCGGCCCGAGCAGCCCGAGTTCCAGCACGCCGAACCACGGCACCCAGAGCTGCGAGACCACCAGGCCGGAGCCGACGGCCACCAGCGCCGCGCCCGCCTGCGCCGCGAGTCGCAGGGAGGCTGGCAGGCTCTTCAGGTCGTCCACCAGCCCGATCAGCCCGATCGCGACCGCCGCCGCGATCACGCCCAGGAACTCGGGCTCGGCGACGCGGGCGTAGCGCGCGGTCAGGTACAGGGCGCACATCCCCGCCACGAAGGCGAGGACGACACCGACGCCGCCCGCGCGCGGCGTCGGCCGCGCGTGGGAGCTGCGGCCGTTCGGGTGGTCGAGGATCGGGAAGGCGATCATCGTCCGCACCGCGGCGGCCGAGAGCAGCGCAAGCCCCAGCGCGAAGGCCAGGTGCTGCAGGAAGGCGGCGAAGGTCATGCGCTGATCCGCGCGGGCTCCTGGCTGGCATAGACGTCGCCGGAATTGGCCTCGTGCGGCAGCGCCGCGATCCAGCGCGCCATCGCCCGGGCGTTCACCGGCCCGGCATGGGCGAAGGCCATGCCCTCGCGGAGGCACGCGTTGAAGGCGCGGTAGCCGAGCGCGTCGAGCCGCGCGAGGCAGTCGGCCGCGACGCCGCGCTGGATGGTCGTGAACTCGAAGGACAGCGTGCGCGGCGGACGGGAGAGGCCCGCCAGCGCCTCGGCCTCGAAGCCCTCGACGTCGATCTTCAGGAAGTCCGGCAGGCCGTGCGCGGCGGCGAGCCGGTCGAGCGTGGTGACGGGCAGAGTGAGCGTGCCGTCCCACACCTGCCCCTCCCAGCCCGGCGCGCCATCGGCCGCGGCGACGAAGGCGTCCGAGGCGGTGGCGACCGTGGGGTTGGCGCTGTTCACGCGCAGCACCGCCTCGCCCGGCCGCGCGCCGACCAGCGTGGCCTCCAGCGAGAAGCGGGGGCAGCGTCCCAGCATCAGGCGCAGCAGCCGCCGGAGGCGCGGCTGCGGCTCCACCGCCACCGCCCGCGCGCCGAGGCGGAGGAAGGAGGCCGCGCGGTCGCCCACATGGGCGCCGATGTCGAAGCCGAGCTCGCCGGGCGCGAGGAAGCGCGCATGGAAGCGGTCCAGCGCCTCGGCCCGGCCCGGCGCCCAGTAGGTGCGGAGCGAGCGGGAGATGGCACGCGTCGTGGTCACGGCGCAAAGACCAGCGCCGCGCCGCCGGTGAGCGCGGGCGGCACCATCAGCCCGTCCGGCGCCTCGACGGTGGCGGCGCCGGCCAGCAGCGCGCGCGCGGCGGCGCAGCGGTCGTCGGTGCGGACCACCAGCCCCGCCATGAAGGGCAGCGAAGGCGGCTCCACCCCCGGCAGCACGCGTGCCAGCGCCTCCGGCGGCAGCACCCGCACCCGCGTCTCGATGCGCCCGGAAAAAGGACCGGCCGCGCCGTCAGCGCCCGGCAGGCTGACAAAAAAACCGCCGGCGGGGTCGGGGCGGGCGGGCAGGCCGCTGAGGCGCGACAGGCGCGCGGCGGTCCAGGCGGGCTCGGCCGAGCAGAGGATCGCGGCCGTCAGCGCCTCCGCCCCGTTCCGGTGGCCCATCCAGGCCGGGTTCCAGACCAGATCCGGGGTCATGTGCTGGATGAGCTGGATGCGCCCCTCCGGCGCGTCGGGCAGGGGCAGGCGGGCGAAGCGGGCGCGCGGGCCGTCCGGCGCGTCCACCGGCCGCTCCAGCCAGGCGATGCCGGGGATGTCGAGGCCCCCGCGCCGGAGCCGCGCGAGGTTCACCTCCGCGTCCTGCACGCCAAGCGCCAGGATGTGCATGCCCGCGTAGCGCGCGAGGAAGCCGTCCAGCCCGTTGGCGAACAGCGCGGGGTCGGCGAGGGCCAGCAGCTCGACGTAGCCGTGGCGGAGGAAGGCGCAGCGGTTGGCCGTGCCGAAGGGCTCGACCGGCCCGTCGGGCGTCCGCCGCCCCGACTGGCGCGCCATGGGGGAGAGGGCGAAGCCCAGCCGCTCCCACGCCGCGACGAGCGGCGCGAGGTCCCGTCCGCAGATGCCGACATGGTCGAGTGCGACGGCCGCCGTCACGCGGCGGGCTCCTCGTACTTCGGGAGCAGCCACTCGGCCGGCTCGGCGGCCGCGTCGCGGTACCAGGCCTCCACCAGCGGGTGCGCGCGCACCGCGCGGCAGTAGGCGTGGCTCGTGGCGGACAGCTCGGGCTGCCAGGTCAGGAAGCGCGTGACGACGGGCGCGTACATCGCATCCGCCGCGCCGAACGCCTCGCCGAACAGGAAGGGGCCGCCATGGGCCGCCAGCGCCTCGGCCCAGATCGCCTCGATGCGCGCGATGTCGGCCAGGCTGTCGGGGTTGCGCCCGCGCCCGGGGAAGGTGCGGCCGAGGTTCATCGGCATGGACATCCGCAGCGCGCGGAAGCCCGCATGCATCTCGGCTCCGACGGCGCGGGCATGGGCGCGCGCGACGCGGTCGGCGGGCCAGAGGGACGGCGCGGCCTCCGCGCAATATTCCGCGATGGCGATGCTCTCCCACATGCGGGCGCCGCGGTGTTCGAGGTAAGGCACCAGCCCGTTCGGGGACAACGCCTTGATGGCCGGCGTCGCCCCGCCCGCGAGCGGCACCACCACCTCCTCGACGTCGAGGCCCGCCAGCCGCACCAGCAGCCAGCCGCGCATGCTCCATGAGGAGTAGCGCCGCGTCCCGATGACCAGCCTGCCGTCCGCCATGCTCCCGTGCCCCCGCCCTGCACCCGGCCGCAACCTGCCACGGACCGCGCGCCGCGTCGCGGGGGGGAGGCAGACCGGACCGGATACTGGCGAAGTCCGGCCTTCCCGGCGGGCGCCACGGGGCCTAGAAGCCGGGGCATGGCCTCCGGTGCCCGCGACCGCATCCTGCTGAACTCCGTCCTCGACGCGCTGCTCGCGGCCCTTGCACTGCCCGTGGCGCTGTGGCTGGCCGTGCCCGGCGCCGAGCCGCCACCCGGCTGGTGGGAGTGGTCGGTGCCCGCCGCCGCCGCCGCCCTGCTGCTGGCCGGCCTGCCGGTGCGGCTGGCGCGGCAGTACTGGCGCTATGCGGGGCTGCGGGACCTGGTCGCGGTGACCGCCGCCTCCGGCATGGCGGCCCTGTTGTTCTGGGCGGGGCTGCACCTTCTCGACGCCTGGACGCCGCCCAACCCCGCCTTCCCCGTCATCCATGCCCTGGCCCTCGGCGTCGCGCTCGGCGCACCGCGTGTCTGGGCGCGGCTGCGCCAGTCCCGCCGCCACGGGCCGGAAAGCTTCTCGGGCGCGCAGCCCGTGCTGCTGGCGGGCGCCGGGGACAGCGTGGACCTGTTCCTGCGGGCGCTCGCGCAGGAGCGGCGGCCGGCCTGGCGCGTCTGCGGGATCCTCGCGCCGCGGGCCCGGCAGATGGGCCGGCTGATCCATGGCCACCCCATCCTCGGCCCGGTCGAGGACGCGCCCGCGGTGCTGGAACGCCTGCGGGAAGAGGGGCGGCTGCCTGCCCAGATCATCCTCGCCGGGCCGGAGCCGCAGGGCGCGGCCCTGGAGCGCCTGCTGGATGCGGCCGAGCGCCACGGCGTGCAGGTCCGCCGCGCCGCCCAGCCGACCGCGCTTGGCCCGGCCAAGGGCCCTGACAGGGTGGAGGCCGCCGGCACGCTCCGCCCCGTGGAGATCGAGGACCTGCTGGACCGCCCCCAGGTGCCGCTCGACCGGGAGGGGATGGCCCGCCTCATCCAGGGCCGGCGCGTGCTGGTGACCGGCGCGGGCGGCACCATCGGCGGGGAGCTCGCCCGCCAGCTCGCCTCCTTCGGCCCGGCCGGCCTCACGCTGCTCGACCATGGGGAGTACGTGCTCTACGAGATCGACCTCGAGCTGCGGGAGCGCCACCCGGGCGTCGCGCGCCGCCCCGTGCTGGCCGACATCCGCGACGAGGCCCGCATCCGGCGCCTGTTCGAGGAGATCCGGCCGGAGCTCGTGTTCCACGCCGCCGCGCTGAAGCACGTGCCGATGGTGGAGCACGACCCGCTGGAGGGGCTGCTGACCAACGCCTACGGCACCCGCGTGGTGGCGGACGCGGCGCGCGCGGTCGGTGCCTTCCTCATGGTGAACATCTCGACCGACAAGGCGGTGAACCCGTCCTCCGTCATGGGCGCGTCGAAGCGCCTGGCCGAGATGTACTGCCAGGCGGTGGACCGGGACGCGCGCGCGGCGGGCGGCATGCGGCTGGTGACCGTGCGCTTCGGGAACGTGCTCGGCTCCACCGGCTCGGTCGTGCCGCTGTTCCGCCGCCAGCTCGAGCGCGGCGGGCCGCTGACGGTCACGCATCCCGACATGCGCCGCTACTTCATGACGGTGCGCGAGGCGGTGGGCCTCGTGCTGCAGGCGAGCGTGGTGGGCGCGACCGACCGCGACGACCAGCCGCCCGAGCTGCGCGACGGCGGCATCTTCGTGCTCGACATGGGCGAGCCGGTGAAGATCGTGGACCTCGCGCGGCGGATGATCCGCCTGGCGGGGCTCAGGCCCGAGGAGGACGTGGAGATCCGCTTCACCGGCCTCCGCCCCGGGGAGAAGCTGTACGAGGAGCTGTTCCACGGGCAGGAGCCGCCGCACCGGACCAACTTCGCCGGGCTGCTGGTGGCCACGCCCCGCACCGCGGACGCCGCGCTGGTCGGGCGCGCGATCGACGAGATCGCGGCGGGCTGCCGCGCGGGGACCGCGCGGCTCGCGCTCGCGCAGCTCTCGCGGCTCGTGCCCGAGTTCGCGCATGAGCCGGGCGCGGCGCGGCGGGACCAGACATCCTCCTGACCGGGCGCCGCGCGGGCGGCCTCAGGCCAGCAGCGCCGCCGCGCCGTGCAGGTTGGGCAGCACGGCGACGCAGAGCGCGCGCATCTCCGCCGTCGCGGGCAGCAGGTCCGGCACCATCGCCACCGGCATCCCGGCCGCGTGCGCGGCGCGCACGCCGTTGTGGCTGTCCTCCAGCGCCAGGCAGCGTGCGGGCGCGCGCCCGAGCTGCGCGGCCGCCGCCAGGAACAGGTCCGGATGCGGCTTGCCGCGCGCCACGTCGTCGCGCGTCACCACCGCGTCGAAGCGGCGGAGGATGCCGGTGTGCCCCAGGTGCCGCTCCGCTTTCGCCCGGCCGGAGGAGGTGGCGACGGCCCGCGCCAGCCCGCGCGCATCCAGCGTGTCGAGCAGCTCCGCGACCCCGGGCTTGAGGTGCAGCTCCCCCGCCCCGGCCAGCGCCTCCATGTGTGCGGCGGCCTCGGCCAGGAAGAGGTCCGTCGGAAGAAGGTGACCGAAGCGCATCTCGACCAGGCTGCGGGACGCATCGGCCGGGATGCCGACCAGCGTGTGGAAGAACGCCTCGTCCACCTCCACGCCGCGCGCGGCGCCGACGGCTGCCATGGCGCGGAAGGCCAGGCTCTCCGTGTCGAGCAGCAGCCCGTCCATGTCGAAGACCACCGCCTCGACGGCGAGGCCGCGCGCCGCCATGCCGTCCATCACGCGGTCCCCGTCGCAAGCTGCGCCGCGCCGAGCGGCCCGTGGGCATGGATGGCCCCGACCGCCGCGACCAGGCCGTCCCTGAACGCGCCGCAGCGCACCAGGTCCGGGCCGAAGACCTCCTCCAGCCGCAGCATGCCGTCCACCAGCCGCGCCGCATCGCCGCCCGCGGCCTCGGCGACCGCCAGCAGCCGCCCTTCACGCTCATCCTCCATCCGCGCGCAGGTGCGGCTGCGCGACGCGGCGCAGAGCATCCAGGCGGCGACGGCCAGGATGGTGCAGTCCACCGGCCGCCCGGCCGCCATGTTCTGCCGCATGGCGGCCAGCAGGCGCGGCTGCAGCTTCTCCGACCCGTTGCGGCCGACGCGCGTCAGCCGGTGCTCGATGCCCGGGTTGCGCCAGCGTCCCAGCAACTGCCCGGCATAGGCGCGGATGTCGTGGTCGGAGGGGGGCAGGGTGGGCATCTGCTCCTCCAGCATGAAGCGCAGGGCGAAGCGCGCCAGGGCGGGGTCGGCCACCGCCTCGGCGACGGTGTTCCGGCCGGCCAGCGCGCCGAGATAGGCGATGGCCATGTGCGTGCCGTTCAGCAGGCGCAGCTTGGAGGCCTCCCACGGCGCCACGTCGGGCACGAATTCGGCGCCTGCCGCCTCCCAGAGCGGGCGCGGGCCGGCGAACTCCTCGATCACCCACTGGCGGAAGGGCTCGGCGGGCACCGGCGCCATGTCGAGCAGGCCGGTCAGTGCCGTGGCGTCGGCCGTGTCGGCCCCGGTCGCGCTCGGCACGATGCGGTCCACCATCGAGGACGGGAACTGCACCTCCCGCCCGATCCAGGCGGCCAGCCGGTCGTCGCCGAGCGCCGCGCAGTCCAGCACGGCCTGGCGCAGCGTGCGGCCGTTGGCGGGCAGGTTGTCGCAGGACAGCACCACGGGCGGCCGCCCGCCCGCGCGCCGCACCGCGTCGAGTCCTGCGACGAGCAGCCCCGGGACGGAACGCGGCGTGCCGCGCAGCATGTCGCGCCGGATGTCGGGATGCGCGGGGTCGAGCCGCCCCGTCGCCGGGTCCAGGCAGTAGGCCGGCGCGGTGACGGTGAGCGTCACGATGCGGATGGCCGGATCGGCGATGCGCCGCGCCAGCGCCGCGCCGTCGGGCGCGAAGACGACCTGGTGCAGGGCGCCCACCACCTCCGCCCGGCTCCGCTCGGGCCCGCGCTCGAGCACGGTGTAGAGGCCGTCCTGCGGCGAGAGGGCGTCCCGCATGGCGGGGCGGCGCAGGCTGGCGGCGACGATGCCCCAGCGCAGCCCCGCCTCGCCCTCCGCCTCGATGGCGCGGCCCGTGAACACGGCCTGGTGCGCGCGGTGGAAGGCACCGCAGCCGAGGTGGAGGATGCCCGCACGGAGCGCGGCGGGGTCGAAGCGCGGGCGACGCACCCCGGCGGGCAGGGCACCGAGCGTGGCGCGGGAGAGGCGCGCAGGGGTGATGGGCTGCGGCCCGCCGCCCGGCAGGCGGAGCGGGGCGACATGCGATTTGGAGAGGTGGGCCAACGCCGTTCGGCCTTTCCTGCCCTGTAGCAGGGCTTTCTTGGGAGAGGCCGAACAATGCAGTTGGGCAGTCGCAGTTCCTCCTGCATGTCGAAACAGCCGCCGGGAAGCCGAGATGATGATCCTGTCTTGCCCTGTTTCACCTCTGTGTTTGTACATTAACGTACAATGTGCCGGCATGACTGTCGTGTCAGCGGGAAGACATTGCGGCTTCTTTACGCGGCCGACCCTCGGCCCGTCGCCAATGTGAACGGGTCCACACGAAGCGCGGGCGCCCGCGGCGCGCTTGCGCCGCGACCACAGAAAGGGGCGCACCTCCCGTGGCACGGAACCTCGTCATCGCCCGCGTCGGGCGCAACTCGCTGCACCGCCTGTGGCTCGATGCCGCGAAGCCGCGGAACTGGGACCTCTACCTGTGTCCCTTCCAGGAGATCCCGCACCAGGACATGCCCGGCGTCACGCTGGGCGAGGTGATCCCCGGCCCGAAATGGACCGGGCTGCGTGAAACCCTGCGGCGCTGGGATGGCTGGCGCGGCTACGACCGC
Organism: Acetobacteraceae bacterium; assembly: GCA_035644895.1. Taxonomy (GTDB): domain Bacteria; phylum Pseudomonadota; class Alphaproteobacteria; order Acetobacterales; family Acetobacteraceae; genus Falsiroseomonas. The sequence continues at coordinate 14,328 of DASQNQ010000420.1, read as the reverse complement.
ATCTGGCTGCCGGACGACGACATCCTGGCGAGCCAGGACACGATCGGCGCGATGTTCGACGCGGCGGCCGCGCTCGATTTCCAGCTCTTCGCGCCCGCGCTGCACGAGGCGTCGCACTACGCGCACTTCATCGCCATGCGCAACCGCGCCTTCCACGCGCGGCGCGTCGGCTTCGTGGAGATCATGGTGCCGGGCTTCAGCCGGCCGGCGCTGGAGCGGCTGGCCCACACGCTCGACCTCTCCACAACGGGCTGGGGATGGGGCCTCGATTCCGTCTGGCCCAAGCTGCTCGGCTATCGCGGCCTCGGCATCATCGACGCGACGCCGGTGCTGCACACGCGCGCCGTCGGCGCCTTCCGCGACGCGGAGCTGGGGCGGCGCGTGCTGGAGGAATCGGACCGGATGCTGGCCGAGTTCGACTGCGGCCAGCGCATGGCGACCTTCGCCGGCATCGGCGCGGACGGGCGCGACCTGGACCTCTCCCCGGACGGGCTGCTGACGCGGCTGGTGGAGGGGTGGGAGTACCTGCTGCCCGCCAACCCCCGCGTGCTGCGCTGGATCGTGGAGCAGCAGCGTCCCGCCTTCGAATGGCCTGCCTACCCGGTGGAGGGCACGCCGACCAGCCCGGTCTAGCCGGCCACGCCGCCCGGATCCGTGTTCGCCCCGCACAGCACCACGGCGACCCGCGCGCCCGCGGGCGGCGTCCAGGCGCCGGAGGTGATGGCCGCGAGCGCGGCCGCGCCGCCCGGCTCCGCCACCAGCCGCAACGCGTCCCACAGGCGCCGCTGCGCATCGCGGATGGCGGCGTCCGGCACCAGCACCGCCCGCACGCCCGCCGCGCGCGCCGCCGCGAAGCCGATGGCGCCCACCTGCCGTGCGCCGAGGCTGTCGGCGGCCAGCCCGCCCGCCGGGCAGGGCACGGGCCGGCCCTCCCGCAGGGCGGTCGCCATGGTCGGGCAGCCCTCAGGCTCCACGCTGACCACCTGCACGCCCGTCCCGGCGTACCAGGCGGCGATGCCGCCGATCAGCCCGCCGCCGCCGGTCGCGACGAGCACATGGTCCACCTCGGGGGCGTCCTCCGCGAGTTCGAGCCCGACGGTGCCCTGCCCTGCCACCACCTCCGCCTGGTCGTAGGCATGGACCAGCATGGCCCCCGCCTCCGCGGCCCGGGCCTCGGACGCCGCGCGCGCCTCGTCGTAGCTCGCGCCGACGCGCCTCAGCACCGCCCCCGCGCCCTCGATGCGGGCCGCCTTCGGCGCAGGGATGGTTTCGGGACAGAAGACCTCCGCGCGGTGGCCGAGGGCATGGGCCGCCTGCGCCACCGCCGCACCGTGATTTCCGCCCGATGCCGTGATGACGCCGGCGGGGGGCACCGCGCGTTGGAGCATCCTGTTGAAGGCTCCCCGGGCCTTGAAGGACCCGCTGACCTGGAGGAACTCGAGCTTGAGCGCCAGGGGCGTGCCGAACGCCTCCGCTCCGAGGCGCAGCACCGGCGTGCGGCGGACATGGCCCGCGATGCGCAGGGCGGCGGCCTGGATGTCGGGGCGGGAGGGGGGCATGTCCTGCATGGCTCCCGTCTCGCACCGTGCAACAGGCCGTGCAACCTGTCCGTCCGCTTTTGCTGCCGCCCCTTTTCTGCCATCGTTCCGACCCTGAAGGAGGGGGTCTGACCGCCCATGCCTCTCCATGGCTCTTGTGCTGCGCTGCGCGGCGATGCCGTGCTGCTGCTGGGCCCGCCGGGCGCCGGCAAGTCCGACCTCGTGCTCAGGCTGCTCGGCCGGGGCTGGGCGCTGGTGGCCGACGACCAGGTGGAGCTCTCGGCGGACGAGGCGGGCCTCGCCGTGGCGCCCCCGGATGCGCTCTCGGGCATGCTGGAGGTGAGGGGCCTCGGCATCTTCCGCGGCCTGCCGGTCGAGGCGCCGGCGCGGCTCAGGCTCGCGATCGACCTGCTGCCGGCCGGCGATCCCGTCCCCCGCCTGCCGGAGCGCATGGCCTTCCGCGCCATGGGCCATGCCGTCCCCCGGCTCGGCCTGCATGGCCTCGAGGCATCCGCCCCCGACAAGGCCGCCCTGGCGCTGGAGGCCGCCTGCGGGCGCCTGGGCCAGGTGAGCGGCGCGTTCGGGCCGTGACGCAGCCCGCGCCCCGCCCGGTCGTCGTCGTCACGGGCCTGTCCGGCGCCGGAAAGGCGTCCATCCTGCGCACGCTGGAGGATCTCGGCTTCGAGACGGTGGACAACCCGCCGCTCTCGATCCTCGGCGACCTCGTCCTGGACGGCGACACGCCGCTCGCGGTCGGCATCGACGCGCGCACCCGCGGCTTCGACGCGGGCGAGGTGAGCGCGGCGCTCGACGGGCTGCGCGGGCGCCGGGACACCGACCCGACGCTGATCTTCGCCACCGCGGACGAGGCGGTGCTGCTGCGCCGCTTCTCCGAAACCAGGCGGCGCCACCCGCTCGCGCCCGGCGGGCCGCTCGGCAGCCGGGTCTCGGAGGGCATCGCGAGGGAGGCGGCGCTGCTCGGGCCGCTGCGCGACGCGGCCGACCTGGTGGTGGACACCTCCGACCTGCCGCTGCCTGAGCTGCGCCGCATCGTGGACCGGCGCTTCCGGCGGGGCGACGCCACCGGGATGGGGGTGACCGTCATCTCCTTCGGCTACCCGCGCGGCCTCCCGCGGGAGGCGGACCTGGTGCTCGACCTGCGCTTCCTGCGCAACCCGCACTACGACCCGGCGCTGCGCCCGCTGACCGGCCGCGACGCCGCGATCGCCCGCTTCGTCGAGGAGGACCCCGCCTGGCATCCCTTCTGGGAGCGCATGACAGGCCTGCTGGACGGGCTGTTGCCCCGCTACGTCGCGGAGGGGAAGAAGTACCTGACGGTCGGCCTGGGCTGCACCGGCGGCCGTCACCGGTCGGTCCTTGTGGCCGAGCGGCTGGCGGACCATCTGACGCGCCTTGGCTGGCGCGTCGACACGATCCACAGGGAGCTTGCCGCGGAGTTCGGCAGGCAGGCGGCGCCAGTCTCCGCCCCAGGCGCGGAAGGCCTGGACGGACATTCCGGGGCGGGAGGCCCTGTTTCACATCCCATGACTGGCCAACCATGATAGGTCTGGTTCTCGTCACCCATGGCAGGCTGGCCGAGGAGCTGCGCAATGTCATGGAACACGTCGTCGGCCCCCAGAAGGGGGTCGCGACGGTCTGCATCGGGCCGGACGACAAGCTCGACGAGGTGCGCGCGGTGATCCGCCAGGGGATCGAGACCGTGAACCAGGGCGACGGCGTCGTCCTGCTCACGGACATCCTGGGCGGCACGCCGTCGAACCTCGCCAGCCAGCTGGCCGACCACAAGACGGTCGAGGTGATCGCGGGCGTGAACATGCCCATGCTGGTCAAGCTCGCGAAGATCCGCGGCACCGAGCCGCTGGCCGAGGCGGTGGCGCATGCGACCGCCGCCGGCCGCAAGTACATCGCCTGCCCCGGCGACCTGACCGAGGGCGGGAAGACGCCAGGAAGTGGGAATGGCGCGGCCGGCTCGACGCCGTCCGCCCGGAGTGGAGAGTCTGGATGAACGAGTGGCCCGACGAGGGGGGCGAGGCGACGGCCTCCGCCGTCGCGATGTCCCCGGCGCCCGCCGCGGGGCCCTGTGGCTGCGACACGACGGGAGGTCTCATGCTCCGCCGCACGGTCCGCATCCCGAACAGCCGCGGCCTGCATGCGCGGGCCGCCGCCAAGCTCGTCTCGCTCGCCGAACGCTACTCGGCCTGCGTGAACGTGCTCCGCGACGGCCAGAGCGTGCCGGCCTGCTCCATCATGGGTCTCATGATGCTGGGCGCGGGACAGGGCAGCGAGGTCACGATCGAGGCCGAGGGCTGGGACGCCAAGGAGGCGCTCGACGCCATCGCCGGCCTTGTCGAGGCCGGCTTCCATGAAGACTGATCGTTCCGACAGGAGCGAGGGAAAGCCGGCCCCCGAGGCCGCGAAGCCGCGCGCCGCGAAGCGCGGCACGAAGGAGGTGGTGATCCGCGGCATCGGGGTGTCTCCCGGCATCGCGATCGGCCCCGTCTTCGACACGACAGACCCGCCGGCCGAGGCGCCGCGGCGGAGCATCGAGCGCGAGGCCGTCGAGGCGGAGCGCGAGCGCCTCGCGGCCGCCGTCGCCGCGTCCCGCAAGCAGGTCGCCAAGCTCAAGACGCGCCTCGGCGTGCTGCCCGAGGAGGCGCAGGAGGAGCTGGAGCCGCTGCTCGACGCCTACGCCATGATGCTGGCCGACAGCCGCCTGATCCGCGGCGCGCGCAAGCGGATCGAGACCGGGCTGCTGGCCGCGGAAACCGCCGTGCATGACGAGGCGGAGACGATCGCGGACGCCATCCTCGCCGCGAAGGACGACGACAAGGCGGGCCTCCGGCGCCGCGCCGGCGAGGTGCGCGAGATCGCGCGGCGCCTGACGCGGAACCTGACCGCCGCGCCCTTCCGCTCCTTCAAGGACGTGCCCGAGGGCGCGATCCTGGTGGCCGAGGAGCTGACGCCGGCCGACGCCGCGCTGCTCGACCCCGCGCGCATCGCGGGCGTGGCCACCGAGGAGGGCGGCGCCGACGGCCACACCGCCATCATGCTGCGCGCGCTGGGCATCCCCGCGGTGCTCGGGGCCGCGGGCCTGACGGAGGCCGCGCTGCGCGGCGACCAGGCGGTGCTGGACGGCGCGGCCGGGACCTGCGCCCTGCACCCGACGCCGGCCACGCTCAACTGGGCCAAGACCGAGGTCGCGGCCTATGCGCGGGAGAGGCAGAAGCTCGCGAAGCTCCGGCGCCTGCCGGCGGTGACGACGGACGGCGAGCTGGTCGAGCTGCAGGCCAACATGGAGATCCCGGCCGAGCTGCCGCTGATCGCCCAGGCCGGCGCGCAGGGCATCGGGCTGCTGCGCACCGAGTTCCTGTTCATGAACCGCCAGGACCTGCCCGACGAGGAGGCGCAGGCCGAGACCTACGCCGAGATCGTCTCGGCGCTGGCAGGCGACCAGGTGACCATCCGCGTGCTCGACTGGGGCGGCGAGAAGGACATGGAGGCGCTGGCGCAGGGCGTGGAGCCGCTGCACTCCGGCCCGAACCCCGTGCTCGGGCTGCGCGGCATCCGCATGCTGCTCAAGCGTCCCGCGCTGCTCGAGATGCAGTTCGCCGCGATCCTGCGCGTGGCGGCCAGCGCGCCCGACGGCGCGGTGCGCGTGCTGCTGCCCATGGTCACGATCCCGGAGGAGGTGCGCCAGGCGCGCGAGATCCTGGACCGCGTCTCGCGCCGCCTGCGCCGCAAGGGCGTGCGGCTGCCGGAGAAGCTGCCCGAGCTGGGCGCGATGATCGAGACGCCGGGCGCCGCGCTGGCGGCGGATGCCATCGCGCTCGAGGCCGACTTCTTCGCCATCGGCACGAACGACCTCGCCATGTACACGCTCGCCGTGGACCGGGGCGAGGCCGACGTGGCCCACCTGTACGACCCGCTGCACCCGGCCGTGCTGCGGCTGATGCAGTTCGCGACCGAGGCGGCGCTCAGGCTGCGCATGCCGGTGTCCGTCTGCGGCGAGATGGCGGGCAACCCGCGCCTCGTGCCGCTGCTGCTGGGGCTCGGCATACGCTGCCTGTCCATGAACGCCTCCGCCATCCCGCGCGTGAAGCAGGCGGTGCGCGCGCTCGACATCTCGGACTGCGCCCGCTTCGCGCGGCGCGTCATGGAGCAGTCCGACCCCGCGCGCATCCGCGAGCTGGTGGACGGCTTCGCCTCCGGCGTCACGGAACGCGGCTGAGCAGCCCCGGTCACGCCGTCATGGGGGTCACGCCTCGTAGGGCAGGTGGCTTTCGTAGCGGATGGACAGCGCCAGCATCCCCTCCACCAGCACCGCGCGCTTGGTCCCGAGGCGGGGGATCGGGATGTTGTTCTCGAGGCAGCAGCGCACCAGGATCTCGATGACCTCGGCGGGCTTCGGCTCGACCTGGATCAGCACCGTGGTGTCGCCGTCCTCGGCCTCCGCCGAGACCATCAGGCCCACGCCGTCCTCCGCCGCCTCATCCAGGTGGAAGCCGTGCACCTCCCCGCGCGGCAGGAAGCGCGGGACCATGCGGGCATAGGACTGGATGGCGCGCAGGGTCTCCTCGGCCGTGAGGATGACCTTCCGCAGCTCCGTCGGCATCAGGGGTCACTCCGGCATGCAAGTGCACTGTGGCGGGCCGGCGCGCGGGGGCAAGTCCTGATCTGGAACAAGGGGGTAGGCTCCGGTCCTTGGCTGGTGAAACTCCGCCCCAGACGTGAACCGGATGTTGCCCGGCTGCGTAACGACTGTCGTGCGCGGCGCCGGACCGGGCTGCGGCGATGCGCATGGACGGAGGGCCCTCAACCCTCCCGCAGCGGCATCACGCGGCCGCGCAGGTCGTAGTGGACCGGCGGCGAGGTGACATGACGCAGCCGCCGCTCGGCCTCCTCCAGCGTCGGATGGGCGGACAGGATGCGCCACACGGTCGCGGCCGCCGCCTGGTCGCGCAGGCGGGACGCCGCGAACTCCTTCCGCCGCAGGCTCACCATGCCGTCGTCCTCGAACTGGATCCGGTAAGGGGGCGCCGCCTCGAAGAACCGGCGCGCCTCGGCCAGCAGCGCCTCCCAGGCCGCGCGGCGCCGCTCCGCCTCGGCCTCGGCAGGGTCGGCCGGCAGTTCGGGAAACATCTCTTCCCGCTCGTCCATGCCGACCCCCCGCCGCTCTGCCGCGCCGGAAGCTAGGCGTGGCGCCGTGCCGGCACAAAGGGGCGCGTCGCGTCCTCCCCTGATTGCGTGTTGATGTCCGCCGGGCGGAACGAGGGGCGCCAGTGCAGCCGTGCAACATAAAGATATCCTTATGTCTCGTCGGTCCCCCTGGCCAGCCCGCGCCACCCGTGCTACGGCGCCGCCACCTGCCAAAGGAAGAACGCCATGCCCGACGCCTCCGGTGCCACCCCCGACTTCGTCGTCAAGGACCTCTCGCTCGCGGAGTGGGGGCGCAAGGAGATCGCGATGGCCGAGGACGAGATGCCCGGCCTGATGGCGGTGCGTCGGGAGTACGGCAACGCGCAGCCGCTGAAGGGCGCGCGCGTCGCCGGCTGCCTGCACATGACGATCCAGACCGCCGTGCTGATCGAGACGCTGAAGGCGCTCGGCGCCGACGTCCGCTGGTCGTCCTGCAACATCTTCTCGACCCAGGACCACGCCGCGGCCGCCATCGCCAAGACCGGCACGCCCGTCTTCGCCGTGAAGGGCGAGACGCTGCCGGAGTACTGGGAGTACGTGCGGCGCACGCTGGAGTGGGGCGACGGCGGCACGCCGAACGTGCTGCTGGATGACGGCGGCGACATGACCCTGCTGGTCCACTACGGCCTGCGCGCCGAGCAGGGCGACACCGCCTTCCTCGACAAGCCGACGAACGAGGAGGAGGAGGTCTTCTTCGCCCTCATCAAGGACTGCGTGAAGACCAAGCCGGGCTGGTTCGCCAAGCTGGCCAAGAACATCGTCGGCGTGTCCGAGGAGACGACGACGGGCGTCCACCGCCTCTACACCATGGCGAAGGAGGGGCGGCTGCTCTTCCCCGCCATCAACGTCAACGACAGCGTCACCAAGTCGAAGTTCGACAACCTGTACGGCTGCCGCGAGAGCCTGGTGGACGCGATCCGCCGCGGCACGGACGTGATGATGGCCGGCAAGATCGCGATGGTCTGCGGCTTCGGCGACGTGGGCAAGGGCTCGGCCGCCAGCCTCCGCAACGCCGGCTGCCGCGTGATGGTGTCCGAGATCGACCCGATCTGCGCCCTGCAGGCGGCGATGGAGGGCTACGAGGTCGTGACGATGGAGCAGGCCGCGCCGAAGGCCGACATCTTCGTCACCGCGACCGGCAACGTGGACGTCATCACGGTGGACCACATGCGCGCGATGAAGCACCGCGCCATCGTCTGCAACATCGGCCACTTCGACAGCGAGATCCAGGTCGCGGGCCTCCGCAACTTCCGCTGGGACAACGTGAAGCCGCAGGTGGACGAGATCGAGTTCCCGAACGGCAAGCGCATCATCCTGCTGTCCGAGGGGCGCCTCGTGAACCTCGGCAACGCCACGGGCCACCCGAGCTTCGTGATGTCCGCCAGCTTCACCAACCAGACGCTGGCGCAGATCGAACTGTGGACCAACCCCGGCAAGTACGAGAAGAAGGTCTACACCCTGCCGAAGCACCTCGACGAGAAGGTGGCGGCGCTGCACCTGGAGAAGGTCGGCGCCACGCTGACCACGCTCAGCAGGCAGCAGGCCGACTACATCGGCGTGCCGGAGCAGGGTCCCTTCAAGGCCGACCAGTACCGCTACTGAGGCCGCGCGGCGGGCCGGGCCCCCACGGGGTCCGGTCCGCCACCGGAACGGCCGCAATCCCCGCGGCCGGGGTGCTAGCCTGCCTCCGCTTCAGAAGGGCAGGCCATGGCGCTCGACACGGTAGCCGATCCCACCGACCCCTACCTGCGCGCCGCGCAGACCTTCCCGACGCTCTCGCCCGACCAGGTCGCGCGCATCCGGACCTTCGGCGAGGTCGAGGCGCTGCCCGGCGGCACCATGGTGTTCCGCCGCGGCGACCGGACGGTGGACTTCTTCCTCATCCTCGAAGGCGCCATCGAGATCCTCGAGGAGGACGCGCAGGGCGCGCCGCGGGTCATCACCATCCATGGCGAGCGGCAGTTCACGGGCGAGCTCGATCTCTTCAACGACCGCGAGATCCTGGTCGGCGGGCGCATCGCCGAGCCCGGCGGCCGCGTCCTGCGCCTGTCCCGCCCACGCTTCCGCCGCATGCTGGCCTCCGAGCCCGACATCGCCGAGATCATCATGCGCGCCTACATCCTGCGCCGCGTCGGCCTCATCCAGCATGCGCAGGGTGCGGTGACGCTGCTGCAATCGCGCGAGCATGGGGTGGCGGACGCGCTGCGCATCCAGCACTTCCTCTCGCGCAACGGGCATCCCGTGCGCGTGCTGCAGGTCGACACCGATCCGGATGCCCAGGCCCTGGCCGGGGAGAGCGCCGCCTCGGACCTTCCCCTCGTGCTCTGCGGCCCGGGGCGCGTGCTGCGCCGCCCCTCGAACGCGGAACTCGCGGACTGCCTGGGGTTCGCGGAGCGCTTCGGCCCCGGCGACCTGTTCGACGTGGCGGTGGTCGGCGCCGGCCCGGCGGGGCTGGCCGCGGCGGTCTATGCCGCCTCGGAGGGCCTCTCGACCGTGGTGCTGGAGGCCGAGGCGCCGGGCGGGCAGGCCGCGACCTCCTCCAAGATCGAGAACTACCTCGGCTTTCCGACGGGCATCTCCGGCCAGGCGCTGGCCGGCCGCGCGCAGGTGCAGGCGCAGAAGTTCGGCGCGCGCCTCGCGGTCGCGCGAAGCGTCGCGCGGCTCGACTGCGCCAGGCGCCCACATGAGCTGACGCTGGACGACGGCACGGTGCTGCGGGCGCGGTCGGTCGTGGTCGCGACCGGCGCGCGGTACCGGCGGCTGGACCAGGTCCCCAACTTCGCGCGCTTCGAGCAGGGCGGCGGCATCCACTACGCCGCGACGGCGGTGGAGGCCGGGCTGTGCGAGGGCGAGGAGGTGGTCGTGGTGGGCGGCGGCAACTCGGCCGGGCAGGCGGCCGTCTACCTGTCGCGCCACGCGTCGCATGTGCACATCCTCGTCCGCGGCGCGGGGCTGGCGGCGAGCATGTCGGACTACCTGGTCGCGCGGATCGAGGCGTCGGACCGCATCACGCTGCACACGGGCACCGAGGTCACGGCGCTGGACGGCGAGCGGCACCTGGAGCGCGTCACCTGGACGGACCGCGGCACCGGCGCCGCCGAGACGCGGCCCGTGGCCAACCTGTTCCTGATGCTCGGCGCGGTGCCGAACACCGAGTGGCTGGCGGGCTCCGGCGTGGCGCTGGACCGGCAGGGCTTCGTCCGCGTCGGCGCCGGCGCGGGCGATGCCGAGCCGGACGGGGCGGAGCGCTGGGGCGGGCGCGCCGCCCATGTGCTGGAGACGAGCCGCCCCGGCGTCTTCGCGGTGGGCGACGTGCGCGCCGGGTCGGTCAAGCGCGTCGCCTCCGCGGTGGGGGAGGGATCGGTGGTCGTCTCCTCGGTCCACCAGGTCCTGGCGGGCTGAGGCGCTACGCCGCCGCCCGCTGCGCGAGCCGCAGCTTGTGGGCGCGGTAGGTGCCGAGCACGCGCAGCTCGCTCGAGAAGTAGCGCAGCTCCTCCAGCGCACGGGCCAGCGCCGGGTGTTCCGGGTGGCCGTCCACGTCGCACAGGAACTGCGTCGCGGTGAACTGCCCGCCCACCATGTAGCTCTCGAGCTTCGTCATGTTGATGCCGTTGGTCGCGAAGCCGCCGAGCGCCTTGTAGAGCGCGGCCGGGATGTTGCGGACGCGGAAGACGAAGGTGGTCACCCACTCGCCCGGCTCCGGGGGCGGCGTCGGCGCCTCGCGGCGCATGACGTAGAAGCGCGTTGTGTTGTGGGCCGCGTCCTCCACGTTGCGCCGCAGGATCTCGAGGCCGTGGACCTCGGCGGCGAGCGCGCTCGCGATCGCCGCGTCCTCCACCCCGCCGCGCTGCGCGACCAGCGCCGCCGCACCCGCCGTGTCCGCCTCAATGACGGGCTCGAGGCGCATGTCCCGCAGCAGGTTCAGCACCTGGCCGAGCGCCATCGGGTGGCTGTGCGCGCGGCGGATGGTCTGGAGCGTCGCGCCCCGCGGCGCGAGCAGGCAGTGCTCCACCCGCTCGAAGTGCTCGCCCACCACCGCCAGGCCGCTCTCGGGCAGGAGGCGGTGGATGTCGGGCACGCGGCCGGCGATCGAGTTCTCGCAGGGGAGCATGGCGAGCCCCGCCTGCCCGTCGCGCACGGCGGCCATCGCCGCCTCGAAGGAGGGGCAGGGCAGGGTGGTCCAGCCCGGGAAGGCATGGCGGCAGGCGAGGTCCGAGTAGGCGCCGGGCAGGCCCTGGAAGGCGATGGTGCCGCTGCTCATGCGAAGGTCCGCTTCTCCGTTCCGGTCCGGGCGCCCCGGGTTGCCGATGGCGGGGGGTGTCTCTATGTTCCGGCCGGGTTTTGACGGCAGGCAGGCCCGCGCGCAAGCCGCGCGCCGCCCGCGCATGGGGTTCGGTCCGGGATGGCTCTCGAGTTCAACAAGGCATTCGCGGCGGTGCTGACCGCGGGCATCACCTTCATGGTCTCCGGCTTCGTGGCCGGCCTCGTGGTCTCGCCGCAACGCCCGCACGAGCCGGCCATCGCCCTCGGCCGCGACGCCGCCGCGCCCGCGCAGCAGGCCGCGGCGCCCGCCGCCCCGGCGCTGGAGCCGATCGCGCCGCTGCTCGCCGCGGCGAACGTGGACAATGGCCGCCAGATCGCCCAGCGCGCCTGCGCCTCCTGCCACTCCTTCAACGAGGGCGGGCGGAACGCGGTGGGCCCGAACCTCTGGGGCATCGTCGGCGCGCCGCATGCGCGGGTGGAGGGCTTCAACTACTCCGCCGCGAACCGGGCCCTGGCCGACAAGCCCTGGGACTTCGAGGCGCTGAACGCCTTCATCGCCGCCCCGGGCCGCGCCATGCCGGGCACGCGCATGGCCTTCGCGGGCCTCGGCAGCACGCAGCAGCGGGCGGACGTGATCGCCTATCTGCGCTCCCTCTCCAACAGCCCGGTGCCCTTGCCGCAGTAGCGCCATGGCCGTCCCGGCCGAGTTCGTGGCGGTGGCCGAGGCTGCCGCCGCGGCCGCGGGGGCGGCGATCCGCCCCCTCTTCCGGTCCCGCCTGCTGGTCGAGGCCAAGGGCGACGCCAGCCCGGTGACCGAGGCGGACCGGGCCGCGGAGCGCGCCATCCGCGCCCTGCTCGCGGACCGCCTGCCAGGGCACGGCGTCATCGGCGAGGAGTACGGCGAAACCAACCCCGGCGCCGAGTGGGTCTGGGTCCTGGACCCGATCGACGGCACCCGCGCCTTCGTCACGGGCCGCCCCCTCTTCGGCACGCTGATCGGGCTGCTGCACCGGGGCCGCCCCGTGCTCGGCCTGATCGACCAGCCCGCGACCGGGGAGCGCTGGGTCGGCGTGGCGGGCGAGGTCACGCGCTTCGCCGGGCCGCTCGGCGGGGCGGCGGGCTGCCGGCCCTGCGCGACGCTGGCGGAGGCCGAGCTCTCCTGCACCTCCCCCGACATGTTCGACGCCGCCACCGCGCCCCGCTTCGCGGCGGTGAAGGCGGCTTCGCGCCGCACGACCTGGGGCGGCGACTGCTACGCCTACGGGCTGCTCGCCCTCGGCCTGGTGGACGTGGTGGTGGACGCCACGATGAAGCCCTGGGACTGGGCCGCGCTGGTGCCGATCATCGAGGGTGCCGGCGGGCGCTGCACGGGCTGGGGCGGGCAGCCCCTCACCCTCGACGGCGATGGCACCGTGCTCGCCGTGGGAGACCCGGCCCTGCTGCCCGAGGCGGCGCGCCTGCTCACGGCTTGAGGCGCCTGGGGCACGTCGTGCTCCGGGAAACGTAACGACGTGCTCTCTGGGCGGACGCCGTGCTCTGGCTGTTGTGCGCGGCGCGGGGACACCCCATCCTGCGTGACATGCAGCGACGCGACCTGCTCTCCCTCGGCGTGGCCCTTGGCATCCCCGCGGGCCTCGCGCCCCGGGCCGCCCGTGCCGTCACCCCGGCCGGCGGCATGGCCGACCCCGGCCTGGCCATCCGGACCCATGCGCTGTCCCTGCTGGGCCAGCCGGCGCTGCCGGCCGACTTCACCCACTTCCCCTGGGTGAACCCGCAGGCGCCGAAGGGGGGCGAGATCGCGCTGACGGCGCTGGGCACCTTCGACAGCTTCAACCAGTTCACCATCCGCGGGACGCCGGCCGTCGGCGTCGGGCTGATCTACGACACGCTGCTGAAGGAAAGCCAGGACGAGAGCAGCACGGAGTACCCCTACCTCGCGCAGTGGATCGAGCTGCCGGCCGACCGCATGGCCGTGACCTTCGAGCTGAACCCCGCCGCGCGATGGCATGACGGCCGGCCCGTCACGGCGGCCGACGTGGTCTGGACCTTCAACACCCTCCGACAGCATGGCCGCCCCTTCTACCGCGCCTACTGGGGCGACGTGTCGGAGGTGGTGGCGGAGTCCGAACGCCGCGTCACCTTCCGCTTCCGCTCGAACGAGAACCGGGAGCTGGCGCTGATCCTCGGCCAGATGCCGGTGCTGCCGCAGCACTGGTGGGCGTCGCGCGACTTCACCCGCCCGATCCTGGAGGCGCCGCTCGGCTCCGGCCCCTACCGGGTGGAACGCTTCGAGGCCGGGCGCAGCGTCACCTACCGCCGCGTGGCGGACTGGTGGGGGCGCGACCTGCCGGTGAACCGCGGCACGCAGAACTTCGACGCCTACCGCTACGAGTACTTCCGCGACACGACGGTGGCGCTGGAGGCCTTCAAGGCCGGGCAGATCGACTTCCGCACCGAGAACGTCGCACGCGACTGGGCGACCGCCTACGACTTCCCCGCGGTGCGCCGCAACCTGGTCCGGCGCGACGAGATCCGGCACGAGCTTCCGACGGGCATGCAGGCCTTCGTCGTCAACCTGCGCCGGCCCATCTTCCAGGACGCCCGCGTGCGCCGCGCGCTGATCGAGGTCTTCGACTTCGAGTGGCTGAACGCCAACATCTTCTTCGGCTCCTGGACACGCACGCAGTCCTTCTTCTCGAACTCCGAGCTCGCCTCCACCGGCCTGCCGGAGGGGCGGGAGCTTGCGATCCTCTCGGCCTATCGCGGCCGCGTGCCGGAGACCGTGTTCACCGAGGCGTACCGCCTGCCCGTCACCGACGGCTCCGGCAACAACCGCGAGGGGCTGCGGCGCGCTTTGACCCTGCTGCAGCAGGCGGGCTGGCGCGTGCAGGACCGGCGGCTGGTCAATGCGCAGGGCCAGCGCTTCGAGTTCGAGATCCTGCTGAACGGCGCGACCTTCGAGCGCATCGCGCTGCCCTACGTGCAGTGGCTGGAGCGCCTCGGCATGAGCGTGCGCGTGCGCACCGTGGACCCGGCGCAGTACCAGGCGCGCATCGACGCCTTCGACTACGACATGACCGTGGACAGCATGGGCCAGTCGCTCTCCCCGGGGAACGAGCAGCGCGACTACTGGACCTGCCAGAAGGCGCGCGAGAACGGCAGCCAGAACGTTGCCGGCATCTGCGACCCGGTGGTGGACGAGCTGGTGGAGCTGGTGGTCTCCGCCCCCGACCGGGAGGAGCTGGTGGCGCGCACCCGCGCGCTCGACCGCGTGCTGCTGCACCACAACTTCGTCATCCCCCAGTGGCAC
>DASQNQ010000419.1:0-12494 GCA_035644895.1 Acetobacteraceae bacterium | reverse complement strand
GATTCGGTGCGCCTGTCCTCGGCCATCTGCCGCATCCTGGGCTCCGAGCCGCCCGTCGGCTTCACCTACGAGCTGTTCCTGGACGAGAACGCGCAGAAGATCAGCAAGAGCAAGGGCAACGGCCTGACGATCGAGGAGTGGCTCCGCTACGCCCCGCCCGAGAGCCTCGCGCAGTACATGTTCAACTCCCCGCAGCGGGCCAAGCGGCTCTACTTCGACGTCATCCCGCGCGCGGTGGACGAGTTCGTGGCGAATGCCGACCGGCTCCGCACGCAGCCGGACCCCGCGAACCCCGCCTGGCACATCACGGGCGGGGGCACGAACGACCCGGGCTCGCCCGTCCCCTTCGCCATGCTGCTCAACCTCGCCTCGGTGGTGAACGCGGACGACCCCGCCATCCTCTGGGGCTTCCTCGCGCGCTACGCGCCGGGCGCGACGGCCGAGACCCACCCGCTGCTGGCGCGGCTGGTCGAGCACGCGGTGGCCTACTACCGGGACTTCGTCGCGCCCCGGAAGCGGCACCGCCCACCGACGCCCGCCGAGCGCGAGGCGCTGGAGGCGCTGGCCGCCAGCTTGCGCGAGCGCGCGCCGGACCTGGAGGCGATGCCGCCCGAGGAGCGCGCGAAGGCGGCGCAGGACCTCGTCTACGACGCCGGCCGGCGCGATCCTTTCCTGGAGCCGGGCAAGGACGGTCGCATGGGCGTCTCCCGCGCCTGGTTCAACGCGCTCTACCAGGTGCTGCTCGGGCAGGAGGAGGGGCCGCGCTTCGGCGGCTTCATCGCGCTCTACGGCGTCGCCGGCACCGTCTCGCTCATCGAGGGCGCGCTCTCCCGCGAGGCCGCTTGAGCGCGCTCTGGCCATTCGTCCGCAAGCACGGCGCGACCGTCTTCGGCCTGGGGCTGCTGGTCGTCGCCATCTATGTCGTGCAGCAGGAATTCCGCACGCTGCGCGTCGCGGACATCGAGGACGCGCTGGCGGCGATGCCGGCCTCCACGCTCTGGATCGCGGCGGGCTTCACCGTCGCCGCCTTCCTGGTGCTCACGGTCTACGACCGGCTGGGCAGCGTCTATGCGGGGCATCCCGTGTCCTATGGGCGGACCTCGCTGGCGTCCTTCTGCGCCTACACGCTGGCGCACAACCTGGGCTTCGCCGCCGTCTCCGGCGCCGCGGTGCGCTACCGCTTCTACGCGGCCTGGGGGCTGCCGCCGGTTGCCATCGCGAAGATCGTGGGCTTCACCTCGCTCACCTTCGGGCTCGGCGGCTTCGCGCTCGGCGGGCTGGTGCTCGTGGTGGAGCCGGAGGTGCTGCCGGGCCTCGGCGACTACGTGCCGCACTGGGCGCTGCGGCTGGCGGGCGTCGCGATGTGGGGGCTGGTCGGCACATACCTGGTGCTGTCGCGCTTCAAGCCGCACTTCACCGCCTTCGGGTACAAGATCGACCTGCCCGGCTTCCGCATGGCCTGCGCGCAGACGGTGCTGGCCAGCGTGGACGTCGCGATCACGGCCGCGATCTTCTACAGCCTCCTGCCGCCGGTGGAGGGGCTGGACTTCATCCGCTTCCTCGGCATCTACATCGCGGCCTACATCGCGGGCATCGTGGCCTCCCTGCCCGGCGGCATCGGCGTGTTCGACGGCGCGATGCTGGTCGGGCTGCAGCCCTGGTTCGACCCCGCGCAGGTGGTCGGCGCGCTGCTGCTGTTCCGGCTGTACTACTACATCGTGCCGCTGTTCCTGGCCGGGCTGCTCTTCGCGGGCTTCGAGGTCGCGCAGCGGCGCCACCTGCTCGGCCGCTTCCGGGCGGAGCAGCGCGTGGCGGATGCGCTGGAGGTGCCGGCGCTGGCGGGGCTGGTCGGCCTCGGCGGCACGGTGCTGCTCTTCCTCGGCGCGCTGCCGGTGCGCGGCACCTCGGTGGAGCTCTGGGCGGGGGCGCAGGTCGCGCTCGCCTCGCACTTCGCGGCCTCTGTCGTCGGGTCGCTGCTGCTGGTGATGGCCTACGGGCTGCTGCGGCGGCTGCGGCTGGCCTGGGCCATGTCCATCCTGCTGCTGCTGAACGGCATGGTCATCTGCGGCGTGCGGGGGGAGGCGTGGTGGCTGCTCGGCGCCTATGCGCTTGTGGCGGTGCTGCTCTCGGCCATGCGCAGCGCCTTCTACCGCGACGCGCGCCTGACGGGGGAGCCGCTGGCGGGCGGGACGCTGGCGCCGCTGATGGCGGTGCTGGCCTGCGCGTTGACCCTCGCGCTGGTCAGCTATGGCGGCCGCGTGGCGGAGGAGAGCTGGTTCGAGGTGGTGTTCTCCCCCCTCGCGCCCGACTCGCTGCGCTTCACGGTCGGGCTGACGGGCGTGCTGCTGCTGGTCGGCGCCGTGCGGCTGCTGCGCCCGGCCCGCATCCGCGCCGACCGATGGGACGCCGCGGCGCGCGCCAGGCTGCGCAGCATGGGGGCGCTGGTGCCGGAGCACGCGGACGGCGCCGTGTTCGGCGAGGCGGGGCGAGCGGGCTTCGCCTTCGTCAAGCGCGGGCAGGTCTGGCTGGCCCTCGGCGACCCGGCCGGCGAGGAGCGGGACGGCATCTCCGCCATCTGGCGCTTCCGCGACCTGTGCGAACGCGCGCAGGTGGACCCGGCCTTCTGGCGCGTGGGCCCCGCGATGCTGCGCGTCTACGGCGACATCGGCCTCACGCCCTTCCCGCTGAAGAGCCCGCCCGACGCCGCGCCGCGCTACCTCGCCTGCCGGGCAGAGCGCGACCTGCAGGCGCTGCTGCCTCTGCTGCCGAAGGGGTAGCGGGCACCGCTTCCAACGCCGTCATGCGAGGCAGCCCGTGCGAAGACACGGGCTGAGCGCCCGGACCGGGCGCCGCCGCAAGTGCGGCGAAGCCAAGGCCGCGGATGCGGCCGCCCGGCGTCTGAGGGCACCTACAACTACTGACTTGCCCACACGATGCGATGCATCCAGACCAGTTCCGGCAGGTCGAAGCCGTAGTTCGGATGGGCGGGGTTCAGGCTGGCGAGCTCCACGCGCCGCGCGGACTGGCGCAGCAGCAGCTTCGCCATCACCTCCCCCTTCACGGTGCGCACCACGACGCGGTCGCCGCGGCGCACGGGGGCGGAAGGCGCGATGATGATGATGTCGCCGTCGCGATAGACCGGCTCCATCGAGTCACCGCTGATCTCGAGCGCATAGGCGTTGGGGTCCGGTATCTCCGGCACCGAGATCTCGTCCCAGCCTCCGCCCACGGGATAGCCTGCATCGTCCCAGAAGCCGCCCGATCCCGCCTGCGCCAGGCCGACGAGCGGGATGCGCCGCACGGATGACGGCGCCGCATGCGGCAGCGCCATCGCGCCGCTGACGAGCGAGGCGAAGGCGGCGACGTTCGCGCCCGTCGCGGCCAGGACCTTGGCCACGCTCTCGGTCGAGGGCCAGCGCGCGCGCCCGTCCGGCCCGAAGCGCTTCGAGGGGTTGAACGCGGTCGGGTCGAGCCCGGCCCGCTTCGCGAGACCGGACGCCGAGAGCCCGTTCTCGGCAGCCAGGGCGTCGAGCGCCCGCCAGATGTCTTCGTGCCGCATGGTGAAGCCTTGCATGCGAGAGGCGTATTGACCCTCACCTGGGTATCGTATCCTAGGTCTGGGCTCCGCTGTCCAGAGGAAGATAGTCCTTGCACTTCCGGACCGGTTGCCGGTACCGTTCGATCACGTTCCCGTTATGTTCGGGAACGGCCGAAAGGACAGCACCCTCGTGACCATCGCAGCCCGCCGTGCCCCCAGCCACCTCCCCCTTGCCCACACCCAGCCCTTCGCCTCGGCGGAGGAGGCATGGCTCTGGACCATGGCGGCGCTGATCGCCCGCCGCGACGGCGCGCGCATCACCGCCGGCCGCGGCCTGGTCGCCCGCCCCTGCGAGCCGGACGACGTCATCAAGTGCCTCGACCGGCTCTACCGCCAGCGCCGCATCGACCTCCAGCACGCGCGCATCCTGCGCATCTGGGGCGAGCGCGGCGGTCCGCCCTCCCCGAAGATCCCGTCCGAGCGTGGCGACCTGCGCCTGTGGCAGGAGGCGCTGGACCGCCTCGACTTCCCGCTGCGCAACAAGGGGATCGTGGACGGGCCGCGCATCGCCCTGCCCGAGGGCGAGGTGCTGCCCTTCCCGCGCGCATGAGTGCCCGGCACGACCGCATGGCCGGGGGCCAGGATGTCTTCCTCGCCTTCGGCGGCACGGCGGACCAGCCCTGGCTGCGCCTGCTCCGCCCCGGCTTCCGCCACTGCTTCGCGGCGGTGCGCGACGACGCGGGCTGGACGGTGCTCGAGCCGCTGTCGGGCCGGCTGCTGGTGGCGCGGCTCGACGTGGACGGGGGCTTCGACCTGCCGGGCTTCTACCGGCGCGCGGGGCTTGCCGTGCTCGGGCCCTTCCGGCCGGCGCCGCCGCGCGCCACGCGCCTGCCGCCGCTTCTCCCGATGAGTTGCGTCGCGCTCTGCCGCGCGCTGCTTGGCCCGGGTGCGCCCTGGGCAGTGACGCCCTACGGGCTGTTCCGTGGGCTCGGCGGCAAGGATCCTGCGATCTATAGGAAAAAAATCTTGACAGAGGGGCCGACCTCCCCGTAGAAGGTCCGGGCCAACGGGCGAGATGCGCCCGGCGGCCTCCTCCCTCCCCCAGGCCTCGCGGGCCCGTCCGGACCTCCTCCGGACGGGCCCGCAGCTTTTTGGGGCAGGGCGAACCGGCAGCAGAAGGGGATGCGCATGGGTGGCCTGTTCAGAGCGCCGAAACCGGCGGCCGAGGCGCCGCCTGCCGCCCCTCCACCCACGCAAGCCGCCACCGCCGCCGCCGCGCCCGCGGTTCCGGCGCCGCCAGCCGACGATGCGGCGATCGCCGACCGCCTCCGCGCGGTGGAGCGTGCCCGACGCGGCCGCGCCGGCACCATCGCCACCTCCGCCACCGGCGTGCTGGAGGCCGCCGCCGGCCTGCCCATGCGCAAGACGCTTCTCGGGGAGTAGGCGCATGACGCCCGAGGACATCCTCGCCCGCCAGGCCCGTGCCGCCGCCGCCCGCCGCCCGCTCGAGGCGGTGTGGCAGGACTGCTACGACCACGCCCTGCCCGCGCCCGGGGCCGCGCCGCTCTTCGACGGCACGGCCGCGGATGCGGCGGAGGCGCTCGCCTCCTCCCTGCTCGCCGAGCTCTGCCCGCCCTGGTCGCGCTGGTTCGGCCTGGCGCCGGTGCGCGGCGACACGGATGCCGAGGCAGCGCGCACACTGTCCGAGGTGGCGGAGACGCTGCAGGGCCATCTCGACCGCTCGAACTTCACGCTCGAGGTCCACCAGGCCTTCCTCGATCTCGTCATCGCCGGCACCGGCGTGCTGCTGGTGGAGGAGGCGCCGCCCGGCGAGGCGTCCGCCTTCAGATTTGCCGCCGTGCCGCTGCGCGACGCGGTGCTGGAGGAGGGCGCGTCGGGCCGGCTCGACACCGTCTTCCGCACCGCGCGCCTCACGCCCGCCGAGATCCGCGCGCGCTTCCCGAAGGCCGAGCTGCCGGCCGAGCACGAGGAGCCCGGCGCGGAGCCCGCGCGGCTCGCGGTGACGGAGGCCACCTGGCCCGACCCGCGCGGCGGCATCCGCTACGCCGCAGTCGCGGAGGACGGCGCGGGGGCCACCCTGCCGCTGGCCGAGGGGCGCTTCGCGGAGAACCCCTTCGTCGCCTTTCGATGGACCAAGCTGCCGGGCGAGACCTATGGCCGCTCGCCCGTCGCGAAGGCGCTTCCCGACATCCGCACCGCGAACAAGGTGGTGGAGCTCGTTCTGAAGAACGCCTCCATCGCCGCGACGGGGATCTGGCAGGCCGAGGATGACGGCGTGCTGAACCCGGCGACGGTGCGGCTGGTGCCCGGCGCCATCATCCCGAAGGCGCCGGGCTCGGCGGGCCTGACGCCGCTGGCCGCCCCAGGCAACTTCGACGTCTCGCAGCTTGTCCTCTCCGACCTCCGCGCGCGCATCCGCGGCGCGCTGCTGGCGGACCGCCTCTCGCCGCCCGCCGCGCGCATGACGGCGACCGAGGTGACGGAGCGCGGCGCGGCCAGCGCGCGCCTGCTGGGCGCCACATACGGGCGGCTGCAGGCGGAGCTCCTCTCGCCGCTCGTCGCGCGCTGCCTCGCCATCCTGCGACGGCGCGGCGAGGTCCCGGCCATCAGTGCGGACGGGCGCGTCGCGCGGCCGGTCTACGCCTCGCCGCTCGCGCGGCTGCAGGCGCGGGCGGACGCGGCCGAGACGATCCTCTTCCTCGCCGCCGCGCGGAAGCTGGGCGCGGAGGCGGTGATCGACGCACCCGCCGCCGCGCGCTGGCTCGCACGCGCCTTCGGCACGCCGCCCGAGATCCTGCGGCCCGAACCGACCCTGGAACAGGAGTGACCCCGCCGATGACCGAGAACCTGCTTGCCGAAGCCGTGGGCGACGCGAAGGGCCGGCCCGAGCACGTGCCCCAGAAATTCTGGGACGCGGAGGCGGGTGCCGTCCGCCTCGACGCCCTGCTCAAGTCCTATGCGGAGCTGGAGCGCAAGCTCTCCTCCCGCCACGAGCCGCCCGGCGACGACGCGCCGGAGGAGGAGCGCGCCCGCTTTCGCCGCGCCCTCGGCGTGCCGGAGCGGCCGGAAGGCTACGAGATCAAGCCCGCGCATGAGCTCTGCGGCCCGGACGAGGAGGTGAACCGCCGCCTGCACGAGGCAGGCTTCACCTGCCGCCAGGCGCAGCTCGTCTACGACCTCGCGGCGGAGCGCCTGCTGCCGCTGGTCGCCGAGGCCGCCGCCGAGTTCGAGGCGGAGCGCCAGCGCGAGCGGCTGCATGCCGAGTTCGGCGGCGAGGAGCGCTTCCGCCGCGTCGCCGCGCAGCTCTCGGCCTGGGGCCGTGCGAACCTGCCGGAGGGCGTGCTCACCGCGCTCTCCTCGACCGCCGAGGGCTGCATCGCGCTGCACCGGATGATGGAGGCGGGCGAGCCCGCGCTGCGCCGCGACGCCGCCACACCCGAGCCGGACGAGGCGGGGCTGCGCCGGATGATGCGCGACCCGCGCTACTGGCGCACGCGCGAGCCGGAGTTCGTCCGCCGCGTGACCGAGGGTTTTCGCCGGATCGTCGGCGAGCGCTGAACCGCATCCCCCGCGCGGAACCGTCCCCGGACGGCGCGCGGACGCCGCCGCGCCAACCGGCCCGTGACACGGCCAACCGGCGGCGCGGCCCCCCATCCCTGCAAGCAGAAGGACCCGTGGCATGACCACGACGATCGACGCCGTCTTCGTCCGCCAGTACCAGGCCGAGGTCTCCGAGGCCTACCAGCGCCAGGGCAGCAAGCTGCGCGCCACCGTGCGGTCCAAGACCGGCGTGAAGGGCACCAGCACCTTCTTCCCCCGCGTCGGCAAGGGCACGGCCAGCGCCAAGACGCGCAACGGGCAGGTGCCGGTGATGAACCTGGAGCACGCGCAGGTCGAGTGCATCCTGCAGGACTACTACGCCGGCGACTGGATCGACCGCCTCGACGAGCTGAAGACCAACATCGACGAGCGCGCTGTGATCGCCAATGCCGGCGCCTACGCGCTCGGCCGCAAGACGGACGAGCTGATCATCGGCGCGCTCGACACCGCGACCCGCGAGGCGCTGGGCACGGCGGCCGGCACCACCGACACGGACGGCCTGACGCGCGAGAAGGTGCTGACCGCCTTCGAGATGCTCGGCGCCGCCGACGTGCCGGACGATGGCGGCCGCTTCGCCGTGGTGGGCTGGAAGCAGTGGAGCCAGCTTCTCGCCATGCCGGAATTCGCCTCGGCCGAGTATGTGGGCGACGCGGAGCTGCCCTGGAAGGGGACGCAGGCCAAGCGCTGGCTGGGCGCCACCTGGATCCCGCATTCGGGGCTGACGAAGAGCGGCAGCTTGCGCTTCTGCTACTTCTACCACCGCACCGCCATCGCCCACGCCGCCGCGTCCGAGGTCACCACCGACATCTCCTGGCACGGCGACCGCGCCGCGCACTTCGTGGCGAACATGATGAGCCAGGGCGCCGTGCTGGTGGACGACCGGGGGGTCGTCCGCATGAGGGCTGCCGAGTAGCGCGCGCCCAGAAACCCTCCCCCGCATCCGCGGGGGAGGGACCTTCCCCTACATCCAGTCCAGGACACATGCGATGGCCCTCACCGCGCTCGCGCTCTGCTCCCGCGCGCTGCTCCGCATCGGCGTGCCGCCGCTGACCTCCTTCGATGACGGCACGGCCGAGGCCGAGGTGGCGGCGGGCCTCTATCCCGGCGCGCGCGACGCGCTGCTCTCCGCCCATCCCTGGAGCTTCGCGACGGGCCAGCAGGTCCTGCCGCGGCTGCTCGCCGTGCCGCATGCCGACTACCGCCACGCCTTCCAGCTGCCGCCGGACCTGCTGCGGACGCTCTCGGCCGGCAGCGGCGCAGGGCGCGGCATCCCCTACCGGATCCACGAGAACCGGCTGCACGCGGATGCGGACGCCGTGACGCTCACCTACGTGTTCCGCGCGGAGGAGGCCGCCTTCCCCGCCTTCTTCGCCGCGGCCCTCGTCGCGAGGCTCGCCGCCGAGTTCTGCCTGCCGCTGACCGAGAGCGCGTCGCGCGCCGAGATGCTGCACCGGCTGGCCGAGGGCGAGATGCGCCAGGCGCGGCTGACGGACAGCCAGCAGGACACCCCGCGCGGGATCGAGGACTTCCCGCTCGTGGCCGTCAGGGGTTGACCGCGATGTCCCTGACGCGACGCGCCAAGACCTCCTTCGCCGCCGGCGAGCTCGCGCCCGAGATGCTCGGCCGCGGCGACCTGCGCGCCTTCGAGAACGGCGCAAGGCGCCTGCGCAACGTGTTCATCCAGCCGACGGGCGGCGTCGCGCGGCGCCCCGGCCTGGTCCACGTCGCCACGCTCCCCGGCCCCGCCCGCCTGATCCCCTTCGAGTTCAACACGGAGCAGACCTACCTCGTCGCGCTCTCCGCCGGCCTGGTGCAGGTGTTCCAGGGCGACGTGCCGGTGGCCAGCATCGCCGCGCCCTACACGGCGGCGATACTGCCGCAGCTCGCCTTCACGCAGTCCGCCGACACGCTGATCCTGTTCCACCCGGAGGTCGCGCCGCAGCGCCTGCGCCGGCTCGGGGCCGCCTCCTGGACCCTCGACGCCTTCCCCTTCACGCGGGAGCCCTTCCACGCCTTCGCCCCCGCCGGCACCGTGTTCACCGCCTCGGCGGCCGAGGGCACGGTGGCGATCGCCTGCTCCGCACCCGTCTTCACGGCCGCGCATGCGGGCGTGCGGCTGCGCTTCGCGGGAAGGCGGGTGCGCGTCACCGCCGTCGGCAGCGCCCAGGCGGCCACCGCCGTGGTGGAGGAGGGACCGCTGCCGCTGCTGTCCACCACGGACGTCGAGGAGGCGGCGTTCAGCGCGGCACGCGGCTGGCCTGTCTCGGCCTGCTTCCACCAGGACCGGCTGGTGCTCGGCGGCACGCGCGACCTGCCGAACCGGCTGTTCCTGTCGCGCACCGGCGACCTCGGCAACTTCGACACGGGCACGGGCCTCGACGACGAGGCGATCGACTTCGCCCTCATGTCGGACCAGGTGAATGCGATCCGCGCCGTGTTCTCGGGGCGGCACCTGCAGGTCTTCACCTCGGGCGCGGAGTGGATGGTCTCGGGCGACCCGCTGACCCCGGCCTCGATCCAGGTGACGCGCCAGACGCGCATCGGCAGCCCGGTGGACCGCATGGTGCCGCCCGTGGACGTGGACGGCGCGACCTTGTTCGTCGCGCGCTCCGGCCGCGCCGTGCATGAATTCACCTACACCGACGTGGCGCAGGCCTACCAGGCGGCCGACCTCGCGCTGGTCGCAAGGCACCTGGTCGAGCGGCCGGTCTCCATGGCCTACGACCAGCTCGCGCGGCTGCTGCACGTGGTGATGGCGGACGGCTCGCTGGCCACGCTGACCCTGTTCCGCGCCGAGCAGGTCACCGCCTGGACCCGGCAGGAGACGGCGGGCGCCTTCCGCGCGGTGGCGGAGGTGGAGGGCACCGTATGGGTCGTGGTTGAGCGCGCGGGCACGCACCGGCTGGAGCGCTTCGACGCCGCCGGGGGCCTCGACGCGGCGCTGACCGGCACGGCGGCGGCACCCCGCACGGCGTGGTCGGGCCTCGGGCACCTCGAAGGCATGGAGGTGGGCGTGCTGGCCGACGGCGCACAGCGCGCGGCCACGCGCGTCGCGGGCGGGCGCATCACGCTCGACGCGCCGGCCGTCGCCGTGCAGGCCGGCCTGCCCTTCCACCACCTGGTCGAGCCGCTGCCACCCGGCCTCGCGGGCGCCGCCGTGCCGGGCGGGCGGATGCGCCTCGTCTCCGCCACCTTCCGGCTGCTGGCCACGCCGGCGATGGAGGTGGATCTCGGCCGCGGCGTGCGCCCGGTGCCCTTCCGGCGGCTCGACACCGCGCTGCTGGATGCCGCGCCCGCGCCGTTCACGGGCGACGTCACGCTGCGCGCGCTCGGCTGGCGGCAGGACGCCACCGCGCCGCCCTGGCGCGTGGCGGGGGCGGCGCCGACGCCCTTCGTGCTGCTCTCGGTCGTCACCGAAACCCGTTCCAACGACTAGCCGCAGGAGGCCCCGGAATGGCCCAGCTCGCCCCGCTCGCCGCCGTGATCGGCGCGGGCGCCACCGTCGTCGCGGCCGAACGCCAGGCCGCCGCGCAGCGCGCGCAGAACCGCCAGGCCCAGGCGCAGGAGGCGGCGCGCGTGCAGGCGGTTGCCGTCCAGGCGGATGCGGACGCCGCGGCGCGGGCCGCGCGCCTCTCCCGCACGCTCGCCTCCACCCGCGCGCGGCTCGCGGCGGGTGGCGTCGCGCCCGATGGGGGCTCTGCCGCCGCGCTCGCCGCGGGGCTGGAGCAGGACGCCGCGGCCGCGCAGTCCGGCAGCGACGCCGCCTTCGCCGCGCGCCTCGCGGCCGGGCGTCGGTCGCTGCTGAACGACGACGGCTCGCTCCAGACCTGGCTGCGCGCCGGCTCCCAGCTCGGCGGCACCTTCCGCTCCCTCCTCGACTGACCGGAGACACCCATGTCCGAGCACATCCGCATCGGCGACGTCGCGCCGCGCGTGCAGTACCAGGGCGACGGCGTGCGCAGCGTCTTCACCTTCCCCTTCCCGGTGTTCCGCGCGGAGGAGGTGGAGGTGCGTGTGGACGCCCTGCCGCAGTCGGGCCACAGCGTGCAGGGCGCGGGGCGCAGCGAGGGCGGCACCGTCACCCTCCCCGTGCCGCCCGTCCCGGGCGCCGTCGTCACCATCCGCCGCCGCGTGCGGCTGGAGCGGCTGACGGACTTCCAGGACAACGGCGTGCTGCGCGCCAACGCCCTGAATGACGAGCTGGACAAGGTGACGGCCGCACTCCAGGAGGGGCGGGAGGAGGCGGCCTCGGCGCTCCGCCTCGACCCCGGCGAGGCCGCGGCGCGGCTGACGCTGCCGCTGCGCGGCGCGCGCGCGAACCGGCTGCTGGGCTTCGACGCGAATGGCGACGCCACCGTCTTCCCGCGCGAATCCGGCCTGCTGACCGCACCCTTCCCCGGCGCCGTGCCGCGGACGGTGGAGGACAAGCTCGCCGAGCGCCTGTCCGCGCGCGACTTCGGCGCGCAGGGCAACGGCACGGCCGATGACGGCCCGGCCCTGCAGGCGGCGATGAGCGCGGCGGCGGCCTCCGGCCGGCACCTCGTGCTGGGCGAGGGGCTGTTCCGCACCGTGCAGCCGCTCGTCCTGCCGGGGGCCGCGGCGGGGCTGACCATGCTGGGCGCGATCCTCTACGCCGGGCCGGCGGGCCAGCCGGCGCTGACGATCGGCGACGGCGGCGCCACGCGCAACGCCGCGAAGCTCTACGAGGGGCTGCGCGTGCTGCGCGCCGCGCAGTCCGATTGGCAGAACGAGGGCGACATCGGCATCGTGCTGCGCAACCTCGACGCAAGCCAGGTCGAGGTGCGGCAGGTCGAGGGCTTCACGATCGGCATCCGCACCCTGGGCGTCGAGCGCGGCTTCGAGGACACGACGCTGCATCTCGGCCGCATCGTGAACAACCGCATCGGGCTCGACGTGCATGCGGCGACGGCGGCCGCCTGGAACACCTCCATCCGCTACTACGGCGGGCACTTCGCCATCGCCTCCTCGCTGCATCCGACGCTCGACCGCTTCGGGGTGCGCTTCTCCGCGGCGCCGGGCGCCTATGTCGCGCACAACCGCCATGTCTTCGACGGCCCGAACTTCGAGCTGCAGGCGGAGGGCCGGCCGATAGCTGGCATCCCCTTCCTGTCGGAGGTCTCCTCGCGCAGCGTGATCGCGCGCGGCATGCGGATGGAGGGGTGCAGCCACTTCGTCGCGCGCCACACGGGCCAGGCGCAGGATCACCTCTACGAAGTCGCCTGGGCGAACCAGGGCTACGCGGTCGAGGTGGACTATGCGGGTGCGACGCGCGCCGGCGCCGTGGTGCGCGCCCTGCACCAGGCGGCGGCGCACC
>DASQNQ010000418.1:0-19142 GCA_035644895.1 Acetobacteraceae bacterium | reverse complement strand
GCGCTCGCCGCGCGCGGCGCGCTGGCCGCCGCGCCGGCCGACATCGCCTTCCGCGTGGTGCGGGAGGGGGCGCCCGTCGGCACCCACACCGTCCGCTTCCGCGAGGGCGCGAACGGGCTGCTCGAGGCGCGGTCGGAGGTGCGGATCCTCGTGCGCCTCGCGGGCTTCACCGTCTATCGCTACACCCACGACACCGAGGAGGCGTGGCGCGGCGACCGCCTCGTCGCGCTCACCTCCCGGCTCGACCGCAACGGCCGCGCGGGCTTCGCCGAGGCGCGGGCGGAGGGCGGCGCGATCCTGCTGCGCGGCAGCGCGGGGGAAACGCGGCTCCCCGCCGAGGCGGCGCCGCTGACGTGGTGGCGCGCGGCCTCCTTCGCGGGTGGGCCACTGTTCGACCCGCGCGACGGCGGGGCCGTCCGCCCGCGGATCGAGCGGCTGCCCGCGCCCGCGGGGCTGCGGCGTCTGCTCGTGCAGGCGGCGGACACGGCGGAGGTGGTGCACGATTCCGGCGGGCGCTGGGTCGGATTCAGCACGCGCGGCGAGGATGGCAGCACGGCGACCTATGAGCGCGGCTGACGCGCTGCGCGTCGTCCTGGGCGACCAGCTCTCGGACGGCGTCGCGGCGCTTGAGGGGCTCGACCCCGCGCGGGACGTGGTGCTGATGGCGGAGGTGCAGGCGGAGTGCACCTACGTCCCGCACCACAAGCAGAAGATCGTGCTCGTCCTCTCGGCCATGCGCCACTTCGCCGAGCGCCTGCGTGCGCGCGGCGTGCGCGTGGACTACGTCCGCCTGGAGGACGAGGGCAACACCGGCACGCTCGCCGGCGAGGTGGCGCGCGCCGCGCTCCGCCACCGCGCCCGGCGCATCGTCGCGACGCATCCGGGCGAGTGGCGCGTGCTGGAGGGCATGCAGGGCTGGGCCGCGGCGACGGGACTGCCGGTGGAGATCCGCGAGGACACGCGCTTCCTGTGCAGCCTCTCGGCCTTCCGCGGCTGGGCGGCGGGGCGTCGGGCGCCGCGCATGGAGTTCTTCTACCGCGAGATGCGCCGCCGCACCGGCATCCTGATGGCGGACCCGGAATCACCCGAGGGCGGCGCCTGGAACTTCGACGCCGAGAACCGCCGCGCGCTGCCGCGCGACCTGCGCCCGCCGCGCCCCCGCCGATTCGCGCCCGACGCCACGACGCGGGAGGTAATGGCGATGGTGGAGCGGCGCTTCGGCCACCACTTCGGCACGCTCGACGCCTTCGCGTGGCCCGTGACGACGGAGCAGGCGGAGGCCGCGCTGGAGGACTTCGTCGCGGCCCGACTGCCCCGCTTCGGCGACTACCAGGATGCGATGGCCGAGGGCGAGGCCGCGCTGTTCCACTCCCTCGTCGCGCCGGCGCTCAACATCGGGCTGCTGCTGCCCGGCGATGCCTGCCGCGCGGCCGAGCGCGCCTGGCGGGAAGGACATGCGCCGCTGAACGCCGTGGAGGGCTTCATCCGGCAGATCCTCGGCTGGCGGGAGTACGTGCGCGGGCTCTACTGGCTGCACATGCCCGGCTATGCGGAGACGAATGCGCTGGAGGCGCAGCGGCCGCTGCCCGGCTTCTACTGGACCGGCGAGACCTCCATGGCCTGCATGGCGGCCGCCATCCGGCAGACGCGCGACCTGGCCTACGCGCACCACATCCAGCGGCTGATGGTGACCGGCAACTTCGCGCTGCTCGCCGGGCTCGACCCGGCCGAGGTGAACGACTGGTACATGATCGTCTATGCCGACGCCTTCGAATGGGTGGAGCTGCCGAACACCCACGGCATGGCGCTGCACGCCGATGGCGGGCTGATGGGCTCGAAGCCCTATGCGGCGTCCGGCGCCTACATCAGCCGCATGTCCGACCACTGCCGCGGCTGCCCGCATGACGTGCGTGCGGCAACGGGTCCCCGCGCCTGTCCCTTCAACTTCCTCTATTGGGACTTCATCGCGCGCCATGCGGAGCGCTTCGCGCGCAACCCGCGCATGGCGATGCCGCTGCGCACCCTGGCGCGCATGGACCCGCCGAAGGTCGCCGCGATGCGCGCGCAGGCCGCGGCGTTCCTGGCCCGGCTGTCGGACGCTGGCGCGACCGCACCCGACGCCCCCGCGCTGCCATTGCCGGAGCCTGCGCTCTAGCTGCGCGCCGTTCCGGGCATGGTCCGGTGCGTCGTGGCGGCCACAGCGTGGCTTCCAGGCGCGTGTTGAACCTCTCGTGACGTCGCATGCAATCGGCCCGAAACCCGGCCCGGCCTAGCCTCCGCGCAACGAGGGGTTGGAGGAAGGATCGTGCAGGCCAGGGCGCAGATGGCCATGGACCCGCGAAGGGACGGGCTCGTCCCGACGCGGGCGTCCGGGCGCGCGGATGTGCGGGTCGTGGAGAGGCCGGCGTCCGCGCGCTGCCTGTTCCAGGAGGAGTGGTGGCTTGAGGCCGCGAGCGGTGGCGCCTGGGAACGGGTCGAGGCTGGCCACGCCTCGGGCGCCCATGCCGTGCTGCCCTTCGTGCGGGAGCGCGTGCATGGCGTGCTGCGCATCGGCATGCCGCCCTACACGCGCACCCTCGGCCCCGTCTTCACCCTGCCGCCCTCGAAGCCCGTGACCAGGGCGGAGAACATGCGCGCGCTGGTGGGCGAGCTGGCCGGGCGCCTGCCGCGGCACGACCTGTTCGAGCAGATGCTGGCGCCGGGCGCCGAGCACGCGGCGCTCGCCTTCGTGCTGAACGGCTTTGCCGCCCGTACCCAGTACACCTTCCGCATCGCGCCCGACGTGCCGCCGGAGCGGAGCTGGGACGCGCTCTGCCAGAAGACCCGGAACCTGGTGCGCACGGCCAGCCGGCGCTTCCGCGTGGACCGGCACGCGGAGATCGGCCGCTTCGTCGCGCTGTCGCGCGCGCAGATCGCGGCGGGCGGCAAGGCGGACCGGCACCGCTACGCCGCCATGGCACGCGCCTTCGACGCGGCGCAGGCGCGAGGCCAGGCCGCGGTGCTCTCGGCGATGGAGGACGACCGGCAGGCGGCGTCGGTCGCGCTCGTCTGGGACGGGGAGGCGGCCTACCTCTGGAACACGGCGCGCGACCCGGGCCTGGCGGGCAGCGGCGCGCTGAGCCTGCTGGTGTGGGAGGCCTGCCGCCTTGCCGCCGCGCGTGGCCTGGCGATGGACATGGACGCCTTCGGCACGCCCGCCGCGGGGCGCTTCGTGGCCGCCTTCGGCGGCGAGCCCGTGCCGCGGCCGGTCATCGTCCGGCGCGGCATCCTCTCCTCAGCCGTCACCTTCGCCGGCGACCTCCTGCGCTGCGGCCGCGGCCTGCTGCGCCGCGCCTCCGAGGCCGCCTGACGCCGTCTCTTCAGGCCGGCAGGTCCATCCAGGCGAGGTGCCCGCCCTTGCCGGCGCCGCAATCCATGAACACCGCCTGGCCGCCCATCCCGTTCGTCTGGGTGAAGGGCCGCCCGTTGCCGCTGCGGCGCTCGTGCCCGCAGTAGACGGTCAGGCCCGCCGGGATGCGGTCGATCCAGCCGTGCAGGCGCTCGGGGAAGCCGTCCTCCTGCATCCGGCCCGTGACCTGGCCGTAGAGCGCGCGGGTGACCAGCCCCTCCGCCTTGGTCGCGCCCGCATCGGGCGGCGGCGGGGCGAGCAGCATGCCCGGGTGGAAGGCCGCGTGGACGAAGAAGCGCGCGCCGTCGCGCGCCCAGGCCGGGGCGCGCGCGATCTCGGCCCGCGCGCGCTCCGCCAGCGCATCGCCGTCCGGCGCCGCGCGCAGCTGCGCGAGCGTCCGCCCGAGCCCCTCCGCCGCCACGCGCACCCGCCCGCCCGACAGCGCGCGGTGCAGCTTGTGGTCGTGGTTGCCCAGCAGGAACAGGCCGCGCCCCTCGTCCATCAGGGCGAACATGCGCCGCAGCACGCCCGGGCTGTCCGGCCCGTGGTCGGTCAGGTCTCCGAGTTGCAGCAGGAACAGCCCCGCCGCGCGCGCGCCGTCGGCCGCGGCGTGGAACTGCTCGGCCTCCCCATGCACGTCGGCCACCACACGAAGGCCGGAAAACCCCCGCCAGGGCGGCATCACGCAGCGGCGCCTCCTTTGCGCAGTTCGGCGAAGGCCGCCAACGCGCGCGCGCGCCCCTCGTTCGGCCCGATGGCCGGCAGCGGGTAGGTGTGACCGAGGGTGATGCCGGCGGCCTGCAGCACCTCGGGCGGTGCCTCGAAGGGGCGGTGGATCCAGCGCGGCGGCAGGCGGGCCAACTCCGGCACCCAGGCGCGCACATAGGCGCCCTCGGGATCGAAGCGCTCGCCCTGCGAGACGGGATTGAAGACGCGGAAGAAGGGCGAGGCATCGGTCCCGGCGCCGGCCACCCACTGCCAGGAGGCGGAGTTGGAGGCGAGGTCCGCATCCACCAGCGTGTCCCAGAAGAAGGCCGCGCCGTCCTGCCAGGGCTGGAGCAGGTGCTTGACCAGGAAGCTCGCCGCGATCAGGCGCACGCGGTTGTGCATCCAGCCGAGCTGCCAGAGCTGCCGCAGCCCCGCATCCACCACCGGGATGCCGGTCCGCCCACGCTCCCACGCGCGGCGCAGCGCCGGGTCCGGCTGGAAGGGGAAGCCCTCGAAGGTGGCGCGGAGGGGCCGCTCGGGCATCTCGGGGCGGTGCCAGAGCAGGTGGTAGGAGAATTCCCGCCAGAGGATCTCCTTCAGGAAGGTCTCGACGCCCTCACCCTCCACACCCGCCGCGCGCACGGCGTGCCACACCTGGCGAGGCGAGACCTCCCCCCATCGGAGGTGCGGCGAGAGGCCGGAGGAGCCGCTCTCGGCGGGCAGGTTGCGGCCCACCGCGTAGCGGGCGACGGGACCTGCGACGAAGCGCGCGAGCCGCGCGGCCCCGGCCTCCTCGCCTGGCTGCCAGAGGCGCGCGAAGCCCGCGGCCCAGTCGGGCTCGCCCGGGACGGGATAGAGGCCGAGCGCCTCCAGCGTCCCGCCGCCGGAGGGGGGCGGGGCGGCGGCGATGGCCTCCGGCGCCGGCAGGGGAGGGGCGGGGTCGCCGCGCGAGAGCACGGCGCGGGCGAAGGGCGTGTAGACGGTGTAGGGCCGGCCCGCGCCGGTCGCGACCGCATCGGGTTCCCGCAGCAGCACGGTGTTGTGCAGGTGCAGCGCCCGGCCGGCCGCGGTCAGCGCCGCCTCCAGGCGCTGCGACTGCGCGCGCGCCCAGGGTTCGAGGCCGCGGCCGGCATGCACCTCCGCGGCGCCGACCGTCTCGGCCAGCGCGGGGATCACCGCTTCCGCCCGCCCGCGCGCGAGGACCAGGGGCGCGCCCCGCGCGGCCAGCGCGTCGCGCAGCGCGGCGAGGCTGCCGCGCAGCCACCAGCGCGCGGCGCCGCCGTAGGCAAAGCGGCCCGCCGCTTCGTCGTCCAGGGTGAAGACGGGCAGCACGCGACGCCCGCCCTCCATCGCGGCAACGAGCGCGGGGTGGTCGCCGAGGCGCAGGTCGTGGCGGAACCAGAGGATCGAAGGGCTTGTCATGACGCCGATGTAGGCGCGCGGGCGACAATGGCGAGCGGGCTGGCGCGAACCCAGGCGAGGCGCTGGCGTTGATCGCGCACCGAGCCCTGCCGCCCCGCGCATTCCCCGGTGTGCCCGGGCCGGACGGGACCGTTTGAGAACAAAGGACAACTGCACATGACATTCATCAACAGACGGAACCTGTTCGCCCTCGGTGCCGCGGGCGCCGGCATCCTGGCCGCGCCGCGCGTGCTGCGCGCGCAGACGCGCTCCATCGCCGACACGCTGGCCAGCGACACGCGCTTCCAGCGCCTGATGGACCTGATCGTCCGCAACTCGATGGTGGACACCTTCCGCCAGCCGGGCCCGTTCACGGTGTTCGCGCCGACCGACCAAGCCTTTCTCAGCGCGCCCGCCGGGATCCTGAACGACCTGGTGGGCAACCAGGAGTCGGGCAACAACCAGGGCGACCGCGAGCGCGACCGCCTCGGCGCGCTGATCAACTACCATGTCGTGAACGGGCGGTTCATGGCCGAGGAGCTGATGGGGCAGAACCGCAACGTGAACACGGTGAACGGCGGCGCGCTGCAGCTTTCTTCGACCGGCGGCGGCGCGCTGACGGTGCGCAACCCGGCGCCGGCCGTGCAGCTCGGCGCGACGGGCGCGGCGGGGGCACAGACCTCCTTCCGCCCGGCCAACGTCACGCAGGCCAACATCCCGGCCACCAACGGCGTGATCCACGCGATCGACCAGGTCCTGTTCCCGTAAGCCTGGCCTGAGCTACAGCGCCGGCCGCATCCCCCTGAGGGGTGCGGCCGGCATGCTGTAGAGCCTGTCCCGCCCGAGCAGGAAGGCGCGCCCGCCGCGCGGGAACAGCGCGCCGATCGCCGGATCGCCGATGTCGAGCCCGCCCGTGTAGGCGCCGAAGGCCGGCAGCAGCACGCGCCGTCCGTCGGACAGGAAGCATGGCCGCGTCACGCCGCCCGCGCGTGTCGGCATGGTGGCCTTCGGGTGGAAGTGGGCGGAGACCTCAGCCCCCGCGCGCGGCTGGCCCACATGGCGGAAGGTGAGCGGCCCGTCGCGCAGTTCTTCTACCGCCTCGCCCGGCAGCGTGCCGGGCGGCACGGGATCGTGGTTGCCGAGCACCCAGATCACCGCGATGCCCGAGAGCATGCGCAGCAGCGTCGCATGGTCGGCCTGCTGCAACCGCGCCGAACCCTCCGCATCGTGGAAGCTGTCGCCGAGCAGCACGAGGCGCTCCGGCCGCCAGCGCCGCAGGACCAGAGCCAGCCGCTCCAGCGTCTCCCGCGTGTCATAGGGCGGCACGAAGACGCCGCGCCGCGCGAAGTGGCTGCCCTTCTCCAGGTGCAGGTCGCCCAGGACGAGGGTCCGCCGCACGGGCCAGGCGAGCGCGCCGGCGGGGTCGAGCATCAGTCGCTCCCCCGCGATGTGGATCGGTGCGGCGGTCATCCCGGTGCGACGAGGCCCTTCGGTGCGGAGCGGATGAAGCGTGCGTTGCGCGGGCGGCGGTCGCGGCGCACCGGGCGGTCGCTGTCGCGCGTCGAGACGCGCACGCCCTCGGTGACGGAGGAGAGGAGTTCGGCGAAGACCTCCTCGCCATCCGTCACCTCCTCGACCAGCGCGGCGGCCTCGGCCAGCAGCGCGTCCTCGGCGCCGCCGGCGACCCACTCGCGCCCCTCCTCGATCAGCGCGGGCACGGCCAGCGGCGAGACGCGGGCGAGGCGACGGTGGCGAATTCCGCCCGCCCGCGCGCGGGCGAGCAGCTGGCCGATGCGCGCGACGTCCGTGATGCCGGCCGCCGCCTCGGCCCGCGTCGCGCGCAGCAGGATGTGGTCGGGTTCGTGCTTGCGGAGCACGTCGTAGATCAGGTCGGAGTTCATCGTCATCTGCCGGCCCGACTTCTCCGCGCCTGGGTGGTTCTTCTCGATCAGGCCCGCGATGGTCGCGACGTTGCGGAAGGAGCGGCGGAGCATGGTGGATTCGGCCATCCACTCCTCCAGCTCCTCTCCCAGTATGTCCTCCTCGAACAGCCGCTCGATGCCCGTGGGTTCGAAGGCGGACCAGATGGCGAGCACGTAGTCCGTGCCGAGGTATCCGAGAGGCCCGAAGCCCAGGCGCTCCATCCGCTTCGTCACCAGCATGCCGAGCGTCTGGTGCGCCAGCCGCCCCTCGAAGCAGTAGGCGACGAGGAACCACTTGCCGCCGCGCGGGAAGGTCTCGACCAGCAGGCCGTCGGCGCGCGGCAGCTCGCTCTGGCGGGCCTGCAGGCGCAGCCACTGTCGCACCTGGTCGGGCAGCGCGCCCCAGGCCTCCGGGTCCTGCAGGATGGCGCGCACCCGCGCGGCGAGCCAGGTGGACAGCGGCATGCGGCTGCCCGCATAGGCCGGCACGCGCGGCTCCCCCTCTCCCCCGCGGGAGACGACGCAGGCCAGCGCCTCCAGCGCCTCGAAGCGCAGCACCTGGCCGCCGAAGATGAAGCAGTCGCCGGGCGTGAGGGTGGAGACGAACCACTCCTCCACCTCCCCCAGCACGGGCCCGCCGCGCAGCCGAACCTTGAGCAGCGGCGTCTCCACGATGGTGCCGAGGTTCATCCGCAGCTGCCGCGCGACGGCCGGGCCGCGGACATGGATGCGGCCCTCGGCGTCGCGGAACAGGCGGCGGAAGCGGTCATAGGCCTGCAGCGCGTAGCCGCCATCCTCGACGAAGCGCAGGCAGTCGTCGAAGTCGCGGCGCGAGAGGGACGCGTAGGGCGCGGCGCGCGTGACCTCGGCGTAGAGCTCATCCGGCAGGAAGGGGCCGGCGACGGCCATCGCCAGGATGTGCTGGCACAGCACGTCGAGCCCGCCGGGGCGCGGCGGGTCGCCATCCCGTTCGCCTGCCGCGACGGACTGGGTCGCGGCCACGCACTCGATGACCTCGAAGCGGTTGGCGGGCACCAGCACGGCGCGCGACGCCTCGTCCATCCGGTGGTTCGCGCGGCCGACGCGCTGGAGCAGGCGCGAGACGCCCTTGGGGGCTGCCACCTGGATCACCTGGTCCACCGCTCCCCAGTCGATGCCGAGGTCGAGCGAGGCAGTGGCCACCACCGCGCGCAGCCGCCCCGCCGCCATCGCGGCCTCCACCTTCCGCCGCTGCTCGACGGTGAGCGAGCCATGGTGCAGCCCGATCGGCAGGTTCGCGTCGTTCAGCCGCCACAGCGCCTGGAAGCAGAGTTCCGCCTGCGCGCGGGTGTTGACGAAGACGATGGTGACGCGCGCGGCCTCGATCCGCCGGTAGACCTCCGGCATGGAGGCGAGGCCCATGTGCCCGCCCCAGGGCAGCCGTCCCTCCGGCAGCACGATGTCGAGCACGGGGGGCGCCCCCTCCGGCGCCGTCACCAGCCGCACGTCGTCCGGCCGCGCCGTGGGCGAGAGGTGGGCGCGCAGCATGTCGGGGTGCGCGACGGTGGCCGAAAGGCCGACGCGCCGCGCCGCGGGGGCGAGCGTCGCAAGGCGCGAGAGGCCGAGGAAGAGCTGGTCGCCGCGCTTCGTGCCGGCCAGCGCGTGGATCTCGTCCACCACGATGCTGCCCAGGCCCGCGAAGATCTCCGCGGCATCGGGCAGCGTCAGCAGCAGCGCGAGGCTCTCGGGCGTGGTGAGCAGGAGGTTGGGCGGCGCCGCGCGCTGGCGGGCGCGGCGATTCTGGGGCGTGTCGCCGGTGCGCGTCTCGATCGTGACGGGCAGGCCCATCTCCTCGACGGGTGCCGTCAGGTTGCGCGCGATGTCGACAGCCAGCGCCTTGAGCGGCGAGACGTAGAGGGTGTGCAGGCCGGCACGCGGCGTCTGCGCAAGCTCGACCAGGGAGGGCAGGAACCCGGCCAGCGTCTTGCCGCCGCCCGTGGGGGCGACCAGCAATGCGCTCTCGCCCGCCCGCGCGGCACGCAGCAGCGCGAGCTGGTGCGGGCGCGGCATCCAGCCGCGGCCGGCGAACCAGGCGGCGAAGGGTTCCGGCAATGTTCCCATGGGTCCGGCCTATATGGCGGGTGTCGCGGCTGGCGTCAGCCCCATCCTTGCGCCCGGCATCCGTTCGATGCCGCCCCGGGTGATGACAAGCCGATGGTCGCGGCGACGCGGCCGGAACGGACGCTGGTGCATGCATCCGGATGGCGGGCCACGGACCCTGCGCCGGCCCCCTTGCCGTGTGATCCCGTCGCGGCGGACCGCCCGGACTAGTCGTCGTCGCCGCCGCGGCGGTCGCGCCACCGGGGCCGGGGTTCCCAGGCCCAGGGCGGGGCGGGCCAGGCGTGCTCCCCCCGCGCCCAGGGCGGCCGTGGCGGTGCCTGCCTCTCGCGCCAACGCTCCACCCGTGTGTGGCCCCAGTGCCAGCCGCGGTCCTCCTCCGAGTAGCGCTCGATGCGGGAGCAGTTCCCGTTGGAGCAGTTGGACGACGAGTTCGAGGACTGGCTGCCGGCTGTGGCCGGGAAGGCGCCTCCTGCCAGGAGGGCCGCGGCAAGCAGGGCGACACGTGATCTGGTCATGCGATCGGCTCCTCTTCCGGCACGGATCGGAAGCATGACGCGGGAAAAGGGTCCGCCATGTGGCGGCGGCCTGTCCACCGCGCGACGTCAACCTGCGTGGCGGGGATGGCGAGGGCTGCGCCACCCGCCGCGGCCTGTTCCGGGTCCCGTCCGGCCCCATCTGTGCGGGCAGCCGTCGCGTGCCGGGCGCATTGCCGCCCGGGGCGTCGATGTTCCCTGGTCCGTGCAGGGCGGAGAAAAGATGCCCCATCCCGACACCTGGCTGCGTGTCACCCCCCAGGGACTCTGGTGCGAGCCGGGCGACTTCTTCGTGGACCCCGCCCGCCCCGTCTCCCATGCCGTCATCACCCATGCCCATGCCGACCACGCCCGCCCGGACCACGAGGCGGTGCTGGCCACGCCCGAGACGCTGGCCATCATGACGACCCGGATGGGGGAGGGACGGGCAGGGCGCGACCAGCAGCCGATGCGCCCCGGCGAGAGCGTGAACCGCAACGGCGTCACGATCTCCCTCGTCCCGGCGGGCCATGTGCTCGGCTCGGCCCAGGTCGTGCTGGAATGGCGCGGCAGCCGCGCCGTGATCTCGGGCGACTACAAGCGCCGCCGCGATCCCACCTGCGCGCCCTTCGAGCCCGTCGCCTGCGACGTGTTCGTGACGGAGGCGACCTTCGCCCTGCCCGTCTTCCGACACCCGCCGGCCGAGGAGGAGGTGGCCAAGCTGCTGGCCAGCCTGCGCCTGTTCCCCGAGCGCACGCACCTCGTCGGCGCCTATGCGCTGGGCAAGGCGCAGCGGCTGATCCGCCTGCTGCGGGAGGCGGGCCATGACCGCCCCATCTGGCTGCACGGGGCGCTCATGCGCGTCTGCGAGGTGTACGAGAGGCTGGGCGTGACCCTCGGCGACCTGCGCCAGGTGCCGACGCCGCCGAAGCGCGGCGCGGGCGGCATGCTGGCCGGCGAGATCGTCCTGGCGCCCCCCGGCGCCGAGGCCACGCCCTGGGCCCGGCGCCTGGCCGAGCCGGTGGTCTCGGCCGCCTCCGGCTGGATGCGGGTGCGCCAGCGGGCGCGCTCGCGCGGGGTCGAGCTGCCGCTCATCATCTCCGACCACTCGGACTGGGACGAGCTGTTGCAGACCGCGGAGGAGGTGCAGGCGCCGGAGGTCTGGGTGACGCATGGGCGGGAGGACGCGCTGATCCACGCGCTCGGCCAACGCGGCATCCGCGGCCGCGCCCTGCACCTGATCGGCCTCGGCGAGGAGGATGAGGGCGAGGGCGTGGAGACGGCGGCGTGAGCGTACCTGCCTTCGCGAACCTGCTCGAACGCCTCGTCTTCACGCCCGGCCGCAACGCGAAGCTCGCGCTGCTGCGCCGCTGGTTCGCCGAGCAGCCGGACCCCGACCGCGGCATCGGCCTGGCCGCGCTGACCGAGGAGCTGGTCTTCCGTGCAGCCAAGCCCGCCCTGGTGCGCGACCTGGTCGCCGAGCGCACGGACCCGGTGCTGCTTGCGCTCTCCCACGACTTCGTCGGCGACTTCGCCGAGACGGTGGCCCTCATCTGGCCGCGGCGGGAGGGGGTGAACGCGCCGCCGCCCACGCTGTCGGAGGTGGTGGAGGGGCTGGAGCTGACGCCGAAGGCCGAGCTGCCGGCGCTGATCGCGGGCTGGCTCGACACGCTGGACGCCAACGGACGCTTCGCCCTCATCAAGCTGGTCAGCGGCAGCCTGCGGGTGGGCGCCTCGGCGAGGCTCGCGCGCACGGCGCTGGCCGAGTGGTCCGGCACGCCGGTCGAGGAGATCGAGGAGGTCTGGCACGGCGTCGCACCGCCCTACCTGCCGCTCTTCGCCTGGCTGGAGGGCCGCGGCCCGCGCCCCGACCCGCGCGACGCGCCGGTGTTCCGCCCCCTCATGCTCGCCCACCCTCTGGAGGAGCCCGACCTGCGCACGCTGGACGAGGCTGCTTATGTCGCGGAGTGGAAGTGGGACGGCATCCGCGTGCAGGTCAGCGCGACGCCGGGCGGGCGGCGGCTGTGGTCGCGGAGCGGGGAGGACGTGTCGCCGACCTTCCCCGAGATGGTGGAGGCCATGGACTTCCACGCGGTGCTCGACGGCGAGCTGCTGGTGATCCGGGATGGCGAGGTGGCGCCCTTCGCGGATCTCCAGCAGCGGCTGAACCGCAAGGTGGTGACGCGCGCGATGCAGGAGCGCTTCCCCGTCGCGGTCCGCCTGTATGACATCCTGTTCGACGGCGCGGAGGATCTGCGCGCCCTGCCGCTGGAGGCCCGGCGCGCGCGGCTGGAGGCCTGGTTCGCGCGGGTGCGGCCGCCGCGCTTCGATCTCTCCGAGGTGATCCCCTTCGGCACGCTGGCGGAGCTGGAAGCGGTGCGGGCCGGCGCGCGCGCGGCCTCGATCGAGGGGCTGATGCTCAAGCGTCGCGACAGCGCCTACGTGCCGGGCCGGGTGAAGGGGCTGTGGTGGAAGTGGAAGCGCGCGCCGCTCTCGATCGACGCGGTGATGATGTATGCGCAGCGCGGCCACGGGAAGCGCAGCAGCACCTATTCCGACTACACCTTCGGGCTGTGGCGCGCGGACGGGGAGCTGGTGCCGGTCGGCAAGGCCTATTCGGGCTACACGGACCAGGAGCTGGTCTGGCTCGACCGCTGGATCCGCAACCACACCGTCGGCCGCTTCGGCCCGGTGCGGGAGGTGGAGAAGGAGCTGGTGCTGGAGATCGTCTTCGATGCCGCGCAGCGGAGCACCCGGCACAAGTCGGGCGTGGCGCTGCGCTTCCCGCGCATCGCCCGCATCCGCCGCGACAAGCCGGCGGCCGAGGCGGACCGGCTGGAGACGCTGGAGGCGATGATCGCGGGCGCGGAGGAGGTCGGCTGAGCCCTGGCGCGGCGGCGCGCCCTCCGTCTAGCATTCCCCTCCCGGCACGACCGCGCCGGCGCAACCAGGAGGGGGACGTCCCGCCATGACCCGCACCGCATCCCGCATCGCCGCCGCCCTCGCGCTGATGCTCCCGCTCGGCGCGCTCGCGCAGGAGAGGCAGGTGGTGGCCACCCCGCGCGCGCCCGAGGCGATCGGGCCCTACAGCCAGGCGATCCGGGTCGGGAACACGCTCTACCTCGCGGGGCAGATCGCGCTCGACCCCGGGACGAACCAGATGATCGCCGACCGCTCGATCGAGGCGGAGACGCGGCAGGTGCTGGACAACCTGAAGGCGGTGGTGGAGGCGGCGGGCTTCCGGATGGAGCACATCGTCTCCACCACCGTCTTCATGGCCGACCTGAACGAGTTCGGCCGGATGAACGCGGTCTATGCGACCTACTTCCCCACCAACCCGCCGGCCCGCGCCACCGTGCAGGCGGCGCGGCTGCCGCGCGACGTGAAGGTGGAGATCGCGGCCATCGCTGCGCGCTGAACCCTTCAGCCCGGGCAGCGGTCCGGGCGCGACCAGTGGCGCGGGTAGCGCGGGCCGGAGAAGCCGGGCCGGCCATCGCTGACGCGCTGGAGCAGGTCGCGCGTCTCGGACGTGATGACGGCGATGCCCTTGGGGCTGCGCGTGCCGCCATGCCCGCCGAGGTCGTCGATGTCCACGATCTTCACGTCCGGCGCATGGGCCGCGATCTCCATCACGCCGCTCTCGCCGGGTGGCAGGAGCTGGTCGAAGCAGTTCGGGAACAGCAGCAGGCGCGCCTTGATGGCGCGCCCCGCCGCCGCCATGTCGCCGCCGAAGCCGCGGGAGACGTCGTGGCTCTCGATCGCCCAGGTGCGGTACACCCAGTCGCGCGCCTGGGTGGTGGCGCCCGTCTGGTCGCGGAGCTGCGCGTAGAACCGGTGCACCTGCTCGGGCGAGGCGAACTGCTCCTCGAACCCGCCGGCCGAGATGCCGAAGGCGTTCTGCACCAGCAGCCCGATGCCCACCCCCATGCGCGGCGGGTCGTCCGCCGGGTACTGCCCGCCGCGCCACTTCGGGTCGAGCATGATGGTCTGGCGCGCCGCCTCCCAGATGAAGCTCACCTGACGGTTCGCGCGCGCCTGCGGCACGAGCGGGATGACGGCCTGCATGAAGTCCGGGTACTGCACCGCCCACTGCATCGCGCCGATCCCGCCCATCGAGGTGCCGGTGACGGCGACCAGCCGGTTGATGCGCAGGCACTCCGTCAGCATCCGGTGCTCGGCGGTCACCATGTCGCGCATGGTGAACCGCGGGAACTCCATGTTGAGCCCCGAGCGGGTGGGGGATGTTGTGGCGTTCGGGTCGAGCGAGGCGACGCCGAGCGTGTCCGGCTGGATGACGAAGAAGCGGCCGGTGTCGAGCGCCTGGCCCGGCCCGGCCCAGGGCGTCTGGGTGGTGCGGTCGCCGCGCAGCCCGTGCAGCGAGAGGATGGCGTTCGACCGCTCGGCGTTCAGCGTGCCGTGGGTGATGTAGGTCATCCGGAAGTTCGGGATCACCGCCCCGCTCTCGAGCTGCAGGTTGCCCAGCTCGCAGGTCTGCACGGGGGAGGTCTGCATGGGCGCGGCGGGCTGCGGCGCCTGCGCCAGGGCGGGTGCGGCGGCCAGCAGCAGCGCCGCCGCCGCGCCGAGCGGCGCGTGCCTGTGCGTTGTCATCGGGCGTTCTCCTCCTCGCGGGCCTCTCCGGGCCGCTCGTCATGGTGCGGCGCTGGCCGGCCGCCTGTCCACCGCGCATGATGCGCCGCAACGGACCCAGCAGGAGGACGCACCATGCCCATCGCCCCGAACCCGCTCCGGCGCCGGCTTGCGGAAGGCGGCCTCGCGCTCGGCTTCGGCGTGCACCACCTGCGCGGGCCGGCGGTCGGCATGGTCGCGGCGGCGGCCGGCTTCGACTGGCTGTTCATCGACATGGAGCACGGGGCGATGGGCGTGGAGGAGGCCTCCGCCATCGCCATCGCCGCGCTCTCCCAGGGGGTCACGCCGGTGGTGCGCGTCTGCAAGGACGCGCTGCACGAGGGGACGCGCTGCCTCGACAACGGCGCGATGGGGGTGGTGGTGCCGCATGTGGACACGGCCGAGGAGGCGGAGGCCTGCGCGCGCGCCTTCCGCTTCCCGCCGGTCGGTGAGCGGAGCTGGGGCGGCCCGCCCTTCGCCTACGGCCTAGGCCCCGTCGAGCCCGGCGCCGCCCAGGCGGAGCTGAACGCGGAGATCCTGGTCGCCTGCATGATCGAGACGCCGCGGGCCGTCGCGAACGCCGAGGCCATCGCGGCCGTGCCGGGCGTGGACGTGCTGATGTTCGGCACCTCCGACCTCACGGCCAGCATGGGCATCCCCGGGCAGATCGGCCACCCCGACGTGCGAAAGGCCTACCAGGCGGTGGGCGCCGCCTGCGCCCGGCATGGCAAGGTGATGGGCATGGGCGGCGTGTATGACGAGAAGGTGGCGCCGGACTATGTCCGCCTCGGTGCGCGCTTCATCCTTTCCGGCTCCGACCACGCCTTCCTGATGGCGGGCGCGGGGGCGCGGGCACGGTTCCTGCGGGGGCTGCAGGCATAGACGCGGCCTCCCCGGGCAGGTCCAGCATCCGGGCCCGGCCAGCGCCGCCGCGCGCGCCGTCGGCACCACGCCCTTCGGGTTGCGCAGGAAGAGCGGGTCGTCGAACACCCGCCGCAGCCGCCCGGGTCCGTGGCTGACCGCCGAGGGCAGAGGCGCAGCCGCTCCGCCGCGCGGCCGACATGCGCCTCCTGCAGCACGGCCTCGAACAGGACGAGCAGGTTCAGGTCGAGGCGGGAGAGATCGATCCCGTTCAGCATGTCGCTGAAACCTTATCACTGGATGCAGCATGCGGAAGGCGCGACAGACGGGGCCAGGAGGACCCCAGCCATGCAGACCCGCCGCCCGCTTCTCGCCCTGACCCTCGCGGCCGCCATCCATCAGCCCGGCCCCGCCGCCGCCATGGAGGCGCGCGAGGTCGTCGCCTTCTGGCAGGCGGCCGGACCCGCGCGCTGGTTCGCGAAGGACGATGCCTTCGACGCGCTGTTCCGGAACCGCTTCCTGGCATGGCACGAGGCCGCGGCGGGCGGGCGGCTCACGCATTGGGGCGACACCCCGGCGGGCGCGCTCGCCCTCGTCATCCTGCTCGACCAGTTCCCGCGCAACGCCTTCCGCGGCACGCCGCGCATGTATGCGAGCGACGAGGCCGCGCGCGAGGCGGCGGCGGCGGCGATCCGGGCAGGGCATGACCGCGCGCTGCCGGTGGAGATGCGGCTCTTCCTCTACCTGACCTTCGCGCATTCGGAGGCGCTGGCCGACCAGGACCGGTCCGTCGCGCTCTTCGGCGCGCTGGGCGAGCCGTATCTCGCGCGGGCCGTCCACCATCGCGACATCGTCCGCCGCTTCGGACGCTTCCCGCACCGCAACCCGATCCTCGGGCGCCCGATGCGGCCGGAGGAGCGACGCTGGCTGGAGGAGGGCGGCTTCGCCGGGTAACCGGGGCGGGTACCAAGGACCACTTGCGAATGGTTCTCATTTGCGGTAACACCGGGCCACAGCCTGGAGGTCCCGATGATCCGCCGCACCCTGCTCGGCCTCGTGCCGGCCCTGATGATCGCCGCGCCCGCCCTCGCGCAGGGGCAAAGGGGGGAGGTCGCCGTCTACTCGGCGCGCCACTACGACAGCGACAAGCGCCTGTACGAGGCCTTCACCCGCGACACCGGCATCCGCGTCCGCCTGATCGAGGGCGATGCCGACCAGCTCATGGACCGCATCCGGAACGAGGGCGCGAACAGCCCGGCCGACGTCCTCATCACGGTGGACGCCGCGCGGCTGGCCCGCGCGAAGGAGGCGGGGATCACCCAGCCGGTGCAGAGCCAAGCCGTGACGTCCCGCGTGCCGGAGGGGCTGCGCGACCCGGAGGGGCACTGGTTCGCCGTCTCGAAGCGCGCCCGCGTCATCATGTACGACAAGCAGGCAGGCGTGCCGCAGGGCCTCGCGCGCTACGAGGACCTGGCGGACCCGCGCTTCCGCGGCCAGGTCTGCGTGCGTGCCGCGAACCACCCCTACAACGTCTCGCTCGCGGCCTCCGTGCTGGCGGCCGGCGGGGCGCAGACGGCCGAGGCCTGGGCGCGGGGCGTGGCGGCGAACCTGGCGCGCCCGCCCCAGGGCGGCGACCGCGACCAGTTCCGCGCCATTCCGTCCGGCCAGTGCCGGCTCGCCATCGCGAACACCTATTACCTCGCGGCCTTCGGCGCCTCGAACGACCCGGCGGACCGCGCGCTGTTCGACCGCCTGGGCGTGATCTTCCCGAACCAGGGCGATCGCGGCACGCATGTGAACATCTCGGGCGCCGCGCTGGTGCGGACCGCGCCGAACCGGGAGAACGCGCTGCGCTTCCTGGAGTACATGCTGACGCCCGCCGCGCAGCAGATCTTCGCGCTCGGCAACATGGAGTATCCGGTCGC
This sequence comes from Acetobacteraceae bacterium, assembly GCA_035644895.1. Taxonomy (GTDB): domain Bacteria; phylum Pseudomonadota; class Alphaproteobacteria; order Acetobacterales; family Acetobacteraceae; genus Falsiroseomonas. The sequence goes on along the minus strand of DASQNQ010000418.1, from coordinate 1,699 downwards.
CACCGACGCGCCGCTGCACCCCGTGCTGCAGGAGATGGGCACGTTCCGCGCCGAGCCGATCCACGCTGCGCAGTCCGCCGCCAACGCAGCCGAGGCGTTGCGCGTGATGCAGCGCGCCGGCTGGCGCTGAGAGCGGGGAGCGCCGCCCGATCCGTGTCTGCCACCGCAGCGGCCTGACCGGCAGGCGGATCAAGGCGGCGATCACCGCGGGGGGGCGAGCGCCCCGGCGAGGTCTACGGGGGGTGCGGCTGCCAGGCGCAGTGCGGCGGCTGCATCAGATCCGGCCGTCGGCGCAACGTCCGGGCCGCTTCGACGCGTCGGGCCGGCGGCATGCACCGGGGCCGCGCATGCGCTGACCACCCGCCGGCGCCTCGGCCGTCGGGCCGAAGCGCTCCGGATCAGCCCTTCCGCATCGCCCGCACCAGCGCCACGATCGGCAGCAGGCCGACCAGCACGATCAGCAGCGCGGCCGTCGAGGCCTCGGCCAGCCGCTCGTCGGAGGCGAGGGAGTGGACGCGCACGGCCAGCGTGTCGAAGTCGAAGGGGCGGACGATGAGCGTCGCCGGCAGCTCCTTCATCGTGTCCACGAAGACGAGCACGGCGGCCGTCAGCATGGCGCCGCGCGTCAGCGGCAGCTCCACTTCCCGCACCGCCTCGCCGGGGCGGCGGCCGAGCACGCGGGCGGCGGCGAAGAGGTTGGGCTTGAGCCGCGCGAGGCCCGCCTCCACCGAGGAGAGCGCGACGCCGAGGAACCGCACGAGGTAGGCGAAGACGAGCGCGACGATGGGGCCGGACAGGATCAGCCCGGTGGAGATGCCGAAGGTGGCGCGCATCCAGGCGTCCAGCGCGTTGTCCACCAGCCCGAAGGGCACCAGCGCGCCCACCGCGATGACCGAGCCCGGCACGGCGTAGCCGAGCGAGGCCACCCGGTTGGCGGTCGCGCGCAGGCGCGAGGGGTGCAGCCGCTGCGCCCAGGCGAGCACGCAGGCGACCAGCACGGCGGCGGCCGCCGTGATGACGGCGAGCTTCAGGCTGTTCACGGCGAAGGGGATGGTGCGCCGCGCATCCAGCGGGTCGCCGCCGTCCAGCATCAACGCGAAGAGCGTCCCGGCCGGCACGACGAAGCCGAGGATGACGGGCATGGCGCAGGCCGCGATCGCCGCGGCCTCCTTCCAGCCCGAGAGCCGCACGGGGCGCAGCGGGGGGGAGCGCGTGGTGGTCGGGTGGTAGCGCCGCCCGCCCCGCGAGAGGCGCTCGAACAGCAGCAGCAGGGCGACGAGGCCCATGAGGCAGGCGGCGAGCTGGCTGGCCGCCGGCCGCTCGCCCAGCCCGAACCAGGCCTCGTAGATGCCGGTGGTGAAGGTGCGCACCGCGAAGTGCTGCACCGTGCCGAAATCGGCCAGCGTCTCCATCAGCACGAGCGCGACACCGGCCGCCAGCGCCGGGCGGGCCATCGGCAGCGCGACGTGCAGGAAGGTGCGCGGCAGCCCGTGGCCGAGGGTGCGGGACGCCTCCAGCAGGCAGACGCTCTGCGTCAGGAAAGCACCGCGGCAGAGCAGGTAGACATAGGGGTAGAGCACCGCGGCCAGCATCAGCGCGGCACCCGGCAGGCTGCGGATCTCGGGGAACCAGTACTGGCCCCAGGCGAGGCCGGTCGCGGCGCGCAGCCCGGTCTGCACCGGCCCGGCCACGTCCAGCA
>DASQNQ010000417.1:0-2024 GCA_035644895.1 Acetobacteraceae bacterium | reverse complement strand
CTGCCGTCGGGATCCACGCTCTTCAGCCGGTGATCCCGATGCGGACCGTCGAACTGGAAGAAATACCACCAGGGGATGCCATTGACGGCGGAGACGATGGCCGTCTCCGGCCCCAGTAGCGGCTGCATCTGCTTCGCCGCGCCGGGCAGGGAGTGGGCCTTGAGCGTGACCACGACGTAGTCCTGCGGCCCCGCCTCGTCGGCGCTCGCGACGCAGCGCGGGCGCACCACCGTCTCCTGCCCGCCGCTGCGCAGCACGAGGCCCTTCTGCTGCATCGCGGCCAGGTGGGGTCCGCGCGCGATGACGGTGACCTCCACGTCGCCACCCTTCTCCCTTTGGGCGGCGAGCTTCGCCGCCATCAGCCCGCCGATCGCGCCGGCGCCGAACACGCAGAGCTTCATGCTAGATCGCCTCGCCGAAACAGAGGATGTGGCCCTGGTCGTCGCGGAGCCAGAACTCCCGCCGGCCCCAGGGCGTGTCGTGCACCGACCGGAACAGGGCGACGCCCTTGGCCTCGATCGAGGCCGCGAGTGCCCGCGCATCCGGCGTGTCCAGGTAGAGGTGCAGGTGCCCGGCCTCGGCGAGCGCGTCGAGCCCGGGATCGGGCGCGTCCGCGCGCTTGAGGTGGAGCAGCTGCTCCCCCGCCCAAAGCCCTGCGTAGAAATCCTCGTACGTGAAGGCCGGCCGCAGCCCCACCACCTCCGTGTAGAAGCGGAGGGTGCGCGGAAGATCCGTGGTGCGGAGCTGCGCGATGGCGGAGACGGGCGTCACGCCGTCAGCCCGAGCTTCTCGGCCAGCCCGATGCGCATCAGCTTGCCCGTCGCGCCCTTCGGGATCTCGGGCAGGAACACCACCTTGCGCGGGACCTTGAAGTCTGCGAGCTGGCCGGCCGCGAAGTCGCGCAGCTCGCGCTCCGTCAGCGTGGCACCCTCCCGCAGCACGACGGCAGCCCCCACCTCCTCGCCCAGCTTCGGGTGCGGGATGGCGAAGGTCAGTGCCTGCGCGACGGCCGGATGGGCGGAGAGCACGCCGTCCACCTCGAGGGGCGAGACCTTCTCGCCGCCGCGGTTGATCAGCTCCTTCAGCCGGCCCGTGAGCATCAGGAAGCCGTCCTCGTCGAACATGCCCTGGTCGCCGGTGCGGAACCAGCCATTGGTGAAGGCCTTGGCGTTTGCCTCCGGGTTCGCCTCGTAGCCCTTCGTCACGTTCGGACCGCGGATCACCACCTCGCCCACCTCGCCCCGCGGCAGGATGGTGCCGTCATCGGCCATGATCGCGACCTCCGGCCCTGCCGGCAGCCCGACCCTGCCCGGCTTGCGCGGGCCCGCAAGCGGGTTGCAGCACATCTGGTGCGACGCCTCGGTCATGCCGTAGCTCTCGACCAGCGGCACGCCGAAGACCTTCTCGATCTGCTCCATCACCGGCCCGGGCAGCGAGGCGGAGGATGAGCGGATGAAGCGCAGCGGCACGCGCGCGATGACCTCCGCATTGCGCTCGGCGCGCGACAGGATCGCCTGGTGCATGGTGGGCACCGCGGTGAACCAGGTCGGCCGCTCCTCGTCCAGCCAGCGGAAGAAGCGCAGCGCGTCGAAGCCCGGCGTGCAGCACACCGCGCCGCCCGCCGCGAGCGAGGACAGCACCGCGGCGATCAGCCCGTGGATGTGGAAGAGCGGCATGACGTTCAGGCAGGCATCCTCGGCCGTCAGCGACAGCGACGCGCCGATGTTGCGGGCAGAGGCCGTGACGTTGCCATGCGTCAGCGGCACGATCTTCGGCCGCGCCGTGGTGCCGGAGGTGTGCAGCACCAGCGCGACATCCTCCTCCTCCGCCGCGCCGGGCCGGGCGGCGCTCCCCTCGGTCCCGCCTTCCAGCGTGAAGGCGCCGGCGGCCGAGGCGTCCGGCACCACCTCGATCACCGGCACGCCGAGCTTGGCGGCGGCCGCGCGCGCCGGCGTGTCCCAGCCGGCGAGCACCAGCAGCGCCTTGGCCTTGAGGTCGTCCAGGTAGAACTCGAACTCCTCGCC
>DASQNQ010000416.1:0-7184 GCA_035644895.1 Acetobacteraceae bacterium | reverse complement strand
GGAGGGCGCGGCGCTGCTGGCCGGGCTGGTCCGGCGCGGCGTGCGCGGCTCGGTTGTCACGAACTCGCTGGCCGCGACCGACGTGCCGGCCGTCCATGGCGGCTACGCGCGCTACCGGCGGCGGCTCCTGGAGGACGGGGTGGAACTGCACGAGGTCAAGCACCTCGGGCCCGGGCAGACGCCGAACCGGCTGTCGCGCCGGATCCTAGGCTCCTCCGGCGTGTCGCTGCACAGCAAGGCGATGGTGGTGGACGGGGCGGAGGGCTTCGTGGGGTCCTTCAACCTCGACCCGCGCTCGGCCGCCTTGAACACCGAGATGGGCGTCGCCGTGCGCCACCCCGGCTTCGCGGCCGCCATCGCCGGGGAGCATGCGCGGCTGGCGGCGCCGGCGGCCGCCTGGCGCGTGACGCTGGAAGGGGGGCGGCTCGCCTGGCGCGACGGGGCGGCGTGGCACGCGACGGAGCCGGGGGCCTCGCGCCTCCGGCGGGCGACCGCGTTCATGGCCTGGCTGCTGCCGGTGGAGGGGCAGCTTTGAGCCCGCTGCCGCGTTCGCCCCTGCGGACACCGGGAGGACGGCATGGCCAGGCGGCTCCGCATCGCGCTCGTCGCGCACGACGCCAGGAAGGATGCGCTGATCGCCTGGGCGCGGCGCTGGGAGGGGTGGCTTGCGGACCACGAGCTCTGCGGCACCGGCACCACCTCCGGCGAGATCGAGCGGGCCTGCCCGCGCCTGCGGGTGGAGGCGCTGCTCTCCGGCCCCAAGGGCGGCGACATGCAGATCGGCGGGCGGATCGCGGAGGGCCGGCTGGACGCGATGGTCTTCCTGCCGGACCCGGGCGCCACCCACCCGCACGAGGCCGACTTCCAGGCGCTGATCCGCATGGCGCTGCTGGCCGACATCCCGCTCGCCCTCAACGCCGCCGGCGCGGAGCACCTGGCGCGCGGGCTGTCGCAGGAGGGCGCAGGGGAAGCGCCCGGCGCCTGAGGGCATGAACAAGGGCGGCCCGCCCTGGCGGGCCGAGCGCCCGAACGGGCGCCGCGGCTCATGCCGCGAGCCAAGCCGGCGGATGCCGGCGCCCGGCGCCTAGGGCATGAACCTACGCCAGCAGATGCCCGAAGCGCTCGCGCTTGGTGGCGAGGTAGCCGTCGTTCACCCCGTTCGGCGCGAACAGGTGGGACACGCGGCCCTCCACCTCGACCCCGCAGGCGGCCAGGCCTGCCACCTTGTCCGGGTTGTTGGTCATCAGCCGCACGCGGCCGAGGCCCAGCGCCAGCAGCATGGTGGCTCCCACCCAGAACGAGCGCTCATCGGCGCCGTAGCCGAGCGCCCGGTTCGCGTCGAGCGTGTCGAGGCCGCGGTCCTGCAGCGCATAGGCCCTCAGCTTGTTCACAAGGCCGATGCCGCGCCCCTCCTGCGCCAGATAGAGCAGCACGCCGCCCGCGGGGTCCGCCGCCATGCGTGCGATGGCGCCCCGCAGCTGCGGCCCGCAGTCGCAGCGGAGCGAGCCGAGCAGGTCCCCGGTGAAGCACTCGGAATGGAGGCGGACCAGCGGCGAGCGCCCCTCGGCAGCCGCCCGCTCCGGCTCCCCGACCAGGATGGCCAGGTGCTCGATGCCGCCATCGGCCGCGCGGAAGGCGACGATGCGGGCCGAGGGCGCGTCCTCCAGCGGGACGGAGGCCTCCGCCACCTGCCTGAGGGAGGTCGCGGCCGCGGCCGGATAGCCGGTCACGTCCCGCGCCTGAACGGCATGCAGGTCGAGCCGGGCCGCGGAGCCCTCCAGCGCTGGCGCCACGACGAGCGCCGGCAGCAGCCGCGCCAACTTGGCGAGCGCGATGGCGACCGGGGCGAGGGCCGGCGCCACCACGCGCTCGGGCTCGGCCGACAGCAGGCGTTCCGCCGTCGGGTCGGCCAGGCTGCGGAGCGCCGCCGGGTCGAGCAGGGCGGGGGGCAGGCGGAGCGCGACGGCAACCTCCTCGGCCGGGCCGGACGCCTGGGGGCCGGAAGCCTGCGGCACCGGCCGCTGGAGCACGGCGGCGGCGCGCACTGGCGCGAGCAGCAGACAGGCCGGGCCGGCCGCGGCGGCGGTCAGCTCCCGCAGTCCGGCCGCGCCCACCGTCTCGGCGGCTGCGATGACGAGCTTGCACTCCGGTCCGCGTAGAAGTACGGGGGTGCCGCGCCGAAGCTCCGACGCGGCGCGGTGGACGGCACGAAGCGCCAGGGCGTCCTGGTCGGGTCCGGGTGTCGAAAGCGGAAGGGCTGTCGTGTTCATTCGAGGGGGACGATCCGTGTTCCGCGGTGATAACCAGCCGGGAATATGGCGTGGCGAGGGCGTTCGTCACGTCCCTCACGGGTTGATAACTGTTCCCCATGTCAAGCGACAGTGATCGGGAACCGGGCACCCAATGCTTGCTCCTCAAGCAAACGGGATGGCAAGATCAATCTGGAAGCGAAAGCTGTGGCATGGAACTATGTCGGCCACGGCGAGTTGAGCACCACACACGCAACAACCGGGAGCGACCATGGCCGGGCCTCGTCCCATTCTGATCGTCGACGACGACGAAGCCCTGCGTCAGACGCTGGCGGACCAGCTGGCGCATGACGGGGAGTTCGCGCCGACGGAAGCGGCCAACGCCGCGGAGGCCGAGATGCGCCTCGGCAGCGAGGAGTCGCGCTTCGATGCCATCATCCTCGACATCGGCCTGCCGGACGGGGATGGGCGGGAACTGTGCATGAAGTTCCGCCGCCAGGGCCACAGGATGCCGATCCTGATGCTCACCGGGCAGGACCAGGAATCCGACATCGTCAAGGGGCTGGATTCGGGCGCGAACGACTACGTGCCGAAGCCGTTCCGGGTTGCCGAGCTGATGGCGCGGCTGCGCGCACAGCTTCGGGTGTTCGACAACTCCGAGGACGCGGTGTTCACGGTGGGGCCCTACAGCTTCCGCCCCTCGGCGAAGCTGCTGCTGGAGCCGCAGCGCAACCGCAAGATCCGGCTGACCGAAAAGGAGGCTGCGATCCTGAAGTACCTCTACCGCGCCGGCGGGCGTCCGGTCGGGCGGCAGATCCTGCTGAACGAGGTGTGGGGCTACAACAGCGCCGTCACGACCCACACGCTGGAGACGCACATCTACCGGCTGCGGCAGAAGATCGAGCCGGACCCGTCCAATGCGCGGCTCCTGCTGACCGAGGGCGGCGGCTACCGCCTCGACCCCCATGCGGGGCGCGCCCAGGCGGCGTGACGCTTGCGTACCCTCCCCCGCCGGGCGGGGGAGGGAGGCTGGCCCGCGCTACTCCAGGCGGCAGGCCTCGTCGAATGACAGGCGCGGTGCGCGGTCGAACTGGCCCTTGCCGCTGCCATAACCCAGGTTGACCAGGAAGTTCGACTTCCAGCCCGTGCCGGCAAGGAAGATCTGGTCCAGCCGCGCAGCGTCGAAGCCGCTCATCGGTCCGACATCCAGCCCCACCGCGCGCGCCGCCAGCATGAAGTAGGCGCCCTGGAGCGTGCTGTTCCGAAAGGCCGTCGTCTCCGCGAGCTGCGGGTTGCCGGCGAACCAGGACCGCGCATCCGCGTGCGGGAAAAGGAAGGGCAGGCGGTCGTAGAACGCCGTGTCGTAGGCGACGATTGCGACAACCGGCGCCGTCATCGTCTTCTCGACATTGCCGGGGGACAGCACCTCCTTCAGCCGCGCTTTGCCCTCGGCCGTGCGGATGAAGACGAATCGGGCGGGCGAGGAGTTGGCGGAGGTCGGGCCCCACTTCATGAGGCTCCAGATCTCCTCGAGCTTGCTGTCCGGCACGGGCCCGTCGGTCCACGCGTAGTGCGTCCGCGCCTGCCGGAAGATCCGGTCGAGGGCGTGGTCGTCGAGTGTGGCCGGTCGGGCGAGGGTTTCACTCATCTGGCGGTGGGTCCCGGCATCGTTGGCTTGCCGGAGAGATGGGAAGCGGGACGCTCCGTGCCAGCCCACCCCCGGCCCATCAGGCTGCGGCGGGAAGGCTGGCGCGGGCCTCGGCCGCGGCCGTACGTTCCAGGGCCTGCCGATACCTGTCGCGCCGCCAGACCAGCAGGCGCCAGGCGGCGCGGGCCGCCATGTCGGAGAGGCGCCCGCGGGGCGGCAGGCCCACCGACTTCAGGATCATGCCCATGCCCCGCTCGATGTGGTGGTGGCGGTAGTAGCCCATGGCCCGGCCCATATAGCCCGCGATGCAGCGGTCGTGGTCGTAGGGGGTTCCCGGCGCCTCGTTGCTGCAGTGGAAGGCGAAGGCCAGTTCGTCATCCTCGCTCTCGCCGATTCGGCCGGCGGCCACCCGCAGGCGCTGGATGAAGGAGAGGTTCTCCCGCCCGAGATAGCGCCGCATGTGGTCGTAGAAGAGCTTGAAGTGGCGGTACTCGTCCGCCGCGATCAGGCGGCAGACCTCCTTCAGCACCGGCTCCTGCGTGCCCTCGCCCAGGGCGGTGTAGTAGGAGGAGGTTCCCGTTTCCACCATGCAGCGCGCGATCAGCTCCCCGGTCCGGGAACCGCGGATCGAGGCGTCTGCCTTGGTGTCGATCTTGTAACCCTCGCGGTAGCGGGCGAAGGCGGCCTCGAAGTCCCACCCCGGATCGGCAAGGCTGGCCCAGCGGCCGAGGGCCTCCCCGTGCTGAACCTCCTCGACCGCCCAGTTGTCGGCTGCCTGGCGGAAATCCGGGTCGTCGTGGAAGACGCCGTTGAGGTAGAGGGCGTAGTCGTCGCCGTTCCGCTCGACCATCGCGGCCGCCTTGACCAAGGGCACGATGGAGAGGTCGACCTTCGAGGAGTCGAAAAGATGCCAGGACACCTGCTCGAGACGCCAGTGCTTCATCGCCACCTCCTCCCGGCCTTCATTTAACGGCAAACCGCCCGCAAACCCATGTTTTGCGGGCGGTTTTCCGTTTCAAGCACCGCCGGAACGGGGCGGTGGCGATTTCGTGCAGACGTTCAGCCCGCCTGGACAGCGGCCGCCATGGCGCGGGCGGAGAGAAGCCGGTCCATCGCCTCCTCGCGGCGCTCCGGCGTCTCGGTCGCGGCGGCGGCGGCGTAGGCGGCCTCCGCCTCGCGCACCCGGGCCTCGGCCTTGTCCCGGGAGAGATCGGCCACCGGGGTCGCCTCGTCGGCGAGCACCGTGCAGCGCTCCGGCGTGATCTCGGCGAAGCCGCCGCCGATGAAGAGGCGGTCGGTGGTCTGCCCGCCCTCGCGCACGGTGATGACCCCGCCGCGCAGTGCCACGATCATCGGGGCGTGTCCGGGCAGCACACCCATCTCGCCCTCGGCGGCCGGGATCACGGCCATCTCGACGGGGCGGGAGAGGATGAGCTTCTCCGGGGAGACGAGTTCGAGCTGGAAGGTGGCCATGGCCGATCCTGTCTAGGCGGAGAGTGACTTGCGGCCCGCACCGGAGAGTGCGGGCCGAGGCCCCGGGCGGGCCCCGCGGCCGGTGCCGCGAAGCCAGGGCCGCGGATGCGGCCGCCCGGCGTCTGAGGGCATCAACAAAGACTCGATCGAAGGTGCCGTTACGCCGCCTGCTTCAAGGTCTCTGCCTTCTTAACGGCCTCCTCGATCGTGCCGACCATGTAGAAGGCGGCCTCCGGCAGGTGGTCGTACTCGCCGGCCACGATGCCCGCGAAGGAGCGGATCGTGTCCTCGAGCTTCACGAACACGCCCGGCGTGCCGGTGAAGACCTCGGCCACGTGGAAGGGCTGGGAGAGGAAGCGCTGGATCTTGCGCGCGCGCGCCACGACCAGCTTGTCCTCCTCGGACAGCTCGTCCATGCCGAGGATGGCGATGATGTCCTGCAGCGACTTGTAGGTCTGCAGGATGCGCTGCGTCTCGCGCGCGACGCGGTAGTGCTCCTCGCCCACCACGCGCGGGTCGAGGGCGCGCGACGTGCTGTCCAGCGGGTCCACCGCCGGGAAGATCGCCATCTCCGCGATGGAGCGCGACAGCACCGTCGTGGCGTCAAGGTGCGCGAAGGAGGTGGCCGGCGCCGGGTCCGTCAGGTCGTCGGCCGGCACGTAGATGGCCTGCACCGAGGTGATGGAGCCTTTCTTTGTCGAGGTGATGCGCTCCTGCAGCGCGCCCATGTCGGTTGCGAGCGTCGGCTGGTAGCCCACCGCGGAGGGGATGCGCCCGAGCAGCGCCGACACCTCGGCGCCCGCCTGGGTGAAGCGGAAGATGTTGTCGATGAAGAACAGCACGTCCTGGCCCTGCTCGTCGCGGAAGTACTCCGCGATCGAGAGGCCCGAGAGCGCCACGCGGGCCCGCGCGCCCGGCGGCTCGTTCATCTGACCGTAGACGAGCGCCACCTTCGAGCCCTCGGTCGTGCCCTCGCCGAGCTTGATGACGCCCGCGTCCACCATCTCGTGGTAGAGGTCGTTGCCCTCGCGCGTCCGCTCACCCACGCCGGCGAAGACGGACACGCCGCCATGCGCCTTGGCGATGTTGTTGATCAGCTCCTGGATGGTGACGGTCTTGCCGACGCCGGCGCCGCCGAACAGGCCGATCTTGCCGCCTTTGAGGTAGGGGGCGAGAAGGTCGACCACCTTGATGCCCGTCACCAGGATCTCGGCCGAGGTCGCCTGCTCATCGAAGGGCGGGGCCTCGCGGTGGATGGTGTAGGTCTTCTCGGCCTGGACCGGGCCGCGCTCGTCGATCGGCTCGCCGATCACGTTCAGGATGCGCCCGAGCGTGCCGGCGCCGACCGGCACCGCGATGCCCGCGCCCGTGTCCACCACCTCGGAGCCGCGGATCAGGCCGTCGGTCGTGTCCATGGCGATGGTGCGCACCGTGCGCTCGCCCAGGTGCTGCGCCACCTCGAGGACGAGGGTGCGGTCCTCGATCTTCACGGTGAGCGCGTTCAGGATGTTCGGCAGCTCGGCGGGGAACTGCACGTCCACGACGGCGCCGAGCACCTGCGTGACCTTGCCGACATTGTTCTTCATGGCTCTATGTCCCTCAGACCGCCTCGGCACCGGAGATGATCTCGATCAGCTCCTTGGTGATGTTGGCCTGTCGCGTGCGGTTGTAGTTGAGCGTGAGCTTCTTGATCATCTCGCCGGCGTTGCGGGTCGCGTTGTCCATCGCCGTCATGCGGGCGCCCTGCTCGCCGGCCGCGCTCTCCAGGATGGCGCGGTAGACCTGGATGGCCAGGTTGCGCGGCAGCAGCGTCG
>DASQNQ010000415.1:0-4068 GCA_035644895.1 Acetobacteraceae bacterium | reverse complement strand
TTCATCACGAGTTCAAGCGCGCGCTTCAGATCGTGATGAACCTTCTCACCAACGCCATCCGCTATTCGCCTGAAGGCGGATCGGTTTGGGTGCGCACCGACCGGGAGCGGCCTGGTGAATACCGGCACGGACGCGATTGTAGGTGCCGCAGCGGCAGATGTTCGTCATGGCCGCATCGATGTCCGCATCCGTCGGGCGCGGCTTCTCCGCTAGCAGCGCGGCCGCCGCCATGATCATGCCGGACTGGCAGAAACCGCATTGCGGCACGTCCAGCGCGCGCCATGCCACCTGCACGGGGTGGTTCCCGTCCGGCGACAGGCCCTCGATCGTCACGATCCTCTGCGCCTCGGTCAGTGCCGAGATGGGCGTGACGCAGGAACGCATGGGTTGGCCATCCACATGCACAGTGCAGGCGCCACATGCGGCGATGCCACAGCCATACTTGGTGCCGGTAAGGCCCACATGGTCACGCAGCGCCCAGAGCAGCGGGGTCTCCGGCGAGGCATCCACCTCGACCACGTTCCCGTTCACGTTCAACTTGGCCATCCTAGTGGGCTTCCCTCTGTTCTTGTGGAAGGGGCGTCATCGCGCGCTGTGGACGAGTATTGCTGACAAGTCCGCACGCCCGCAACCACGGCGTCAGCCGCCACCGGGTCTCGACAGACGAGAAGGGCAAGGGATGGCAACTGATGCGGCTTGCCACCCGGGGGAACCGGCCCGCGCCGCTGACATCGGCGTGAGCACTGGTGCGCTCGCATGCGCGCGTGGTGACTCAGCACTATGCCCTGTTCCGGCACATTCCCGCCCCTCCGTCCCCGGCGCTGCGCTTGGCTGCGCCGCATGGGCCGCGGGCGCCGTTCGGCGCCTCAGCCGCCTCTGGCGGCTGCAAGTCAGGATCCAGGCAGGGTGGTCTGACAGTCTTTCCGTCGCTCTTTTCCGGCGCAACGGGCTGATCACGGCCGGCTGCGGCTCGTGGCCGGCGACCCTCCTATCGGGGCTCGCTGAAGCCGGGGCCCGCGCCGGGCTGGACGAAGCGTCACTGTGGCATTGTCAACTTGTCGCCGCGAGGTGCATGTGCAGACAGGCGGCAGTGGTCTCCTGACCTTTATGCTAGGATCTGGACGCAGGTCTCCTCGCGCCAGCCCCGGAAGGCCTGGGCGCGGATGTGGCGGTACTGGGCGGCGGTCATCAGGTGCCGGCGCGGGTGGAAGTGGCCATGGATCATGGCATGCGCCGAGAGGAAGCGCTGTGCCTGCTCGGGGGACTTGAACCGCTGCATCTGGCGCTCCCGGCGGCGGGTTCGTTGATGCGAGTTCTCCGCACGGTTGTTCTGGTAGCGGCTGGTCCGGTGCCGCACCTCCGGCATCACCTCGCGTTGGGCCACGCCGTAGCTTCTCAGCCCGTCGGTCACGATGCGCTTCGGCTTGTACCTGAGCCCGGCTAGCAGGCGCTTGAAGAAGCGCTTGGCTGCCGTGCCTTTTCGGCGGCCCTGCACGAGGATGTCGAGCACGACACCGTGCTGGTCCACCGCGCGCCAGAGATAATGCAGCACGCCGTTGATCCGCAGGTACACCTCGTCGATGTGCCAAGTGTCACCCGGCTTCGGCCGCCGGCAGCGGAGCCTGCGGGCGAAGTCGGTCCCAAACCTGCGGCACCATAGCCGAACGCTCTCGTGCGTGACGAGAATGCCCCGCTCGGCCAGGATCAGCTCCACGTCGCGCAGGCTCAGGCTGAAGACATGACACAGCCATACAGCGTGGCGAATGATCTCGGCCGGGAACCGGTATCCGGGGTAGGTGACAGGCTCTGGCGTCATCCCGCCAACTTCGCGCAACCACGTTATCCCAGCCAGAGACCACCACCTTGGCAATGCCGGCCGACATGGTGCGCGCCGCAGCACGCCTCCATCGCCACCACGCAGCGCGGCAGCTTCCCCAACAGTGCCGGGATTTCGTCGCGTGCCGCACGCCGGGTGTTTCGCAGAGGTCTCCACAATAAGCGTGTCTCAGCAGATCCGATCCAGAGTGCTTTTCATGATGGATCGGAATTTGCATATTCAAAACCGAAACGGCTTTCCACCCTGGCACAACACCATCAAAACACTCCCCACAACGAGGGCACCAGCATTCGCTCAATGGAAGTGACATGATCTTTGTTCAGCGCGAGGGCGCCACGGGAACTGTCACCTTCGCGGGCGACCAGGCACGTATACTTGACTCGGCGGGCCGGGTTGTCCGCGACTGGACCTCGGGAGGCGTGCTCGAAGGCATCCCGCAGGGCGATGGGTACAGGCTGGAGGTCCGCACAGGCGGCACCGTGACCTCCGACGCGCTGGCGATCGGGGCCGTGGTGTTCACCATGGGCCAATCCAACATCCAGCGCTGGTTCGACACGCCGCCCGCGGGCACCACCTCGCCCGGCATCTACGGCATGGAATGGGACGGCGCGATCACCCGCAGCGTGACAGGCGGCGCCGCACAGCACTTCACCCAGGGCTACGCGGCGGCGCTCGGCGTGCCCGTGCTGATCGTGGAAGGAGCGCGCGGCGGCACCTCCCTCCTGACGCAGTACGATCGCGGCAACGGCCACTGGCTCAGCAGCGCGGCGGGCTCGCTCTACGCGAACGTCCTCGCGCGGCTCGACCAAGTTGGCGGCCGGGCGGAGCTCGTGCTGTGGGCGCAAGGGGAGACCGACGCCTCCTCCGGCGTCACGGCCGCGGCCTACGCAAACGGCCTTGCCCAACTAATGCAGCGCATCCTGGCCGACTTCACGCCGGACCGCGTGCTGATTCAGGAGATCGGGCCCCACGGCCGCGACGCGGACGAGTACGACGCCGTTCGCGCCGCGCAGCGCCAGATCGCGGACGCGATGGCTGGTGTGGATATCGCCGCCTTCGCCGCGGAGATGAACACCATCGAGGACGGGGTGCACATCTCCGGTGCCTCGCGCACGCTGGCGGCGGACCGCATGCTCGTCGCGGCACTGGCGTTGGAAGGTGTGGAGATCGCCCGTGGCTTCTGGCACGGCTCGGATGACCCGCTGGCCGGCGATGTGCACGTGGCGGGGGCCGGACGGGACGAGCTGCGCGGTGACGGCGGCGCCGACTCTCTCGATGGCGGGGACGGCAGCGACGTCCTGCTCGGCGGGGCGGGCGGCGACACGCTGCTCGGCGGCGGCGGTCTCGACATCATCCGCGGCGACGACGGCAATGATGTTGTCGACGGCGGCGACGAAGGCGACGTTCTCTCCGGCGGGGAAGGTGCGGACAGCCTTGCCGGCGCCACCGGCCGGGACGAGATCTGGGGCGATGCGGGCGACGACACGCTGACCGGCGGTGCGGGCAACGACCTGCTCGCGGGCGGCGCGGGCACCGACATGGCCGTCTTTTCCGGACGCCGCGCAGGCTACAGCATCGTCAGCAGCGGCGGCACCCTGCGGATCACCGACATCGACCTCTCGGACAGTGACGGCGGGCAGGACACGCTGATGGGCGTGGAGCTGCTGCGCTTCGCAGACGGGACGCTCGACCTGCGCAGCACGCCGGCCCCTACGCTGTTCACCGGCGCCGCCGACGCGGTGGACTTCAACGCGCTGACCGTCACCGGCATGCTGCCCGCCTCGGCCTACGACGCGCTCGACGGCAACGACGAGGTGACGTTGCCTGGCACGCTGGCCGACGCCACGCGTGTCGGCTGGGACACGTCGCGCGCCTTCGACGGCGGTGCGGGTAACGACATCATCATTGGCGGTGCACTGACTGACACGATCCGGGGCGGTGCGGGCGCCGACCTGCTGAACGGCGTTGCCGGCGCGGACGTGGTGGACGGGGGTGCGGGCAACGACATCCTGGACGGCGGCGCGGGCTTCGACGTCGCCGTTTTCTCGGGCAGCCGCGCCCAGTCCACGGCCGTGCGGAACGGCGACGGGTCCTGGACCGTGACCGGCATCAACGGCACCGACACGCTCCGCAACATCGAGGCGCTCCGCTTCGCGGACGGGCAGATCCCGCTCACCAGGCCGCGGGACTTCAACGCGGACGGCACGTCCGACCTCCTCTGGCGCGGCGCA
>DASQNQ010000414.1:0-7735 GCA_035644895.1 Acetobacteraceae bacterium | reverse complement strand
GCGAAGGGCAGGGACCGGAAGGCGCCCCTCCCGCGGCCGAGCAGGCCGAGCGCGCCGATGGCCGCCCGCGTCGCCATGCGGTAGGCCTGCGGCCGCTTCGCGAACCAGGCCCAGAGCGCCAGGTTGTTCCGCTGCGCCTGGGGCGAGAGGTGGCGCTCGAACTCCCGCTCCCGCCAGTGGCGCATCATCTTGGGCAGCGGGATCTTCACCGGGCAGACGCTCTCGCAGCGCCCGCAGAAGGTGGAGGCGTTGGGCAGGTGCCCCGCCTTGTCCACGCCGATCAGCGTCGGCGTCAGCACCGATCCCATCGGGCCCGGATAGACCCAGCCATAGGCGTGGCCGCCGGTGGTGTTGTAGACCGGGCAGTGGTTCATGCAGGCCGCGCAGCGGATGCAGCGCAGCATCTCCTGGAACTCGGTCCCGATCATGTTGGACCGGCCGTTGTCGATGAGCACCACGTGGTACTCCTCCGGCCCGTCCAGGTCGCCCTGCCGCCGCACGCCCGTGCTGAAGGTCGTGTAGACGGAGAAGTCCTGGCCCGTGGCGGAGCGCGCGAGCAGCCGCAGCAGGGAGGTGCAGTCCTCCAGCGTCGGCACGACCTTCTCGATGGAGGCGAGGGCGATGTGGACCCGCGGCAGCGTCTGCGTCAGGTCGCCGTTGCCTTCGTTCGTCACGATGACGCTGCTGCCCGTCTCCGCGATCAGGAAGTTCGCGCCGGTGATGCCGACATCGGCCGCCAGGAAGCTGTCGCGCAGCTTGGCGCGGGCCTCGGTCAGGATGTCGCGGCGCTCGGTGAAGACGCGGTTCGGGTCGAGGTCCGTGTGGCTCTCGCGGAAGGACTTCTCCCAGTCCTCCCGGTTCAGGTGGAAGGCCGGGCCGATGATGTGGGAGGGCGGCTCCTTGCGGAGCTGCAGGATGTACTCGCCGAGGTCGGTCTCGACGGGGCGGATGCCGTGCCGCTCCAGGTGCTCGTTGATCCCGAGCTCCTCGGAGATCATCGACTTGCCCTTGGTGACCGTGCGGGCGCCCGCCTCGCGGCAGATCCCGAGCACCGTGGCGCGCGCCTCGTCCGCCGTCGAGCACCAGTGGACCTTGCCCCCCGCGCGCTCGACGTTCGCGGCATAGGTCTCGAGATAGAAGTCGAGGTTCGCGAGGGTGTGGTTCTTGATGTCGCGCCCGATGTCGCGGAGCCGCTCGAACTCCGGCAGGCCGGCGACGGCGGCGGCGCGCTTGCCGTGGAACTGCGGCTTGGTGCGCGCCAGCGCCTTCTGCAGCCCGGGGTCCGCGATGGCGCGGGCCGCGTTTTCCTTGAAGGCGGGGGAGGTGATGTGGACCATGGTCTTAGCCTTGCGCCTGGGTGTCGCCGATGGGCGCCACGTCATCCGTCATGCCGGCCAGCACCTCCGCCACGTGGCGCACGCGCACCGGGGCGCCCTCGCGCTTCAGCCGGCCGGTGATGTTCAGCAGGCAGCCCATGTCGCCGGCGAGCAGCGTGTCGGCGCCCGTGGACTGCACGTCCTTCGCCTTCTCCGCCACCATGCGCGTCGAGATGTCGGGATACTTCACCGAGAAGGTGCCGCCGAAGCCGCAGCACACGTCGCGGTCCGTCAGCTCCTTGATCGTCAGCCCCTGCACCGTCCCGAGCAGCTTGCGCGGCTGCGCGCGGACGCCGAGCTCCCGCAGGCCGGAGCAGCTGTCGTGGTAGGTCGCGACGCCGTCGTAGCGCGCCTCCACCCGCTCCACCCCCAGCACGTCGGTCAGGAAGGAGACCAGCTCATGCGTCTTGGCCGCCAGCGCCTCGGCGCGACCGCGGTAGTGCGGGTCCTCGTCGCCGAACAGGGCGGGGTAGTGGTGCGCGATCATCCCGGCGCAGGAGCCCGAGGGCGCGACGACGTGGTCGAACGGCAGGAAGGCGTCGATCACCTGCCGCGCCAGGTCCTTCGCGCTCTGCCGGTCGCCCGAGTTGTAGGCGGGCTGGCCGCAGCAGGTCTGCACCTCGGGCACCTCCACCTGGCAGCCGGCCCCCTCCAGCAGCCGGATCGCGGCGAAGCCGACCGTCGGGCGGTAGAGGTCGACAAGGCAGGTGACGAAGAGGGCGACGCGCGGCCGGGATTGGAGCATCCCGCCAATCTAGGGGCTTGCGCCGGGTAAGGGGAGGGGTGCGGCCCTATTCGGCCTTCGTCCCAGGCGCGAAGGGCGGCTTGAGCCAGAGCGCGTCCTTCAGCTTGCCCGCCACGAAGGCCGCATGCGCCTCGAGCTGCGCGGGCGAGGGCACGACCGGCCGCGGGGTGCGGGCGACCGGGGCGGCCGCGGCGATCTCGGCCTCCGTCCGCCCGGTGCCCTGGGCGGCCAGCTCAAGTCCTGGCTGCTTGCCGCCCATCAGCTCCAGGTAGACCTGCGACAGCAGGCGCACGTCGAGGAGCGCGTTGTGGCTCGTGCGCATCGAATTATCCACGCCGAGGCGCCGGCACAGCGCGTCCAGGCTGTTCGGCAGGCCGGGGTAGCGGCGCTTGGCGATGGCCAGCGTGTCCACCATGCGGGCGCGATCCAGCTTCGGGCGCCCGGCGCGGAGCAGCTCGGCGTCCAGGAAGCCGAAGTCGAAGGGGGCGTTGTGGGCGATGATCTCGGCCTCGCCCAGGAAGGCCAGCAGGTCGGCCGCGATGTCCGCGAAGCGGGGCTTGCCGCGCAGCATCTCGGCCGTGAAGCCGTGGACCCGGGTGCTCTCCTCCGGCACGTCGCGCTCGGGGTCGATCACGCGGTGGAACTCGCCGCCCGTGGGAATGAAGTTGTGCAGCTCGATCGCTGCAACCTCGATCACCCGGTCGCCGGTCTGCGGGTCGAGGCCGGTGGTTTCGGTGTCGAGGACGATCTGGCGCATCGCGCTACTCCTTCAGGAACGTCGCAGCCCGGCCACGATCCGCCGGATCGCGCGCTGGGCGGCATGGCGCGACAGGCCGGTGTGGACCAGGTGGTCGGCACGGCGGCGCTTCTCGGCGTCCGGCACCTGGCGGGCGAGGATGGCGGCCAGCCGCTGCTCCGTCATGCCGGGCCGGCGCAGCACGCGGGCGCGCTGGATGCGGGCGGGCGCGGTCACCACCACCACGGCATCCACCCGCGCCTCCCCCCCCGTCTCGAACAGCAGGGGGATGTCGAGCACGACGATCCGCGCGCCGCGGCGCCGGGCGGCGGCCAGGAAGCGCCGCTCCTCCCGCCGCACGAGCGGGTGGACGATGCGCTCCAGCCGCGTCATCGCGGCGGGGTCGGGCAGGGCGCGGGCGCGCAGCGCCTCCCGGTCCACCCGCCGGCCGCGGAGGCCGTCCCGCGTCGTGCCGGGGAAGGCGGCCTCGATCGGCCCGACCGCGGCGCCGCCGGGCCCTTGCAGACGGTGGACGGCGGCGTCGGCGTCGAAGACGGGCACGCGCAGGCGGCGGAAGGTGTTGGCCGCCGTGGACTTCCCCATGCCGATGCTGCCCGTCAGGCCGAGCACCTTCATCGCAACGGAACATCCTGCGCCACGAAGTCCCGCAGCGCCGCGTCCACCTCCGGCTCCACGCCGAACCAGGCGGCGAAGCCCGGGCGCGCCTGGTGCAGCAGCATCCCGAGCCCGTCCACGCCCGTCAGCCCGCGCGCGCGGGCGGCGGCCAGCAGCGGCGTCTCGAGCGGCACGTAGACCAGGTCGCTCACCACCGCCCCCGCCGGCAGGGCCGAGAGGTCGAGCAGCAGCGGCGGTTGCCCGGCCATGCCGAGCGAGGTGGTGTTGACCAGCAGCGTCGCGTCGGCAAGCGGCGCGGCCTCCGTCACCTGTACGGGCCCACCCAACTGCCGCGCCAGCGCCTCCGCCCGGCCGGGCGTGCGGTTCACGAGGGTCAGGCGCGGGCAGCCGGCGTCGAGCAGCGTGGCCGCGACCGCGCGCGCGGCCCCGCCTGCGCCGAGGATCACGGCCGGGCCTGCGGCGGCATCGAAGCCGGGCACGGCCTGCCACAGGCTCTCGAGCCAGCCCCAGCCATCGGTGTTCGAACCCGCGATGCGCCCGTCGCGGAAGACCAGCGTGTTCACCGCGCCGGCGCGGCGGGCGGAAGGCGCGACGTCGTCACACAGGGCGAAGGCCGCCTCCTTGTGCGGGATGGTCACGTTGGCTCCCGCGAAGCCGAGATCCGCCAGTGCCCGCACGGCATCGGCGAAGCGTTCGGGGCGCACCGGCAGCGGCAGGTAGGCGCCGTCGATGCCGTGGCGCCGCAGCCAGAAGCCATGCAGGCGCGGGGAGCGGGAATGGGCGACGGGCCAGCCCAGCACGCCGGCGCGCCTCGCCTGGCCGGAGAGGATCATGCCTCGCAGGTGCCCCGCCCGGCGGGCGGGGTCAACCGCTTGCCCCCCAACCGGCCTCCCCGCTGACTCCTCCCCTGGCCCCTTCCCTGCCGTGCGGCATGATGCGAAGGGTTGGGCCAGAAGGACGGGAGAGCCCTGCCATGGCGAAGATCCTGCGCGTCGCGGTGCAGATGGACCCGATCGAGGCGATCAACATCGACGCCGACAGCACCTTCGCCCTGATGCTGGAGGCGCAGGCGAGGGGCCACGCCCTGTGGCACTACCACCCGCGCCACCTGTCGCTGCTGGCCGGGCGGGTCGTGGCGCAGGCGCGGCCCGTGACGGTGCGGCGGGAGCGGGGCAACCACCACGCCTTCGGCGCGCCCGAGGAGCTGGACCTCTCGGGCGTGGACGTGGTGCTGATGCGCCAGGACCCGCCCTTCGACATGGCCTACATCACGGCCACCCACATCCTGGAGCACATCCACCCGAGGACGCTGGTGGTGAACGACCCGGCCTCCGTCCGCAACGCGCCGGAGAAGCTGTTCGTCACCCACTTCCCGGAGCTGATGCCGGAGACGCTGATCACCGCCGACATCGCGCAGATCCGCAGGTTCCGGGACCGCCACGGCGACATCATCCTCAAGCCGCTCTTCGGCAATGGCGGCGCGGGGGTGTTCCATGTGAGGCCGGGCGACCCGAACCTGAACGCCCTGATGGAGATGTTCACCGAACGCTCGCGCGAACCGATCGTGGTGCAGCGCTACGTCCCCGACGTGCGGCGCGGCGACAAGCGCATCATCCTGGTGGACGGCGTCGCGATGGGCGCCATCAACCGAGTGCCGGCCGAGGGCGAGGCGCGGTCCAACATGCATGTCGGCGGCCGGCCGGAGCCCACCAAGCTCACGGACCGGGAGCGCGAGATCTGCGCGCGCATCGGGCCGGAGCTGTCCCGGCAGGGCATGATCTTCGTCGGCATCGACGTGATCGGCGACTACCTGACCGAGATCAACGTCACCTCGCCCACCGGACTGCAGGAGATCGCGCGCTTCGACGGCGTGCCGCTGGAGCGGGCGATCTGGGACGCGATCGAGGCACGCCGGGGATAGCGCTGCCCCCTTGAAGGATTACGGGGAGGTCACGAGGTTGTAGGGTGTTGCGGTGCCGGTCCGGCAGCCATCTCGCAGCACGAACCGGAGAGGCACCCCCACCCATGCGACATGCCCTGGCCCTGCTCGCCCTCCTGTTGCCGGGAACGGCCCTGGCGGAGGAGGCCGGGCTGCTCGGCGCGTTGCGCGCGGGCGGGCTGGTGGTGTTCCTCCGCCACGCCGAGACCGGCCCCGCCAACCCGGACAGCGCGAACGCCGTGGTCGGCGACTGCGCGACGCAGCGCAACCTGAACGCCGCAGGCCGCGTGCAGGCAGCAGAAATCGGAGAGGCGTTCCGGACGCTGGGGATCCCGGTCGGCGAGGTGCTGGCCAGCCCCTTCTGCCGAACGATGGAGACCGCCACCCTCGCCTTCGGCCGCGTGGAGCCCGCGCCGGGCCTCGCGCTGGAGCGGCACCTGGACGCCGCGGCCCATGCGCGCATGGGGGAGGCGCTGCGCGCGCTGATCCCCGACGCGCCGCCGCCGGGAGGCAACCTGGTCCTCGTCGGCCACTCCTACCACCTGATCCACGCGGGCGGCCCGCGGCTCGAGCCGCAGGGCGCCGCCGCCGTGCTGCGGCCCGAGGGCGGGGGCCGCTTCACCCTGCTCGGCCAGGTGGCGCCGGATGGCTGGCTCCGCCTTGCCCCGCCCGAACCCCTGCGCCTGACGGAGGTCCGATGACGATGCCTGCCACCGCGCCCTACGCGGCCACGCTGCTGCGCGTGACGATGGGCGTGCTGTTCCTGGCCCATGCCATCTGGTGGAAGGTGGTCACGGCCGGGATGGTCCATGTCGTGCCCTGGTTCGTCTCCCAGGGCTACCCGGCCTGGTTCGCCTACGCCGTCACGGCGCTGGAGGCGGCGGGCGGCCTGGCGCTGATCCTCGGCGTGCGGGTGAGGGAGGTCTCGCTCGTGCTGGCCGGGCTGATGGCGGGCATCGTGGTGCAGCAATTCCCGAACGGGTGGATCTACACCTCGACCCATGGCGGCTGGGAATACCCGGCCTTCTGGACGGTGGCGCTGATCGCGCAGGCGGGCCTCGGCGCGGGCGCGCTGGCCTGGGACACGCGGGCGCGGCGCGTGGTGGGGTTGCAGCCGGCCTGAAGGGCGTGCCGGCGAGAGGGGCGCCGCCCCTCTCGCGCTCTCCCCGCCAAAGGCCGGGGGCCTTTGGGAACCTGCTGTTGGGGACTGTGTGGGATCGAGGGCGGAAGAGCGGCTATCGCCCCGAAGGCGACTCTCATGCCCGCGGCTGGTATGTCTGGTATTGATTCGCGGACAGACATTGCTGGCCAGCGATCATGCTTGGCGGCTTCGCGCCCATGTCGGTCGTCCACCGGGCGCGCCAGATCTCCCTGAAGCGGACGTAGAGTTACCGCGCGCGGCCCACCGAGGAGGGTCGAACTTCCCCGTAGACGCTCGGCCGCCCCGCCTGCCGCGGAAGTGGGCGGCAAGCGGACCCTTCCTTGTCGCGGCTGCATCAACGGCGAGCCTCTTGCCGAGGCATATCGGCCCTTGGCACCGAGGCGCGATGGCTTTCCAGGGCAGCGATATCGGCGGGGTCTTCGATGCCGAGGCGCCCTGCCGCCAGGGCCAGCTCTGCGTGACGGAGCAGTTCTGCCCGCCGCTCCACGCGGATCTCGACCGCGATCACCCGCCGGAGCGTCTCCAAGAGGCGGATCAGCACCGCTGGTGAACCCGATGCATTCTGTCGGATCATGTGGAACATCGTATCGCAGAGGCCGGCGTAATCCGTCACCTGACGGTGGAGCACGACCCGGCCACCGCGCTCCACCGTGGAGCCGGGCAGGTGACGCGGCGCGATCTCGCAGAGCGCCGCGCCCAGACGGTCGAGGACGGCGATGGCGGTGAACGGGTCGTTGATGCCGGGCGACAGCGCCCGCAGTGCGATCTCCACCAACTGGCGCACCGCAAACTCGAGGTCTTGAGCCGCCGCCTGCCTGGAACCAACCGAGAAGGCGTCGCGGATGGCCCGCTCGGCGTCGCCACCCTCTGGCCCCCGGACCAGTTCCGCTACAGTCGCGCCGGGAAAGAGGTAGTCGCCTGGCCGCACCAGCAGCACGACGACCGCGCCCCGCTCCTCTGCCCAGCCGGCCAGCCCATCCTCATCGACGACGCGGAGGTAGCCGCGCTCGGCCAGGGTCACCGGCACCCCGCGTGGCGGAACGGGACTGGCGAAGGCCGCAGCCCCAACGGAGCCGAGGCGTTCGATTGCCTCCGAGAGCTCGGCGTGCACGACGTCGATGACAGTCTCGACGTTGATGCC
>DASQNQ010000413.1:0-6654 GCA_035644895.1 Acetobacteraceae bacterium | reverse complement strand
GCCCGCGGTGCCGGGGGTCAGCCCTCCTGCGCGGGCGCGTCCTGGAAGTAGGGCTCGACCGAACCCGTCAGCTTGATCGTCAGCGGATTTCCACGGCGATCGAGCGCCTTCCCGGCCGCGACGCGCACCCAGCCCTCGGAGACGCAGTATTCCTCGACGTTCGTCCTCTCCTGCCCGCGGAAGCGGATGCCGATGCCCCGGCGCAGAAGCGCCTCGTTGAAAAAGGGGCTCCGGGGATCGGTGGAGAGGCGGTCGGGCGGCATATCGTCAGGCATGGCTCTTCACGGCGCTGGTCCTGCCGGAGCGCAGGACCGGAGCGGAATAGGGGCCGGCCGCTGGCTGGTCAAACCTCGGCAGGCCCGCCTGGCTGCGGCGCTTCCGGATGGCGGACCACGACGTGTCCAAAGCCGATCGGGGCACCCCCCGGTCAGGTTAGCCCGTCAGGATCTGCCAGTCCGTGGGCAGCAGGAGGCCGAAGCCCTGGGAACCGGTGAGGGAGGCGCCATTCATCTCCCACACCACCACCTCGCCACCCTGGCCGCGCCAAACAATGTCCGCCCGGTCGTCACTGTTGAAGTCGCCCGTTCCAGCGATGTTCCAGTAGCCACCCGGATTGGTCAGGAAGCTGGCCGAGGCGATGGACGCGCCGTTCATGATCCACATCGCCACCTCGCCTCCCTGACCGCGCCAGAGGAGGTCCGAAACGCCGTCCGCGTTGAAGTCGGCGATGCCGGCCACGTTCCAGTAGGCGCCCGGGTTCACAAGGAAGGCCGCAGCCGCGATGGCCGGCCCGTTCATGGTCCAGACGGCCACCTCGCCCCCCTGGCCGCGCCAGAGGATGTCGGCCCGTCCGTCATCGTTGAAGTCCCCGGTGCCGGCGATGAGCCAGTAGTTGCCGGGATTAAACAGCTCGACACCCGATGTGATCGCGGGCCCATTCATTGTCCAAACAAAAACTTCTCCAGCCGGCCCGCGCCAGACAATATCGTCCCGTCCGTCTCCGTTGAAGTCGCCGGTGCCCGCAATCCTCCATGACGGGCCAGGGTTAAAGAGTTCGGCCGCACTGGTGACGGCGCCGCCGCTCGTTCCCCAGACAACGACCTCGCCGCCCTGTCCGCGCCAGAGCAGATCGGGCGAGCCATCCGCGTTCAGGTCCGCGAGGTCCACCACCGCCCAATAAGTGCCCGCGCTGGCGCCGCCGAGGACGCTGCGCCCGCCGTTGGTCGTGAGGATCTCGACCGCGCCCCCTGGCGCCCGGAACAGCAGGTCCGAGGTGCCGTCGCCGTTGAAATCGCTGCCGCCGGCCGGCCCGGACGCGCCCTGCGCGACTGCCAACCCGTCGGCGCGCACCCAGATCGGCAGGCCCTGGTTGTCGTAAACCGCGTTGCCGCGCCCGTCGCCGCCGGCGCCTGCCAGGCGGCCATAGCCATAGCCGTAGTAGAGCCGCCCGTCCGCCGGCACCTCGCCCGAGAAGGTGAGCAGCAGCGTGTCGCCGTCCAGGATCTGTGCGCCGCGCCCGTTGACCGTTCCGCTCGGGCCGCGGACGCTCCAGCCCACGCCCGCCGCGGCGTCGGCATCGAGCGCCAGGAAGCCGGAAGCCTGGTCGTGCCGCACATCCACCCGAAGCTGGTTGGGCCCGACCTTCTGCGCCACGAAGACCTGCGGCCCCTCGTCCGCGAGGTTGCCGCCGGCGAGCGCCACCGGGGAGCCCGGCCTGGCATAGGCCGCGAAGGCCTCGGCGATGCTGCGCGCGGCACGCGCGACGGTCTGCGCGGCATCGACCTCGTCGATGTGGCCGCCGCCGAACTCGCTCGTGAAGGGGTTCCCGTCGTAGTTGTCGAGGTCCGCGTCGATGTCCTGCATGCGGACCGCGATGTGCCCGTTGAACGACCCATCGGCCGCAAGCTGCTCCATGCCGCGGCGGATGGCCTGGTGGCCGATGTCGCTGCCGCCGTTGTAAGGCATGGCGGAGGCGAAGAGGTAGGGCGTCGTCCCGGCACCCTGTCCCAGGATCTGGCGGACCTGCTGCGCGTCGTGCCGCACGGCGGAGGCCCACTCCTCGGCCGTCAGGTTGCTCCTGCTGCTGTCGTACTCGCTATGGAGCCAGAAGATCGCGGTGGGATCGTCCTTCTGCGAAGCGGGCAGGTCGTTGAGCCGGTTCAGGATGGCCCATTCGAGGCTGTCGTTCACCCAACCCTGGCGCCAGTCGCCGTTGCGCGGCTCGAGCCAGTCGCCGATGAGCGACGTGGCGCCAAACGCGGTGCCCCGGCCGGTGTTGTGCGGGTCATAGATGAGGGAAACGGTATCGCCCGTGGTGTTGAACCCGAGCAGGCGCGACACCTCCTGCGTCAGCGCGCCGGCGCCGGCCCAGCCGTTCAGCTCCATTAGGAAGATCGCGTTGGACTGACCTCGGACGACGATGTTCAGGTTCATGTTGCGAGCTATCCCTCCGACAGTCAGACCAGGTGCGGCGCCTGCCCGGCCAGGCCTGCGACACAATCATGCAGAGCGGGCCGCCCTCTCCGAACCCGGTCGGCGCCGGGTGGTTCGCCGCCTGACCGGAATGCGACCCGTCACATTCTTTGCTTAAGTTATATGGTGTGCGCCCGAAACGGCACCACGAGCGGCTCTGTCGTGGCCGCAAAAAAAATTGACCTGAGCGAAGCAGGTGAGATCTGACTCTGTTATTCTATTCATGCGCGAAGTTCTGGCGCCTCGAATAGCCAGTCGCACCGGGGCGGGCCGGAAATGAAGAGGGCCGGGTTGTTCTCCCGGCCCCGCTCAGATTCGCGTCTGCGCGCCGATCAACGCATGGGCGGCGCGTACTGCAACCCGCCCTTGTTCCAGAGATTGTTGATGCCCCGCTGGATGCCGATCGGCGTGATGTTGCGCTCCCACACCTCGGAAAAGTTGCCGACCTGCCTGATGATCCGCACGGCCCAGTCGTTGTCGAGGCCCATGGAGCGCCCGAGGTCGCCCGTTCGGCCCAGGAAGCGCTGCACATCCGGGTTCGTGCTGTTGGCGAAGCTGTCGATGTTCTCGGAGTTGATGCCGAGCTCCTCCGCCGTGATCAGCGCGAAGTGGCTCCACCGCACGATGTCGAAGAAGCGCCAGTCGCCCTTGCGCACCACGGGGCCGAGCGGCTCCTTGCTGATGATCTCGGGCAGCAGCAGGTAGCGGCTCATGTTCGGCCCCTGGCTCGCGGCGAAGGAGGCGAGCGAGGAAGCGTCGTTCGTGTAGGCGTCGCACCGGCCATTGATGAAGGCGGCCCGCAGCTCCTCGATGTTGTCGATGATGACCGGCGTGAACCGCATGCGGTGAGTCCGGAAGTAGTCCGCCATGTTCAGCTCGGTCGTCGTGCCGGGCTGCACGCATACGGTCGCACCGTCGAGCTGCCGGGCCGAGGTGACGCCCGAATCACGGCGCACCATGAAGCCCTGGCCGTCGTAGAAGTTCACGCCGGCGAAGGCGAGGCCGAGCGAGGATTCCCGGCCCATCGTCCAGGTCGTGGACCGGACCAGCATGTCGATCTCGCCCGATTGCAGCATGGTGAAGCGCTGCTGGGTCGAGGATGGCACGTAGCGGACCCGGTTCGCATCGCCGAGGATGGCAGCCGCGACCGCGCGGCAGTAGTCCACGTCGAGCCCACGCCAGACGCCCTGGCTGTCGGGAAGCGAGAAGCCGACCGTCGAGGGCGCAATCGAGCAGACAAGCGCCCCGCGCGACCGGATCGCGGCGACGGTGTCGGCCGCTGGCTGTGCAAGCGCGGGCGCGACGCTGAGGGCTGCGCCGAGCAGCGCGGCACCGAACATGGCAAGACGCATCGGGTGGACTCTCCCAGACTTTTTGGGCGGGCCTCACCAGACCCGCACCGGAAGTCTCGACGTGCCCCTTTGCGGCCCGCAAGTGACGGTGTGTTAATCCAAATGCCCGGGAGCCACGCGCTTAGCCTCGTCCCGCATCACGCCCCATGGCCTGCCTGCCGCTTCCATGAGCAGGACGCGGCCGGGCCGCGTTTCGGGGCTTGTGGCTCAGGACCGGACTGCCGCCCAGGTGTCGTTCGCCATCTCGGTTCGTCGCCGGGTCTGGGTCGGTGGGACCTACAGCTTCTGGACAATGGGTCCGCCACGATGCCCGACGAAACGCTGACCCTTCGGGGTCTGTCAGGCTAGACGCCGGCGGCATTCCTTCTTCCTCGCCCCACAACGGGAGACTCGCGCGTCCAGCAGATTTGCTGCCGGACTTGGCTGTATGCGGCCTGCGCAGGGTTTCGCGAGGCAGGACGGATCGCCCTTGTCGCGGTGACCGCCACGGTGGGCGTGAAGCTCGTTAGCCAATGCCCGGACGGTCCGGTCTAGGGCCGCACGAGCTGAGGCGCGGCCAGGGTGATGGCTGCACGGCCCGACCGCGCTCGCATCCGACGAGCGGCCCGGTGTCCCCCCCCGAACATCGGTAGAAAACCGGGTAACACCCAGTTAGCAGCGCCCAGCGATACACCCCAACGTGATCTGGACGCCTCCGCGGAGTTCGTACCCACGATGGTTGCGCACCATCACCGGCGCCAGTGCCACGCACACCGCTTCTCCCGTCCGACGGGGACCGACGTGTCGTGAGCACACGCATCCTCCTCCTCGACCCGCAGCCCGCGGACGGTGCCACCGCGGCCGCCTGGTTGTCCGGACAAGGCTTCCCTGCAGAGGCCTGGTCGGAACCTGACGCCGCCCTGAGCCGGCTGACCGCCGCAGACCCTCCCTGGCTGGTGCTGCTGCACCGTCGGCTGCTCACCGACCCGGGACTCGGCCTTCTCGGCCGCGTCCGCACCGTCTCGCCCGTGCCGGCCATCTTGCGGGCGATGGATGCCGATGACGAGGCCGAGCGCGTGCTGGCGCTCGAAAGCGGGGCGGACGACTACCTGCAGAGCACGGCGAGCGGGCGCGAGGTACTGGCGCGCATCCGCTGCGTCCTGCGGCGCGCCCGCGGCACGAGCGCCGCGACGGCAGGGACGCGATCCCGCTTCGTGCTCTGCCTGAAGCGTCGCGAACTGTTCGGGCCGGACGGCGAGTCGCGCAACCTGACATCCGCCGAGTTCGACCTGCTGCAGCTCCTCGCCCGGCAGCAGGGCATGCCGGTGGCGCGGGAAGCGCTGTCCCTTGCGGTGTTGCGCCGGCCCTATCACCCCGAGGATCGGGCACTCGACAACCTCGTGCTACGCCTGCGCCGCAAGTTGTCGGACGAGGGCGACGCGCCGCGTCTCATCAAGTCGGTGCGCGGCATCGGCTATGTCTTCACCGGCTTCGACAATGGCGAGACTTCGTCGACGGAGCACGCGATGGCTCCAGTTGGCGCAGGAGCATACAATCTTTAGTGTATGTTGAAATTAGTCTTTACAACCTAGGCGCGTGCCGCGCCGCACAATTACAACGTCCCCCAGGCGGACTAACCAACCCCGGTAACCCCGCCCACCGCAGGACGAGGACAAACCAATGGCAGACTTCGCCTCCATTCCCGGCGCCGCCTGGCTCGGCACCCAGCACGCCGACGTGATCGATGCCGACGCGGCTTTCCCCGGCGTGCTCGACAACATGCTGCTGACCTTCGGCGGCAACGATTACATCCTGGCCGGCAAGGGCCATGACTTCGTGGATGCCGGGAAGGGCAACGACACGCTCTTCGGCGGCACGGGCAACGACGTGCTCTTCGGCAACAACGGCAACGACCGCGCCGATGGCGGCCGGGGGGACGACTACATCGACGGCGGCAAGGGCAACGATCTGCTGCTCGGCGGCGAGGGCCGCGACACCATCCTGGCCGGTGATGGGAAGGACACTGTTGACGGCGGCACGGGCGACGACGTGATCGACGCCGGCAAGGGCGACGACGTGATCGACGGCGGCACGGGCAACGACCGCCTCTCGGGCGACGACGGCCACGACACGATCTTCGGCGGCACGGGCGACGACTGGATCGACGGTGGCAAGGGCCACGACCTGCTCGCCGGCGCGAACGGCAAGGACACGCTCATCGGCGGCGCGGGCGACGACACGCTCTCGGGCGGCGCGGATGCCGACACCTTCTACTTCGAGAGCAAGTTCGGTTCCGACGTGGTGCTCGACTTCCGCCCGGGCGAGGACATGCTCGCGCTCAAGGCCGGCATCAACGGCACGAAGATCTCGCAGGCGGCGGACCTCGCGGCGCACGTCAAGGGCGGCGCGATGGGCGCGGTCATCTCGCTCGGCGGCGACAGCATCACGCTGGTCGGTGTCTCCCGCGACGACCTGCTCAGCAACCTGAGCAGCTACGTCAAGATCGTCTGAGGCCGCGCAGGGAGGGGGCATGATCATCCATGCCGGCCAGCCGGTGGCGGAGCCTACCCCGTCGCCTCCTCCCCGCACCGCCTGGACCCCCGCGGGCTACCTCCTGATCGAGGTCCGCGGGGAGGTGCCGACGGCTCCTGGAAGGGGGCCGGCGGAACTGCTCGTGGGCGGCGCCAGGCTCCTGCCGCCGCTGCTCTCCTTCGACGTTTCCGGCGCGCGCCTGACGCTCGCCCGCGCGACCCCGGCCTGCGCCGAGGGCGCGACCATCGAGATCCGCCATGGGGCGGAGGCGCTTCACGCCCAACTCGGCCCGCCCTCCCCGCCCGCCGCGCTCCTCCAC
>DASQNQ010000412.1:0-13346 GCA_035644895.1 Acetobacteraceae bacterium | reverse complement strand
ACGCGGCCCGCGCCGACGGCGATCAGCCCGGTCACGCTGCCCGTCGTGACCACCTGCCCGGCCTCCAGCATCAGGCCGAACTCGTGCAGGTGGTTCGCCAGGTTGGTGATCGCCGCGTAGGGGTCGCCGGAGGGGTTGCCGCCCACCCGCTCCACCTGCACCTGCCCGGCATGGCTCTGCCGCACGGTGAGCGCGCCGAGGTCCATGTCGCGCCAGCCCGGGACATCCGCCCCCACCACCAGCCCGGCATGGGCGACGCCGTCGGCCATCGACTCAGCCACCGAGACCGCCGACGGGTCCGCATAGCGGCTCACCACCAGCTCGATCGCCGGAAATGCGGCGGCGACCGCCTCCATCACCTCGGCGCGCGTGTAGGGCGTGCCGCGCGGCGGCAGCGGGCGGCCCATGCGGAAGGCGATCTCCGTCTCGATGCCGATCTTCCCGGATGCCGGCAGCTTCCATTTCGCCGGACCCTGGCGCAGCCCCGCCGCGTCGAGCATGGCGGCCGTGCGCGGCTTGCCCGGCGGGTAGGCGCACTTCCAGCCGCCGATGCTGCCACCCATCCGGCGCAGCACCTCCCGCTGCACGGCCCAGACATCGGCCTCCGTCGCTGGAGTGGCATCGCCGAGGCCTTGTGCGGGGGCGCCGCCGCCGCGGACGGCCATGAGGATCCCGGCCGCCCGGTCCGTGGTGCTGGTCATGCGCGCGCTGTCCCCCTGCTGCGGGCCGCCACGATGCCCCCGTATGCACCCGGGATGAAGCCCCGCAAACCGCCCGGGCCGGACGGCGTTGGCGGGCCATGCAGGCGCCGGCCACCGGCCCGGGGCATGTCGTGCTGCTGGGCGATTCGGTCTTCGACAACGCGGCCTATGTCGCTGGCGGCCCCGACGTGGTGCGCCAACTGCGCAGCGCCCTGCCGCATGACTGGCGGGCGACGCTGGTCGCGGTGGACGGCGCGACCGTCTCCAGCTTGCCGTCCCAGATGCGCCGCATTCCCGCGGATGCCTCGCACCTCGTGGTCAGCGTCGGCGGCAACGACGCGCTGCGGGACGAGGGCACGCTCCACGGGCCGGCGCGCAGCGTCGCGGAGGGGCTGATGCGCCTGGCCGCGATCCGCGACCGCTTCGCGGCGGCCTACCGGGACATGCTGGACGGGCTGCTGGCCACCGGCCTGCCCGTCGCGGCCTGCACCATCTACGACCCGCGCTTCGCGGACCGGCTGCGTCAGGACCTCGCGGTTGCAGGGCTCGCGCTGTTCAACGACGCCATCCTCCGGGCCGCCTTCACACGCGGCCTGCCCGTGCTCGACCTGCGCCTGGTCTGCGACGAGGATGCGGACTACGCGAACCCGATCGAGCCCTCGGTGCAGGGCGGCGCGAAGATCGCGGCGGCGATCGCCCGGATGGTGGCGGCGAGTCCGCAGGCGCGCGGCGTGTCCGCCGTGTTCGCCGGGAAGGGATAGGGTGGCCCACCCCAAGTGAGGGGTGGGCCGCCGCGCGCTACTTCAGGTGCGCGCTGAGGTGCTTGTTCATCTCGAACATCGTGACCTTGTCCTTGCCGAAGACCTTCTTCAGCAGGTCGTCGGCCAGGATCTCCCGCTTGTTTTCCGGGTTCTGCAGGTTGTGCTTGCGGATGTGCTCCCACACCTTGCTCACGACCTCGCCGCGCGGGATCGGCGCCTCGCCCACCACGGCGGCGAGCTCCTTCGAGGGCTGCACGGGCTTCTGCAGCGCGTTCGGCTTGTCGCCGCTCTTTGGCTTCTCCACCTTCTTGCCCGCGGCGGGCTTCGGTGCAGCCTTCTTCTTGTCCCCAGTACTGGCCGGCATGTGCCTTCTCCGCGCAAGACTCGTCGCCGTTCTGCGACGGATGTCGCAGCGGGCAGCACCTTTGCAGAGCACAGGCGGGAAGCGCCGGCAAGTTTCCTCTGGCATCGCGGACCCTGCGGCCGTGCAGATGCCGCGCGACTGCGGCGGCGATGCAGCACCCGCCGCGACGCCGGAAACCGCCCGGTCGATGCCGGATGCCAGGATTTTTCACGTGAGATCAAAAGGTTAAATGGGGGGAATCGCCAGGCGGCCCGGAAGGGCACGGCGCTGACGCCCCAAGCAGGCCCGCGCCGCGCTCACGCCGTCCCGGCCCGGCCGGCGCGCGGGAATCGCCCGATTCGTCGGGCCCGGGCCGGCTAGGCCTTGGCGCGGCGGCGCGTTCCCCTGCCCTTCTCGGCCGGATCGGGATCCGGCCCCGCCGCCCGCGCCACCAGCAGGCCCACCGCCGCGCGCATGGGCACGTCCAGCCGCCGGTAATGCTTCAGCAGCGCCTCCTCGTCCGGCGCCAGCAGGCCGAGCTCGCCCTGCGCCTCCTCCAGCATCTCGGGCGGGATGAGGTCGCCGGGCTCGAGGCCCAGCACGAAGGCCTCGTCCACGTCGAGCGCCGCCGCCAGGCGCCGCAGCGCCGTGCCGCGGGGCAGCGGCCCCTCCGCGCGCGTGACGGCGAGCACCGTGCCGGGCTTCAGCCCCGCCACCCGGTCCACCTCCTCGGCCGAGAGGCCCAGGCGCTCGAGCCGCCCCTCGATCCGGGCGGCGACGTCGCGGCCAGCCTCGTTCACTGCCGCAGCGGGACGGCGTCCGATGCCTCCCGCCTCAGGGCCGCCATGACCTCCTCCACCGTCTCGCGCACCGCGACATCGGTGCCCGAGCGCAGGCCGACCATGACGATGGCGGCCCGCGCGCCGGCCGCGTGCCTGTCCTGCGAATCGCGCACCGCCACGAACCGGTCCGCCGCGAGCCACACCCGGGCGCGGCCGAGGTCCGTGAGGGGGACGAGCCGCTGCCCCGCCTCCCGGATGCGGCGCGCCACGGCGTCCACCGGCTCGACCGTCCGCTGCTGCACCCAGGCCGTCGTGTCGATGACGGTCTGGCCCTCGACCCGCGCCACGCGCACCACCTGCGTCGCGGCGAGACGGACTGGCGCGCGGCCCTCGGTCGGCACGACCTCGATGAAGGGCGCCGGGACGGGCTGCGCGGCAGCGCCGGCGGAAAGCAGGAGGAGGAGGAGAACGAGGCGCATCCGGGGTGAACGCCCGCGATGGCGCATCGTTGTCGGGCGGTGCCGGGCGCGTCTTGACCTGGGTCAAGGCGGGCGGACCACGGGGCGGGCATGCAGGCGATGGCGGCCGGGCCTCGGCTTCCATCCCCGCGCATCGCGGGCAAGGGGCGCGGCCACGACCTTCTTCGGGCAGCGGCCTGGTCACGACCCGGCAACGCACGGCGCGCAACACGCAGCGCAGGAACAATCGAGATGCACGCCCTCGTCCTCGTCCTGAACAGCGGGTCCTCCTCGCTCAAGTTCGCGGTCCATTCGATGGATGCGCGGCGGCCGCTGCTGTCCGGCCTTGCGGAGCGCCTCGGCCCCGGGCCGGCCGCCATCACGATGAAGGACGGGCAGGCGAAGGCGACGGCCCCCCTGCCCGCGCCGGACCATGGCGCCGCGCTCGACGCCGTGCTGGCCGAGGTGGCGGCGCGGGGCTGGATGGCGCGGCTGCGCGCCGTCGGCCACCGCGTCGTGCATGGCGGGGAGCACTTCGCGGCCTCCGCCCTGCTGACGCCGGAGGCGCTGGCGGCGATCGAGGCCTGCTCCGCCCTCGCGCCGCTGCACAACCCGCCGGCCATGCTCGGCATGCGCGTCGCGCTGGAGCGGCTGGCGGGCGTGCCGCATGTCGCGGTGCCCGACACCGCCTTCCACCAGACCATGCCGCCCGCCGCTTACCTGTACGGGCTGCCGATGGAGCTGTACCGGGCGCACGGGGTGCGCCGCTACGGCTTCCACGGCACGTCGCACCGCTTCGTGGCCGGCGAGGCGGTGCGGCTCGCGGGGCTCGACCCGGCGGACCACGGCCTCGTCGTCGCGCATCTCGGCAACGGCGCCTCGGCCACCGCGGTGCAGGACGGGCGCAGCGTGGACACCACCATGGGCATGACCCCGCTGGAGGGGCTGGTGATGGGCACCCGCTCGGGCGACGTGGACCCGGGCGCGCTGCGCCACGTCGCGGCGCGCCTCGGCCTTGACTGGACGGGACTCGACAACCTGCTCAACAAGCGCTCCGGCCTTCTCGGCCTCTCGGGCCTGTCCAATGACTGCCGGGAGCTGGAGGCGGCCGCGGATGCGGGCCATGAGGGGGCG
The DNA here is from genome assembly GCA_035644895.1 of Acetobacteraceae bacterium. Classification (GTDB taxonomy): domain Bacteria; phylum Pseudomonadota; class Alphaproteobacteria; order Acetobacterales; family Acetobacteraceae; genus Falsiroseomonas. Next base: position 9,167 of record DASQNQ010000412.1, on the reverse strand, counting down.
CGGCTTGCGCTCGAGGTCTTCGTCCACCGGCTCGCGCGGCATGTCGGCGGGCTGGCCATGTCGCTCCGGCGGCTCGACGCGGTGGTGTTCACCGGGGGCATAGGGGAGAACTCCGTGCGCATCCGCGCGATGACGCTCCGGCGCTTCGGCCCGCTCGGCCTCCGGCTGGACGAGGCGGCGAACGCCCGCATGGTGGGCGGCGCGGCCGGCGCCGTGAGCCTGGATGGCGGGCCGCTCGCGCTGGTGGTGCCGACCGACGAGGAATGGATGATCGCCCGCGATGCCGCCGCGCTCGCAGGGCTGCCGGAGGCCGCCGCATGACCCACCACGCCTCCCAGCGCCATGCCTTCTTTCTTGCCCCCGTCGGGCGCGACGTCGGCCTGACCTCCATGGCGCTCGGCCTCGTGCAGGCGCTGCGGCGCGACGGCGTGCGCGTCGGCTTCGCCAAGCCCATCCTGCAGCCGAGGGACCGCGACGGCACGGCCGACCTCTCCACCCACTTCGCGCGCACGCTGCTGCTGGCCGATGCGCCCGAGCCCATCCCCTTCGCCGAGGCCGAGGCGCGGGTGCGGCGCGGCGAGATGGATGCGCTGATGGAGGATGTCGTCTCCCTGGTGGAGACGGCCTGCGAGCGTTGCGAGGCGCTGGTGATCGAGGGGCTGATCCCGGACGCCGAGCACCAGGTGGCCACGCGGCTGAACGCCGCGATGGCGCGCTCCCTCTCGGCCGGGCTGATCCCGGTGATGTCCGGCGCCTATTGCCGCGCGCATGGCCCGGCGGAGGGGGTCGAACTGGCGGTCCGCCAGTATGGCGAGGGATCCGACCATCCGCCCACGCTTGCGGGCGTGCTGGTGAACAGGCTGACCGATGCCGCCCAGCGGGCCGCGCTGCGGCAGGCGCTGCCAGGCGTGCCGCTGCTGGCCGCCGTTCCCTTCGCGCCGGAGCTGAACGCGCTGCGCCTCGCGGACCTGGTCGAGGTGCTGGGGCTCGCCGTCGAGCATCCGGGCGACCTCGCGCGCATCCGGGTCCAGGAGATCGTGGTTTCCGGCCGCGGGGTGGAGGGCGTGATCGACCGCCTGAAGCCCGGCGCGCTGGTGGTCACGGCGGGGGAGCGCAGCGACATCGCGCTGGCGGTGGGCCTCGCCTACCTGCAGGGCACGCCCTTGGCCGGGCTGCTGCTCACCTGCGGCACGCACCTCGCGCCGCAGGTGGAGGGGCTGATGCGCTCCGCGATGCTGGCGGGGCTGCCCATCCTCTCGACGCCGGAGGACACCTTCACCACCGGCGCCAACCTCGCCGCCGTGCCGCGCCACGTCACGACCGGCGATCCGGAGCGCATGGAGCAGGCCATCGCCCATGTCGCCGAGCACCTGGACACGACGCCGCTGCGCGAGGGGCTCGGCCGGCCCGGGCGGCCGCGCATGCCGCCGCCGGCCTTCCGCCACCGGCTGGTGCAGAGCGCGCGGCGCGCCAACAAGCGCATCGTCCTGCCCGAGGGCGAGGAGCCCCGTACGCTCCAGGCCGCCGCCATCTGCCAGCGCAAGGGCATCGCCCGTTGCGTGCTGCTCGGCGATCCCGCGCGCATCCACCAGGCGGCGCAGGCACAGGGGGTGGAGCTGCCGCCCGGCATCGAGATCGTGGACCCCGAGGCCGCGCGCGGCCGCTACGTCGCGCCGATGATGGAACTGCGGCGGGCGAAGGGCCTGACGGCCCCGCAGGCCGAGGAGCAGCTGGCCGACACCGTCGTGCTCGGCACGATGATGCTCGCCCTCGACGAGGTGGACGGCCTCGTCTCGGGTGCCATCCACACGACGGCGAACACGATCCGCCCGGCGCTCCAGCTCATCCGCACGGCGCCCGGCGCCTCCATCGTGTCGTCCGTCTTCTTCATGCTGATGCCGGAGGAGGTGTTGGTCTATGGCGACTGCGCCGTGAACCCGGACCCCTCGGCCGAGGAACTCGCCGACATCGCCCTGCAATCGGCCGACAGCGCGGCGGCCTTCGGGATCGAGCCGCGGGTCGCGATGATCTCCTACTCCACCGGCGAGTCCGGCTCGGGCGCCGATGTCGAGAAGGTGCGGCGCGCGCTGGCCATCGCGAGGGCGAAGCGGCCGGGGCTGCTGATCGACGGGCCGATGCAGTACGATGCCGCGAGCGTCGAGAGCGTCGGGCAGGCCAAGGCGCCGGGCAGCCCGGTCGCGGGCCGTGCCTCCGTCTTCGTCTTCCCCGACCTGAACACGGGCAACACCACCTACAAGGCGGTGCAGCGATCCGCCCATGTGGTCAGCGTGGGCCCGATGCTGCAGGGGCTGCGCAAGCCGGTGAACGACCTGTCGCGCGGCGCGCTGGTGGACGACATCGTCTACACCATCGCGCTGACGGCCATCCAGGCCACGCAGGCGCAGCGCGGGACGATGCGGGCCGCGGCGGAGTAGCGAGGCGTCACCCGGCCCTGGGCAGGGCACCGATGGCCGGCGCGGGCGGGTGGCCGGGGTCGAGCGGCAGGAACGGCCCGCACGGCCCGGCCGCCGCCTGCAGCGCGCCGAGGCCGAAGTGGAAGTACCAGCCATGGAGCGCGAGCGTGCCGTCCGCCACGCGCGCCGCGATCCAGGGATAGCCCGACAGGTTCCGCAGGCTGGCCAGCACCGTCGCCTGTTCGGCGCGCATGGCGAGCAGCGCGGGGTCGGCCTCCGTCACCAGCGCGTCCATCTCCTCGCGCACCGAGCGCGCCACTGCCACCCAGTCCGACACGTAGTCGTAGCGGTGCGCGGCGTGGTCGTGGTCCATCAGGCAGCGCACGCCGGCGCAGTAGGAGTGGCCGAGCACGACCACGTGCCGCACGCCGAGCGCGCGCACGCCGAACTCGATCGCCGAGGCGGTGCCGTGCGGGCGCCCGTCCGCATCGTGCGGCGGCACGAGCGCCGCGACGTTGCGGATCACGAAGAGGTCGCCGGGCCGGGCGCCGTAGATCAGGGCAGGGTCGCTCCGGCTGTCCGAGCAGGCGATGACCATCACCTCGGGCCGCTGCGCCTCCCGCAGGCTTTCGTAGAGATCGCGATCCTCCTCGAAGTGCTGCTGGCGGAAGCGGCCGAAGCCGGCGACGAGCCGGCCGAGCGCGCCCTGGTCGGGGCTGGGCTGGTCCATGGGGCACCCGTAGCGGGCAAGGCAGGCTTCGGAAAGCCCGCCGGCAACAAGCGGGTGATGGCGAACGCGCAGGTTGCGCGCCGCATCCCGTGTGCGCCACGGGCGTTCGGGTGCGGGGTCGGGGTGGCGCGGTACCGCCGCGGCCAGGTTTGCGTTATGGCCGGCCAAGGGCCGCACCACGGCCGCATGGAACGACGAGGCAACGATGACGGAACGCAGGATCTGGGTGGTCTGGGGCGGCGTCTTCACCGACACCTCCTTCACCGTGCTCGAGGCGGGCACGGAGGAGCTGCACGGCCCCTTCCACGATGAGGAGCGCGCGCTGCGCGCCTGGCGCGACGAGACGCGGCGGAAGGTGGACATCGCCACCCACCGCCTGTTCGTGATGGAGGCGCGCGAGGGGCCCGCCGCTAGGTGACGACGGAGGGCGCGTCCCGGCCCGTGTGCCGGACGATCTCCGCCACCTCCTCGGCCGCGGCGATGACGGGCGCCAGCACCTCCTGCACCGGCCTGTCGTGGCGCGCGGCGTCGGGCTCGAAGCGTTCCAGGTACACGCGCAGGGTCGCGCCCACCGTGCCGGTGCCGGACAGGCGGAAGACCGCGCGCGCATCCTCGCGGAACAGGATGCGCACGCCCTGCGCGCGGGTGACGGACCCGTCCACGGGGTCGGTGTAGGCGAAGTCGTCGGCCTCAGACACCGTCAGCCCGCCGAGGCGCGTGCCCGGCAGGCCGGGGAGCTTCGCGCGCAGCGCGGACATCAGGGCCTGCGCCCGCGCCCCGTCCACCTCCTCGTAGTCGTGGCGGCTGTAGTAGTCGCGCCCGAACGAGGCCCAGTGCTCCCGCACGATGGCGTCCGCCCGCTTGCCCGTCGCCGCCAGGATGTCGAGCCAGAGGAGCACGGCCCAGAGCCCGTCCTTCTCCCGCACATGGTCCGAGCCGGTGCCCGCGCTCTCCTCTCCGCACAACGTGATGCGGCCGGCGTCGAGCAGGTTGGCGAAGAACTTCCAGCCCGTCGGCGTCTCGAAGCACGGGATGCCGAGCCGCGCTGCCACGCGGTCCACCGCGCGGGAGGTCGGCATGGAGCGCGCGACGCCCGCGAGCCCCGCGGCATAGCCCGGGGCGCGGTGCGCGTGGGCCGCGAGGATCGCCAGGCTGTCGCTCGGCGTGATGAACAGGCCGGGTGCCACGATCATGTTGCGGTCCCCGTCGCCGTCGGAGGCCGCGCCGAAGTCGGGGGCGTCCGCACCCGTCATCAGCGCCATCAGGTCTGCGGCGTGGACCGGGTTGGGGTCGGGGTGGTGGCCGCCGAAGTCGGGCAGCGGCTCGCCGTTCACCACCGTGCCCGCGGGCGCGCCGAGGCGCCCTTCCAGGATCGCCTTGGCATAGGGCCCTGTCACGGCGCTCATGGCGTCGAAGCGCATGCGGAAGCCGCCCCGGAACAGGGCGGCGATCCGGTCCATGTCCACGAGGCGCTCCATCAACGCGGCATAGTCTTCGACCGGGTCGACCACGGTGACCTGCGCCCCGCCGAGGCGCGTCCCGCCCGGCCGGTCGAGGTCGAGATCCGGCGCGTCGAGGATGCGGTATTCGGCCATCGAGGCGGCGCGGCGGTGGACCTCCTCCGTGAAGCCCTCGGGCGCCGGCCCGCCATGGGAGACGTTGAACTTGATGCCGAAGTCGCCCTCCGGCCCGCCGGGATTGTGGCTGGCCGAGAGCACCACGCCACCGATTGCCTTGTTGAGCCGGATCATGTGCGAGGCGGCAGGCGTGGACAGCAGCCCGCCACGCCCGACCAGGATCCGCCCGAAGCCGTTGGCGGTCGCCATGCGCAGCGTGGTCTGCACCACCTCCCGGTTCAGGAAGCGCCCGTCGCCGCCCACCACGAGCGTCGCTCCCTCCCGTGCCGGGCCGACCGTGTCGAAGACGGCCTGCAGGAAGTTCTCGACGTAGTGCGGCCGCCGGAACACCGGCACCTTCTTGCGCAGGCCGGACGTGCCCGGGCGCTGGTCGGCGAAGGGCGTGGTGGCGACACGGCAAATCGTCATGCGGCGTTTCCGTTGCTGGGGCGGGCCGAACCCTACAGCACGGGACGCGCCGGCTGAACGGGACTTCGGACAGCGCAGGGGCGGCCTGCGGCGTTCCCGGCCCGGCGGCGTGCCGCAGCCCGGAGGCAAGGGCAACAAGCGCGTCAGCATGGCGGACCGCACGCAAATGTTTGCATGATCACGCTGACGGAACGTTTATGCAGCCGTTACAGGATGGGCGGGAAGCGGACCCTGCGGGTCCCTCACCTGCCCGGGCATCACTCGCATGTCGGGGTGGCATGAAGCCTGGTGTGGGAATCGTCGGACGGGGCGAGCCGAGATCGTCCACCGCCGCGCAGCCGCGCGGGACGCCGCGCCGCGGCTGGTTCCGAGGCGAAGGCGCCGGCGAGGCGCATCGGGGCGTGGCAACGCCGCGGCCGGTGCCGGCCTGGCTCACGACCGGGCCAGCCCGTTCGCTCCGCGCCGGCCTCGTCCTGGGGCTGACGGCGCTGCTTGCGCTGGGCGCCGCGCTGCGCTGCTTCGAGTACGACGAAACCTACCTCTACATGTACCTGGCCGGCCTGCCCAAGCCGGACTGGCCGCTGGAGCCGCGGACGGTGGCCGAGCTGCGCGGCTGGATCGACGGGCAGCGGGCCGGCCCGCTGCAGGTCGTGCAGGACTTGGTGCGGCACCAGACGCATCCGCCGCTTCATTTCTGGCTCATGATCCCCTGGCTAGCGCCCTGGGGGTTCGACAACCTCGCGGCCCGGCTCTTCTCCGTGCTGTGTGGCGCGGCCTCGATGCTCGTCGCGTGGCGCCTTGCCGCCGTCGCGCGCGTCCCGGGCCTGCCGGCGGTTGCCTGCACCTTCCTCGCCTACGCGGTGTTCTACCCGGCGACGCTGGCACGTGCCTACGCGCTGGCGCTGCTGCTGGTGCTGCTCGGGGCCCTGGCGCTGGCCCTGCTGCTCCGCGATGCGGAGGAGGGGCGCCGGCGCGACGGGGCGTGGCTGGCGGCGGGGGCCGGGCTTGCCTTCGGGCTGGCGGGGCTTTCGCACTACCTCGCGCTCATTGCCGGGGCGGCGCTCGGCGGCGCCTTCGCGCTGACGATGCTCGCGCAGCGGCGGGCCTGGCCGGTGCTGGCGGCCGCGCTCGGCGGCCTGCCGCCCTTCCTGCTCGTGCTCGCGGTGCGTGCGGATCAGGTCACCGTGGACTGGTTCCATCCCGACTTCGTGCTGAGCCGCGACGCGGTGCGCGTGGTGGAGATGGTGGCCGCCGCGCTCTTCGCGCGGACGCCCGTGCTGCTCGACGCGCCATGGAAGGGCCTGGCCACGGTGCTGGTCGCGCCCTGCCTGCTGCTCGTCGGCGGGACGGTGCTGTTCGGCATCCGGCACATCATGGCCGATCCCGTGCGGCGGGTGCTGCTGGCCGGGGCACTGGCGATGCCCGCCGGCCTCTTCGTGTTGGGCGCGCTGACGGACCGCGCACCCTTTGTGTCGCGCTACGCGAGCTACAGCGTTCCCTTCCTGGCGATCTGCTTCGCAGCCGGGCTCGGACGCATGGGGGCGTGGCGCCCGCGACTTGCGGCCGCGGTCTTCGGCTACGTGCTGCTGTGGCAGGCGGTGGGGGCCGGCTCCCAGGTGGCGTGGACCGCGACGCAGCAGGAGTTCCGCCTGATCGTCTCCGAGGTGGCGCGGCGCTGGGTGCCGGGCCAGTCGGTGCTGCTGGTGCCGGCCGGCTACGACGGCATCGGCAAGAACGGGCCCTATCTGTGGGAGGCGCCGCCCGACTGGCCGATGGCCGTGGTGGCCCTGCCGGGCGACCAGTCGGTCGGACACCTGGGGTCCGAGCGGAACCTGTTCCTGGTCACCTTCGTCGAGCTGAGCGGCGAGTGGATCCTCGACCGGCTCCGCCCAGCCCTGCGCGAGCAGGGCTGGCGCCTGACGGAGACGGCCGAGTACCTGGAGGTCTGGTCGCGCTGAAGGCGCCGCCGGCTACCCTACTTCTCCGGCGTCGCGTCCTTCTCCTCCGGCTCCGGGACCGCGCCGTAGCCGAAGGTGCCGGCGTCGCGGCCCGTCTCCTGGTTGGCGTGGCTCGGGCCGGGGGTCTGGGCATCCTTCTCGCCGCCCGCCTGCCCCGCCTCGTCCTTCGGCTTATCCGACATCGGCCTGCCCTCTCGCATCTGCGCGCCCGGAACACCGCGCGGTCGTCGACGGTTCCGCAAGCGGGCGCCGGGAAGCCTCTGGACCTCCGGCCCGGCAGGGGCGAAGCTCTGTCGCAAGACGAACGAACAGGAACGGGAGACAGGCATGGGTGGCATTCCCTTGTCCCGCCGCAGCGTCATGGCGGCCGGCGCAGGCATCTCGGCCGCGGCGCTGGCCGGGCTGCGGCCCGCCACCGCGCAGGGCGGTCCGGTCCGGATCGGGGAGCTGAACTCCTACAGCCGCATGGCGGCCTTCTCCGTCCCCTACCGCAACGCGATGCAGCTCGCGGCCGACCAGATCAACGCGGCCGGCGGCGTGATGGGCGGGCGGCGGCTGGAGTTCGTGTTCCGCGACGACGGGGCGACGCCCGGCGACGCCGTGCGCGTGGCCGAGGACCTGCTGACGCGCGAGGGCTGCGCCTTCATCGCGGGCACCTTCCTGTCCAATGTGGGGCTCGCCGTCTCGGACCTCGCCAACCAGCGCCGACGCCTGTTCTTCGCGACGGAGCCGCTGACCGATGCGCTGACCATGGCGCAGGGCAACCGCTACACCTGGCGGCTCCGGCCCAACACCTACATGCAGACGCGCATGCTGACCGAGGCGGCCCGCGGACGGCCGCAGCGCCGCTGGGCGATCGTCGCGCCGAACTACGAGTACGGCCAGTCGGCGGCGGCCAACTTCAAGCGGCTGATCACGCAGTCCATCCCGGGCGCGGAGATCGTGGTGGAGCAGTACCCGGCGCTCGGCCGCGTGGATGCGGGGGCAACGGTCGGCGCCGTCGCGCAGGCCCGCCCGGACGCCATCTTCAACGTGCTCTTCGGCCCGGACCTGACGGCCTTCGTGCGGGAGGGCAACACGCGCGGCCTGTTCGAGCGGCGCTTCGTCCTCTCCCTCCTGACCGGGGAGCCGGAGTACATGATCCCCCTCGGCGACGAATGCCCGGAGGGGTGGGTCGTGACCGGCTATCCCTTCGACCAGGTGGAGTGGCCCACCCACCGCGCCTATGTGGACGCCTACCGCAGCCGCTTCAACGACACGCCGCGCAAGGGCAGCCTGCTCGGCTACGTCACGGTGCAGGTGCTGGCGAACCTGCTGAACCGCGCCAACACCCTCGACAACGAGGCGCTGGTGGAGGCGCTGCGCGACCTGCGGACGGAAACCGTGACGGGCCCGGTCGTGATGCGCGGCCTCGACCACCAGGGCACGATGGGCACCTGGGTGGGGGACACGGTGCTGCGCGGCCGGCAGGGCGGGATGCGCAACGCGCGCTACGTGGACGGCGCGGAGGTGATGTTCCCCGAGGAGGAGGTGCGCGCGGCGCGGCGCTCGGCCTGATCGCGTGGAGGATTCGGCCCTCGGCTTCCTGCTGGTCCAGTCCCTCTCGGGGCTGGCCAGCGCCTCGTCGCTCTTCGTCATCGCGTCGGGGCTGACCATCGTCTTCGGCGTGACGCGCATCGTGAACTTCGCGCATGGCTCCTTCTACATGCTGGGCGCCTATGTCGCGGTGACCGTGGTGCCCTGGCTGCTGGAACTCGACCGCTCGCCCCTGCTGTTCTTCACGGGTGTGGTCGTCTCGGCCATCGTGGTCGGCGTCCTCGGCGTGCTGATGGAGGTGCTGCTGCTCCGGCGCATCTACCAGGTGCCGGAACTGTTCCAGCTGCTGGCGACCTTCGGCGTGGTGCTGATGGTGCAGGACCTGGTGCTGCTGGTCTGGGGGCCGGTGGACATACCAGGGCCGCGCGCGCCGGGGCTGCGCCACGGGGTCGAGATCCTGGGCCAGCGCTTCCCCGCCTACGAG
>DASQNQ010000411.1:0-3436 GCA_035644895.1 Acetobacteraceae bacterium | reverse complement strand
CGCGCGGGGGAACTGACCAAGGAGGAGGCGCAGCTCGACATCGAGCATTTCTGGGCGGGCGCCCTGCGGCGGGCGGTCGTTGACGGCGATGTCGAGAACGGCTCCCTCATGGCCGGCCAGAGCGTCGGCATGGTGACGCGGGAGCAGCCTGCAGCCGAGATCGTGCGGGAGCTGGTGTGGCAGGCGGCGGGGGCGCTCGACAGGCGCGCGGCGGCGGCGTGAGCGCCGCGAATCCCTTTGCCGCGCGCGGCGCCGCGCGCTAGGTCTCGCCGCCGTGCCCCAAGACCCGCAGCGCCGCACGCGACATCCCGAAGCCCAGCCCGCCGAGGCGGCGCGCGTGGGCGAGGAGCTGCGCGCCTGCCGCATGGCCATGGGCATCTCGCTGGAGGAGATGGCCGCCCGCCTGCGCATCCGCCTTCCCCTCCTGCAGGCGCTGGAGGAGGGTCGGGTCGCCGACCTTCCCGCCCCGGCCTATGCGGTGGGCTTCGTGCGCGCCTATGCCATGGCGCTCGGGCTGGACGCCGACGAGATGGTGCGCCGCTTCCGCGACCTGTCCGGCCCCGCGGTGACCCGCAAGACGAACCTCGTCTTCCCCGAGGCGGTGCCGGAGCGCGGCGTGCCCACGGGCGCCGTGATCGCGCTGGGCGTCGTGCTCTCCTTCGGGGCCTATGTGGCCTGGTTCAACTGGTCGGGCTCGGGCAGCCGGGTTGTGGATGCGGTGCCGCCGGTGCCGGCGCGGCTTGAGGCGGCGGTCGAGCAGGGCCGCGCCCAGATGCCGCGCGAGGTGGCGCGCACGGAGGGGCTGCCCGCCGCGGCGTTGCCGCCACCGGGTGGCGCGCCGGCCGGCGGAGCCGGCGCGAACACCGCCGCCCAGGCGGCGACCGTGCCGGCCCCGCAGCCTGCCGCGACCCCGGCGCCCGCCGCCGCGCCCGCCGCCGAGGCGCGCGTCCTGGTTCGGGTCCGCAACGCGCCCGAGGGCGCCTGGGTGCAGGTGCGCGACCCCGCCACCCGCCAGGTGCTGCTGAACCGCGTGCTGCGGCCGGGCGAGAGCTGGCCGGTCCCGGCGCGGGACGGGTTGCAGCTCGACACGGGGAAGGCCGAGAACCTGGAGATCCTGCTGGAGGGCCAGGCGGCGCCGGTGCTGGCGGGGGCCGTGGGCGTCCGGCGGAACCTGCCGCTCGACCCGGACCGGCTGCGCCAGTTGGCCGCCGCGCAGCGTTCACAGGCCACCGGGTCCAACTAGGCGGGCTGTGATCGGGGGCGCCGGTCCTATATCCTGGGCCGGACGCACTTCCCGGATGCCTGGACCCGCATGAGCTACCGCCCCTACCAGCAGATCCTCCGCCGCACGTCACGCCAGATCCGCGTGGGCAAGGTGCTGGTCGGGGGCGATGCGCCGATCTCCGTCCAGACCATGACCAACACGCCGACCGAGGACGCGAAGGCGACGATCGAGCAGATCCGCCGCTGCGAGGTGGCCGGCGCCGACATCGTCCGCGTCTCCGTCCCCACGGAGGAAAGCACCGCCGCCCTGCATGAGATCGTGCGGGAGGTGAACGTGCCCATCGTGGCCGACATCCACTTCCACTATCGCCGCGCGATCGAGGCGGCCGAGGCGGGCGCCGCCTGCCTGCGCATCAACCCCGGCAACATCGGGTCGAAGGACCGGGTGAAGGAGGTCGTGAAGGCCGCCCGCGACCATGGCTGCGCCATCCGCATCGGCGTCAACGCCGGCAGCCTGGAGCGGCACCTGCTGGAGAAGTACGGCGAGCCCAACCCGGAGGCGCTGGTCGAGAGCGCGCTCTGGCACGCGGCGCACCTGCAGGACGAGGATTTCCACGAGTTCAAGATCAGCGTGAAGGCGTCCGACGTGTTCCTGGCCGTCGCCGCCTACCAGCAACTGGCCGAGGCCTGCGACCACCCGCTGCACATCGGCATCACCGAGGCCGGCGGCCGCCGCGCCGGCACGGTGAAGAGCGCGATCGGCCTCGGCAACCTGCTCTGGTCCGGCATCGGCGACACGATCCGCGTCTCGCTGTCCGCGGAGCCGGAGGAGGAGGTCTCGGTCGGGTGGGAGATGCTGAAGTCGCTGCACCTCCGGCACCGGGGCGTGAAGGTGATCTCCTGCCCCTCCTGCGCGCGGCAGGGCTTCGACGTGATCCGCACGGTCGAGAAGCTGGAGGAGCGGCTGGCCCATGTCACCCAGCCGATCAGCCTCTCCATCATCGGCTGCGTGGTGAACGGCCCGGGCGAGGCGCTGATGACCGACATCGGCCTGACCGGCGGTGGCGCGGGCACGCACATGGTCTACGGCATGGGCAAGCAGAGCCACACCGTGAAGACCGAGGAGATGGTCGAGCACATCGTGGCGCTGGTGGAGCGCAAGGCCGCCGAGATGGCCGCCGCCAAGGCCGCGGAGCAGGCGGCGCCGGCCGAGGCGGCGGAGTAGAGGCGTCCCCCTACCGGAGGTGCCGCGCGAGGAACGCCGCCGCGGCGTCGGAGGCGGCGACCGGGTCCAGGGTGTTGTGCCCCGCCAGGGGCTGCTCCACCACCTCGACCGGCGCGCGAACGGCCTCCGCCAGGCGCCGCCCCATGGCGGGCGGCACCAGCGTGTCCTGGCCGGCCAGCAGGACCAGGACGGGCGCCCGCACCTCCGCGATGCGCGAGAGGCTGTCATAGCGGTCCCGCAGCAGCAGGCCGGAAGGCAGCACCGGGTAGTGCAGCCGCGCCAGGTCGAGCAGGCTGGTGTAGGGCGACTGCAGCACCACGGCCGCCACCGAGGCGGGCCGCTCCGCCGCCAGCCGCACGGCCGGGCCGGTGCCGAGCGACTCGCCCCAGAGCACGGTCCGGCCCGGGGGTACGCCCCGTGCCTGCAGCGCCGAGAGCGCCGCGTGGGCATCGAGCGCCAGCCCCGCCTCGCCCGGCGATCCAGCGTTCCCGCCATAGCCGCGCCATTGCAGGAACAGGGCGCCCCAGCCGCGCGACTGGAACTCCCGCAGCCGGCCTGCGCGGTGCGCGAGGCTGCCGCCATTCCCGTGCAGGTAGAGGATGACCGGCGCGCCCGCCCGGGCCGGCGCCGCCATCCAGGCCAGCAGGTCGAGGCCGTCCTCGGTGCGGACGCTGACCTCCTCCACCCCGCGCAGCCCATGCGCCGCGGGCGGGGCGGGACGTTCGGTGGCGGGGAAGTAGATCAAGGCGTCCTGGAAGGCCCAGAGCGCCGCGCCGAGGCCGAGCGCCGCCAGCGCGCCGGTGCCGAGCAGGAGAAGGAGCGCGGTCAGGCGGCGGGCACCACCAGGCGGCAGGCCATGGCGAGCCGCATCTGGTCGTAGACGTTCCAGACTTCCGCTGCCTGCCCGTCCCGGACCCGGATCATGCTCATGCCCTCGAGCGCCACGCGCTCGCCCGTGGGGGCGATGCCCAGGCCCTCGCCCTCGTG
>DASQNQ010000410.1:0-36125 GCA_035644895.1 Acetobacteraceae bacterium | reverse complement strand
CACCTGCTCGACGCCGAGGTGCAGGTCCCGCAGGCCGACGAGGCCACCTGCCGCCGCTGGTTCGAGGCGAACCGGACTCGCTTTCGCACCTCGCCCGCCTGGCAGGCGGCGCATGTGCTGCTCGCGGCCGATCCCGCCGACGCGGCCGCGCGCGGCGCCGCCCGCGCCCGTGCCGAGGCGGTGCTGGCAGAGGTGAAGGCGGACCCTGCGCGACTGCCCGACATCGCGCGCCAGGTCTCGGACTGCCCCTCGCGCGCGGAGGGCGGCGCGCTTGGCCTGCTGACCCGCGGCAGCACGGTGCCGGAGTTCGAGGCGGCGCTGATGGAAACCGCGGCCGGCGAGGTCTGCCCGCGCGTGGTCGAGTCGCGCTACGGCTTCCACGTCCTGCGCGTGATCGCGCGCGCCGAGGGCCGCGACCTGCCCTACGAGCAGGCGAAGCCGCGCGTGGCCGAGTACCTGGAGGACGCCGCCTTCCGCCGCGCCGCCCACCAGTACATGGCGCTGCTCGCCTCCCGCGCCCGCGTCGAGGGGATCGCCCTCTCGGCCGGCGCCGACGGCCCGCTGGTGCAGTAGGCCGGGGGGCGGGATGTCGGCGGTCGCACCGGCCTTCGGCGTGGCGCCGCTCGGCGCGGCGCTGCTGGACGACCCGGTCGCCTTCCTCTCGGCCGAGCATGCGCGCCAGGTCGCGCTGCTCTCGCACCTGGAACGCCTGGCGCGCGCACCCGGCGCGCGCGGGGCGCGGATGATGGCGCAGGCGCTCCTGCGCTGGCTGGAGACGGAACTGCCCCTCCACATCGCGGACGAGGAGCGGTCGCTTCATCCGCGGCTCCGGCCGCACGATGCGACGGCCGCGCTGCGGCGCCTGTCGGCCGAGCACGAGCGTGATGCACGGCTCGTGGCGCCGGTTGTCGCCGGCCTGCGGCAGCTCGCGGCAGGCGCACTGGCGGGAGGGGGGTTCGCCGGCGCGACCGGCACCTTCGCCCGCCTGCACCGCCAGCACCTCGCGTTCGAGGAGGCCGTGGTGCGGCCGCTCGCCCGCGCCGTGCTGACACCCGAGGCCGCGCGGGAGCTCGCGGCCGAGATGGCCGCACGCCGCGGCCTGACAAAGGATGGGACATGCCCGACGGCTCGATGATTCGGAACACGGGACGCCCTGGCTGCGACGCCGCGCCGGGCCTCCTGTCGCCCGCCGAGGCTCGACACCGGCTGCTGGCCGCGGCCGTGCCCGTGTGCGGCGTCGAGACCCTTCTTGCCGCCGACGCACTCGGCCGCGTGCTGGTCGAGGCACCGCGCGCGCGGCAGAGCCTGCCGCCCTTCGACCAGTCGGCGATGGATGGCTACGGCTTGGCCGCGGAGGACCTGCGCGCCGGCGCGTCGCCGCGCGTCGCCCGCATGGTCACGGCCGGCGCGGTGCCGGGGCCGGCCCTCATGCCGGGCGAGGCGGTGCGCCTCATGACGGGCGCGGCGCTGCCCGAGGGCGTCGCCGCCGTGGTGATGGAGGAGCACGCGGCGGCCGCGGGCGGCTGCATTCAGCCACGCCGCATCGTGCGTGCGGGCGAGAACATCCGGCGCCGCGGCGAGGACGTGACGGAGGGCGAGGCGCTCGCTTCGCCGGGCACCCGGCTCGATGCGCGGCACGCCGCCCTGTTCGCCGCCGCGCGCGTGGCGGAGGTGCTGGTGCGGCGGCGCGTGCGCGTCGCCACGCTCTCCAATGGGGACGAGCTCGGGCAGGCGGTGCAGGACAGCAACCGCCCCATGCTGCACGCGCTGCTGGCGCGGCCGGAGGTGGCGCTGACCGACCTCGGCGTGCTGCCGGACGACCCCGCCGCGCTGGCCGCGGCGCTGGCGGAGGCCGCCGCCGGCCAGGACCTGATCCTCGCGACCGGCGGCGTCTCGGGCAGCGACGCCGACCACATGCCGGCCGCCATCAGGCGGGCGGGCGGCTCGGTGGAGGTGCTGAAGCTCGCGCTCAAGCCCGGCAAGCCGCTGGCCTTCGGGCGCATCGGGCAGGCCATGTGCCTCTGCCTGCCGGGCAATCCGCTGGCGGCGCTGGTCACCATGCTCGTCCTCGGCCGGCCCCTCCTCGGACGGCTCGCCGGCCTGCCGGACGCGCCCGCCGCGCCGCTCGCCGCCGTGGCGGGGGAGGGCTTCACCCGTGTGCCAGGACGGGAGGAATACGTGCCCGCCCGCGTGGCCGGCACCGACGAGGCGGGGCTGCCCGTGTTGCTGCGCGCCGGCCGCGCCGGCTCCGCGCGCCTCAAGCCGCTCGCGCAGGCGGACGGGCTGCTCTGGCTCCCGGCGGGATGCGAGGCCGTCGCGCCCGGCGACGCGCTGCGCTTCCACCCCTTTGCCACCCCGTTCGGCCTGTGAGTGGCCGCGATGAACGCGTTACAGGTCCGTAAGGATGCCGCGCCCGGTGCGCGCGCCTTTCGCGTCAGGGCGACGAAGCCGCGCACGCGGCAGGGCGGCGCTCCGCCCGCATCGGCCCATCCACACCAAGGCGCGCCGCATCGCGCCTGCAGAAAGCTCCTGCATCATGGCTGACCTGATACCACCGCCCATCCTGTTCTTCGTGCTCGGCGCCGCGGCTGCGGCGGTGCGCTCCGACCTTCAACTCCCCGAAGCCCTTGCGAAGGCGCTCTCGCTCTACCTGATGGTGGCCATCGGCCTGAAGGGCGGCGCGGCTCTTGCTGGCCCCGGCGCCACGGATGGGCTCTGGGGGGCGCTCGGCGCGGGCATCGCGCTTTCCTTTGCGCTGCCCGTGGTGGCGTTCGTCCTGCTTCGCCTGGGCACCTCGCTCGGCCGAGAGACGGCAGCGGCGGTTTCCGGCCATTACGGCTCGGTCAGCGTCGTGACATTCGCGACGGCGGTCAGCACGCTGCATGCTGCCGGGATGACGCATGAAGGGTTCATGCCAGCGCTGCTCGCGGCCATGGAGACCCCAGCCATCATCACCGCGCTCCTCCTGGCTAATGCGAAGGGGCGACCCGCCGGGGAGCCGAGGCTGAAATCCTCCGGCGCGCCGCGCTTGCGTTCCGGCGCGCCCGTGCCTCTTTCTGTGCTCCTCCGCGAGGTGCTGGTGAACGGCTCGGTCGTGCTGCTGCTCGGCAGCTTCGCAATCGGGTGGCTGGGCGGCGAGCCTGCGAAGACGCAGTTCGCGCCCTTTGCGGAGTCGCTCTTTCCGGGCGTGCTCGCGCTTTTTCTGCTGGAGATGGGGCTGGTCGCAGCGCGCCAGATCGCCGCGGCGCCGCGCACCCTGAACGCGCGGTTGATCGGCTTCGGCCTGATCATGCCACTGATCGGTGGTGCCGCGGGGCTCGGCGCTGGGCTGCTGGTGGGATTGTCGGTCGGCGGGACGGCGCTCATGGCGGTGCTTTGCGCCAGCGCGTCCTACATCGCCGTGCCGGCGGCGATGCGGATGGCGCTGCCGCAGGCCGATGCCGGGGTCTATGTCACCCTGTCGCTTGCCATCACCTTTCCGTTCAACGTCCTGCTGGGCATCCCGATCTGGATTGCCGCATCCCGCGCGGTCGCTGGTTCCTGAGGAGTTCACCTGCCATGCATGCGCGCAAGAGGATCGAGATCGTCATGGAGGCGGTACGCGCCGAGGACGTTACCGCATGGCTCGACGATCTCGGAGCCACGGGCTGGACGCTGCTGCCGGTCAAGGCCGGCCGAGGGCGCCAGGGCCTCCGCCGCGGCGGAATGCCCGGCGGCGTCTTCGACAACGTGGTCATCGTCTGCATCGTTTCGGAAGAGGTGGCCGCCCGGCTGGTGGAGAACCAGGCGGACCTGCTCAGCGCGAGGCCCGCCATCGTCACGATCAGCGACTGTGTCGTGTTGCGGGGCGACCGCTTCGTCTGAGCGGCGCAGCCATCCCGCGCCGTCCGCGTTCGGATAGGCTGCCGCGGGCGCCGGTCACCCCGCGAGAAGGAGGGCACTGAATGGCTGATGCACAGGAACTGCCGGCTGCCGCGGGCCAGGTGGCGAAGGCCTACCCGGATCTCTACCAGGCCTACGCGGCGCTCGGCGAGGCCTGCGCCAAGGCCGGCCCGGTGGATGGTCATGCGCTGCGGCTGGTGAAGCTGGCGCTGGCGATCGGCGCCCGGTCGGAGGGCGGCGTCCACTCCCACTGCCGCCGGGCGCTGGAGGAGGGCATCCCGAAGGAGGCGTTGAAGCAGGTGGCGCTGCTCGCGATCCCGACGCTCGGCTTCCCGCAGGCCGTCGCGGCGCTGACCTGGGTGGAGGACGTGACCGACCCCGGCACGCGGCGCCACCCGACGAAGGTCTGAACCCCGCCTTCAGCCGGGCGGCAGCGGCGAGACGCCGATCAGCCCGGGATGCAGCGCGAGCAGCCCGAGCCAGAGGGCGCCCGCCACCGCGAGCCGGCGCGGATCCGGCCCGCCCGCCGGCCGCCAGCGGCCCGAGAGCAGGGCCGCGCCCGGCCAGAAGGAGGTGCGCGCCGCCAGCCGCGCCCACTCGGTGCCCATCTGCCGCCGCTTCCGCCGGTCGATGACGCGCATGCCGAGCAGGGCGAAGCCCGCGAAGGCGCCGAACAACGCGGCCTGCGCCAGGTTGCCGTTCGGCACGGCATGGGACGCCGCCCAGAGCGCGAGCGCCACCAGCAGCGGGTGCCGCGAAAAACCCGCGATGCCGGGCCGCTCCGGGTCGAAGCCTGCGGCACGGCCGCCGAAGGAGAGCGGGTTCGGCGCGCCGATCCCGAAGGCGATCAGCAGGCAGGCCAGCGGCATGGCCAGGTTCGGCACCCAGGCCTGCCAGGGCGCGTAGGGCCAGAGCGGCACGAAGGGCGCCCGCCCCGCCGCCGCGACCAGCCAGGCCAGCATCGCGAGCGACACGGCCGAGTAGCCGGCCAGGTAGCCCCGCTCCCCCGCCAGCCCCACCAGCCGGGCGCGGATCGCGGGCCGCACGGGCAGGACGTGGGAGAGCAGGAAGGCCAGGAAGGCCGCCGCCAGCTCCCCCCAGCCGCCCATCAGGCGCCCTTCGGACGGAAGGCCACCATCACGGCCGGGTCCGTCTCCAGTCGCGGGCCGCCGATCAGGTCGATGCAGTAGGGGATGGCGGGGAACACCGCGTCCAGGCAGTCCCGGATGGCGGAGGGCTTGCCTGGCAGGTTCACGATGAGGCTGCGCCCGCGCGTGCCCGCCGTCTGGCGGGAGAGGATGGCCGTCGGCACCACCTTCAGCGAGACGGCGCGCATCAACTCCCCAAAGCCGGGCAGCATGCGCTCGCAGACGGCCTCCGTCGCCTCGGGCGTCACGTCGCGCGGCGCGGGGCCGGTGCCGCCGGTGGTGACGATCAACGGGCAGGCCTCGCTGTCGGCCAGTTCGCGCAGCGCGGCCTCGATCGCCGGGCGCTCGTCCGGCACGAGGCGCCGCACGGGGCGCCAGGGCGTGGCCAGGATGCGGGCCAGGGCGGCCTCGATCCCCGGGCCGCCCTGGTCCTCGTAGATGCCCCGGCTGGCGCGGTCACTCACCGTGACGACGCCGATCGCGATGGCCTCTGTCATGCCTCGAAGCGCGGGAAGAGCACGTTGTTCTCCAGGTGGATGTGCTCCATCAGGTCGTCGGCGAACTTGCGCGTGCCGGCATAGAGCGCGCGCCAGGTGTTGCAGGCGCCCTCGGGCGGCACGCCGCCGCCGGTCAACGCCTCGACGCGGGCGAGCAGTTCCCCGGCATCGTCGTGCTCGTGGCGCATCGCGTCGATCGGGTGCGCGATCATCGGGTGGCCGCCGCGGCGCATCAGCGGGAAGAGCACCTGCTCCTCCTTCTGCATGTGGCTCTCGAGCTCGGCGGCCAGCGCCTCCAGCACCGCGGCGAGGCCCACGGGCGCGTGCGGCAGGTCGCCATGCACGGCCTCGACGCGGCGCGCGAGGCGAACCAGCTCCGGCAGCTCGCGCCGGTGCGTCGCGTGGTAGCGGGTCTCGATCAGCCCGATCAGCGCGTCGGTGTCGGACGGCGCCTCGGCCGCCGCCTGCACCAGCGCCGAAAGCTCCGCGATGACGGTGGACAGGTCCGCGCCGCGCACCGCCGCCGCGTCCGAGAGTGCCGCCTTGCCACCGCAGCAGAAGTCCAGCTTGTGCCGGCGGAACACCGCGGTCGCGCCGGGCAGGCTGGCCGCGATGTCGGCGACGGAGCGCGCGGCGAAGCCGGGCTCGGCGGTGGTGGTGCTCATGCGAGGTTCCTCTCGATGGGGGAGGGGGCGAGCGCCGCCTCCAGGCTGCGGGCGATCCGGTGGGCGCGGCCGATCATGTGGGCCGCGCCCTCCGGCGTCAGGGCCGCGCGGGCCGTCGCCTCGAACAGCGAGAGCCAGCGCGCGAAATGGGCAGGTGAGAGCGCCAGGTGGCCGTGCGCCTGCACGGGCTGGCCGTGATAGGCGCCCGTCATCAGCGCGACGGAGGACCAGAAGCGGGTGAGGGTGCGGATGTGCGCCTCCCAGTCCGCGACCCCCGCGAAGGCGGGACCGAGCAGGGCGTCGGCCCGCGCGGCGCCGTAGAAGGCGCGCAGGAAGCGCTCGATCGCCGGCTCGTCGAGGCCGGTCGCGGCCATCAAGCCGCGTGTCAACGCCGCGCGGCGGTCCGGTCCTTCGAGGTGGGTGAGGGTCGCCTGCAAAGTGGTATCTCCAATGCAAGTTACCCTGATCCAGATTTGTGGTATCGTCAACGCCAGTTTGAGGGCCGACCCGCTTGCGCCTCCTCGCCTCGACCGACTTCGCGCTCCGCCTGCTGCTGCGCCTGGCGGCCGAGCCTGCACGGCATCGCACCACGGAGGCGCTGGCGCCGGAGATCGGCGTGCCGCGCAACCACATCCACAAGATCGTGCAGGCGCTGGCCGAGGGCGGGTTCGTGCGGACCCTGCGCGGCGCGCGCGGCGGCGTGCTGCTGGCCCGCTCGCCGGAGGCGATCACGGTCGGCGCCGTGGTGCGGCACCTGGAACAGGGCCAGTCCCTGGTGGAGTGCTTCCGCCCCGATGGCGGCGCCTGCTGCCTCACGCCGGACTGCCGGCTGAAGGGCGTGCTGTGGCGGGGGCGGGAGGCGTTCCTCCGCACGCTGGATGCGACGTCGCTCGCCGACTGCGCCGTGCCGGCGCCCCGCCTGCCGGCGCCGGTTTCCTGACGCGGCTGCGCGGTTGCCCCGGAGGCGCGCCTCCGATACGCAGGGGGCAAGGGCCGGCCGCAAAGGCCGTCGCGCCAGGGAAGGAACGTCATGCCGCATCTCACGCTCGGCCGTCGCGCCGCCATCCTCGCCGGGGCTGGGATCCTCGCCGCCCCCGCCGCCCGCGCCCAGGCGCGCTTCCCGGACCGGCCCGTCCGCCTGCTCGTGCCCTGGGCGGCCGGCGGCACGACGGACATCCAGCTCCGCGCGCTGGCCGACCAGGCGTCCCGGCGCCTCGGCCAGCCGATCGTCGTGGAGAACCGTCCCGGCGCCGGCGGCGTGCTCGCGGCGCAGCAACTGTTGAACGAAAGGCCGGACGGCCACGTGCTGGCGCAGATGCCGATCTCGGTGTTCCGCCACCCGCAGATGGCGCAGCGCGCGCTGTTCAACCCGCTCGAGGACTTCACCTGGGTCATCCACCTGACGGGCTACCTGTTCGGCGTGGTGGTGCGCGCCAACGCGCCCTGGCAGGATTTCCGGCAGTTCCTGGCGCATGCGAAGGCCAATCCGGGCCGGGTGAACTACGGCACGCCGGGGGTCGGCACCTCGCTCCACATCACGATGGAGCAGATCGCCGGCACGCAGGGGATCGAATGGACGCACGTCCCCTTCCGCGGCTGGGCGGAGAACAGCCAGGCGCTGCTCGGCGGGCAGATCGACGCCTCGGCCGACAGCTCGGGCTGGTCCGAGCTGGTGCAGTCCGGCCAGCTCCGCGCGCTGGTGACCTGGGGGTCCGAGCGCGCGAAGCGCTTCCCGAACGTCCCGACCCTGAAGGAGACGGGCATCGACATCGTCTCCACCTCCCCCTACGGGCTGGCCGGGCCGAAGGGGATGAACCCCGACCACGTCCGCATCCTGCACGACGCGTTCCGGGAGGCGCTGTACGACCCCGCGCACATCGCCGTGCTCGACCGGTTCGACATGTCGCCCGTCTACATGAACAGCGCCGACTACGCGGCCTTCGCCCGCCGCCAGTACGAGGAGGAGGGGCAGATGATCCGCCGCCTCGGGCTGCGGCTGTAGCAACGGCGGGGAACCCCACGCTCCGCTTCGGCGCTTAACGCTAACAGCACCGAAGCGGAGAAGGCTGCCATGGGCATCATCTGGACCATCATCATCGGCTTCGTCGCCGGCCTGATCGCGAAGTTCCTGCATCCGGGACGCGACCCGGGCGGGTTCATCGTGACCACGCTGCTCGGCATCGTCGGCGCCTTCGTCGCCACCTTCCTCGGCCAGGCGGTGGGCTGGTACCGCGCCGGAGAGGGTGCGGGCCTGATCGGCGCGGTGGTCGGCGCCGTTGTCGTGCTCGTCATCTACAACATGGTCACGCGCCGCTCCTCGGCCTCGACGCGCTAATCGGCGCGGCGCAGCCCGGCGAAGAAGTCGCGGAGCAGGGAGGCCGCCTCGGCCTCCCTCACGCCGCCCACCACCTCCGGCGCATGGTGGCAGGTGGGTTGCGTGAACAGGCGGGGGCCATGCTCCACCCCGCCTCCCTTCGGGTCGTAGGCCCCGAAGACCACGCGCCGCACCCGGTAGAGGCTCGCCGCCGCCGCGCACATCGCGCAGGGCTCGAGCGTCACGTGAAGCACCGCATCCGGCAGCACCTTCTCCCCCACCGTCACGGCCGCCGCACGCAGCACCAGCATCTCGGCATGCGCGGACGGGTCGCGCCGCGCCTCCACCTCGTTGCCGGCCCGGGCCAGCACCCGGCCGGTGCCGTCCGTCACCACGGCGCCCACCGGCACCTCGCCGCGGGCTGCCGCGGCGCGGGCCTCGGCCAGCGCGATCTCCATCGGCGATGTTCTGTCCATCTCGGCCTGCGAGCTTGCCGACCCGCGCCACACAGGTCTAGCAACGCCCCATGCCCCAGCCCGCGACAAGACGCCCCGTGATCGGACTGACCCTGGACGCCGAGCCGGCCGGGGGCTGGTCCAAGCTGCCCTGGTACGCGCTGCGGCAGAACTACTTCTCCGCGGTCATCGCCGCGGGTGGCCTGCCCGTGGCCCTGCCGCACCACCCGGATCTGGCGGTGGACTACCTCGAGGCGCTCGACGGCATCCTGGTGACGGGCGGCGCCTTCGACGTGGACCCGGCGCTCTGGGGCGGCGGGCCGCCGCACCCCTCGGTCAAGCTCAAACCGGGGCGGACGGACTTCGAGATGGCGGTGACGCGCGCGGCGCTCGCGCGCGACATGCCGGTGCTGGGCATCTGCGGGGGGCAGCAGCTGCTGGCGGTGGCCTTCGGCGGCACCCTCATCCAGCACATCCCGGACGAGGTGCCGGGCGCGCTGGCTCATGAGCAGCCGAACCCGCGCACCGAGCCGGGGCACGAGGTGGAGATCACCGGCGGCACGCTGCTCTCGCGCGTCGTGGGCACCGGGCGCATGGCCGTGAACTCCGCCCACCACCAGGCCGTGGCCTCCCCGGGGCGGGGCGCGGTGGTGAACGCGGTCGCGCCCGACGGCGTGATCGAGGGCATCGAGCACCCGGGCCACCGCTTCGCCCTCGGCGTGCAGTGGCACCCGGAATACGCGGTGGACCGGCAGGATCCCGCGATCTTCCGCGCCTTCGTCGCGGCTTGCCGTGCGGATCACGACCCGGCCTGCGCCGCATGAGCGAGGCGGAGGACGACGCGCCGGAAGACCCGGACGCCGACGGCCCGCGAGGCGAGCGTGTGGCAAAATTCCTCGCCCGCGCCGGCGTCGCCTCCCGCCGCGATGCGGAGCGGCTGATCGCGGAGGGGCGCGTCAAGCTGAACGGCAAGCCCGTCACGACGCCCGCCACCTTCGTCCAACCCGCGGACCGGCTCTCCGTGGACGGCAAGCCCGTCGCGGCGCCGGAGCGCACGCGCCTGTTCCGCTACCACAAGCCCGAGGGGCTGGTGACCACGCATCGAGACCCGGAGGGGCGGGCGACGGTCTTCGAGAAGCTGCCCCCCGGCCTGCCGCGCGTCGTCTCGGTCGGGCGGCTCGACATCACCTCCGAGGGGCTGCTGCTGCTGACCAACGACGGCGCGCTGGCGCGGCGGCTGGAGCTGCCCTCGAACGGCTGGATCCGCCGCTACCGCGTGCGCGTCTACGGCACGGTGGACGAACGGGCGCTGGCGCATCTCGCGCGCGGCGTCACGATCGAGGGCGTGGCCTATGGCCCGATCGAGGCCGGGCTCGACAGCCGCCAGGGCGGCAATGCCTGGCTCACCGTCTCCCTGCGGGAGGGCAAGAACCGCGAGGTGCGGCGCGTGATGGCGCATCTCGGCCTGCAGGTCACGCGGCTGATCCGCGTCGCCTACGGCCCCTTCCAGCTCGGCCAGCTGCCGCGCGGCGCCGTGGAGGAGGTGAACCCCAAGGTGATGCGCGAACAGCTCGGCATCGGGGAGAAGCCGCAGCGCCGCCGTGCCGCGGAGCGCGAGGCCGCGGCCGCGCAGCCGCCGCCCGGACCGCAACCACCTGCGGAGCCATCCGAAGCCCCGCCCGCGAGGCCCCGCTCCATCCCGCGCGCGCGCAACGCCGCGCCGCGGCGCCCGCCCCATGCTGCGCGTCGTCGCGGGCCGGCATCGCGGCCGTAGGCTCGCCGCGCCGCCCGGCGAGGCGACGCGGCCGACCGCCGACCGCGTCCGGCAGGCGCTGTTCGACAGCCTGTGGCACGCGCCCTGGGCCGGGCGCGCCGTGCTGGACGGGGCGGAGGTCCTGGACGCCTTCGCGGGCACAGGCGCCATGGGCATCGAGGCGCTGTCGCGCGGTGCCGCCCGCGCCCACTTCATCGAGCGCGACCGCGCCGCGCTGGCTGCGCTGCGCGCGAACATCGCGGCGCTGGGGGAGGGCGCGCGGGCGGTGGTCCTGCCGGCCGACGCGACGCGCCCGCCGCGCGGCCCCCGATGCGGCCTGGTGTTCCTCGATCCTCCCTACGGGCAGGAGCTGGTCCCGCGCGCCGTCGCCGCGCTGGATGCCGCAGGCTGGATCGCGCCCGGCGCCATCGTCTGCGCCGAGCTGGGCCGCGACGACGCCTTCACCCCGTCCTGGGAGGTGCTGGCGGAGCGCACGCATGGCGCGGCCCGGACGGTGGTCCTGCGCCGCCCGCAGCCTGGGATGGCGCCCGGTTCGGTGCCATAGACACCGGCCTGGAATCGATGCGCCCCGCCGGGGCCACCGGGAGGAGGATGTCATGGCGGTTGAGAGGGTTGCGGTCGTCACCGCGGGCGGCAGCGGCATGGGCGCGGCGGTGGCGCGCCGGCTGGCGGCGGACGGCTTCAGGATCGCCATCCTCTCCTCCTCGGGGAAGGGCGAGGCGCTGGCCACGGAGCTGGGCGGGTTCGGGGTCACGGGTTCCAACCAGTCGGACGACGACCTGCGACGCCTGGTCGAAGGGGCGATGGAGCGCTGGGGCCGCATCGACGTGCTGGTGAACAGCGCGGGGCACGGGCCGCGGGCGCCGATCCTGGAGATCACCGACGCGCAGTGGCACGCGGGGATGGACGTCTACCTGCTGAACGTCGTCCGCCCGACGCGGCTCGTCACGCCGCTCATGCAGGCGCGGAAATCCGGCGCCATCGTCAACATCTCGACCGCCTGGGCCTTCGAGCCGAGCGCGATGTTCCCGACCTCCGCCGTGTTCCGCGCGGGCCTCGCGGCCTTCACCAAGATCTGGGCCGACACCTACGCGGCGGACAACCTCCGCATGAACAACGTCCTGCCCGGCTGGATCGACAGCCTGCCCGCGACGGAGGAGCGGCGCCGGAGCGTGCCGATGGGGCGCTACGGGACGGTGAAGGAGGTTGCTGCGACGGTCGCGTTCCTCGCGTCAGAGGGGGGCGGCTACATCACGGGCCAGAACATCCGCGTTGATGGCGGGCTGACGCGCGCCGTCTGACGCCAGGCCGCAGGAGGCCCTGGCCCGGTCAGCCCGGGCCGAAGCCCACCCCGAGCCTGCCGTAGAGCTCCCGCAGCCGCGCGTCGTACGCGGCCGGGCTGAACAGCCGCGCCTGCGCCGGCCCGCGGCGGGACAGCTCGGCGCGCAGCCCGGCATCGGCGTCCACCTCACGGATCGCGCGGGTCAGCGCCTCGATGTCGTAGGGGTCCACCATCATCGCCGCATCCCCCGCCACTTCGGGCAGCGAGGAGGTGTTCGAGGTGATCACAGGCGTCCCGAGGCTCATCGCCTCCAGCACCGGCAGGCCGAAGCCCTCGTAGAGGGAGGGGAAGATGACGGACCGCGCCCCGCGCACCAGGCTGACGAGGAGGCGCAGCGGCGCGTAGTCCAGCCGGATGACGCGGAGCCGGCGCCGGGCTTCCGGGCTGGACGCCGCGGCACCCGCCTCCTCCGGCACCAGGCGCAGCTCCTCCTCGCTCTGCCACGCCTTCTTGCCCAGCAGCACGAGCGGCACGGAGGCGCCCGAGGCGAGGTAGGCCTCGATCATGCGGCCCACGTTCTTCTTCGGCTCGATCGCCCCGAAAAACAGGTGGTAGCCGTGCCATTCCAGGCCGAAGGCGCCCTCCACCTCGGCGGCCGCGTGGGCCTCGGGCTTGTCCGCGTAGCGGCCCGGCAGCGCGACGGCCTGGTAGGTGTTCGTCACCCGGTCCTCCGGCACGCCGAGGATGCGGATGATGTCCTGGCGCGACGCCTCGCTGACGGTGACGATGTGGTCCGCGCGGCGGGCGATCTCCTGGCACAGGCGCCAGTGCCGCCGCTTCCGGTCGAGCGTCGTGTAGGGCAGGCGCAGCGGCACCAGGTCGTGGATCGTGTAGATGTTGCGGGCGCGCGGCACGCGCAGCGGCAGGGGATAGGTCCAGTGGGCCACGTCCGGCCGGTCCGGCACCTCCACCTCCAGCAGCCGCTTGAACAGGTCGAAGGCGTTGACGGACCGGCGGAACAGCTCCGGCGCGTTGTAGAGCCGGTCGAAATGCGGAAGCCGGTCCTCCAGCGCGTTGCGGATGACGAGCCCGGTGGAGGGCACCGGCAGGGCGCGCTCGCCCAGGCGCATCGACAGCACCGACCGCACCTCCCGCAGGCGGCGGAAGATGCCCTGCGGCTCGTCATGCCGGGGATCGAAGAACGTGACCTCCCGCAGCACCGGGTCCTTCGAGCGGGAGGCGCGGTTGCCGTAGAGCACGCCGACCTCGGCGCCCAGCGCGCCGAGCCGCCGGGACAGGTTGCGGGCATAGGTGGCGACGCCGGTCCCCTGGTCGAGCGCCAGGTTGTAGCCGTCGAGGAGGATGCGTGGCCTGACTTGCAACCTGGGTGTTCCTGTGGCGGGCGTGTGGCGGGACGATCCCGGCGGCACGCGGGGGACGCGAGCGGCCGCGTCCTGCTGGCCGGGTATGGCGAAAGCCAGCCGGACGTCAACTTGAACGCAAGATTCCAGACCTTAATTTACGTATAAGGCGGCAATCGGGCTTGCCGCGCCGCGCCGGGCTGCGGTTTGCTCGCCACCTGCCTGTTGGGGGCATTGTCATGCGGGTGAGAGAGGGGCTGAAGGCCATCCAGGCTGCCGGACGGCGGCCGGGTTCGGTGCTTGCGCCTGTCATCGCGCATGGTGCGGTGCTCCTGTTGCGCGCGCTGGCCGTCGCCATCCTCGTCTCCCCCCTCGTGCTGGCCATCGCCCTGATCCTGCGCTGAACCTGCCTTATTCAGATACCCTGGCCGCTGTATATGGCCTGCGTCCGCGGTCGTCCTGCGCCGGCGGATCGCCCGATTGCGCTACCCGAATGCCCGCTCCGCCGGGCCTCTCGCCGAGGTTGACCTTGCCATGACCGCCCAGCCCAGCCCGATCGTGCCCGTGATCCTGTCGGGCGGCACCGGCTCCCGGCTCTGGCCCCTTTCGCGGGAGGCCTATCCGAAGCAGTTCTGGCCGCTGGTGACGCCCCGGACCATGCTGCAGGAAACCGCCTCCCGCGCCAGGGGCCCCGGCTTCGCGCCGCCTTTGGTCGTCGGCGGGGATGCCCACCGCTTCATCATCGACGAGCAGCTGCGGGAGTGCGGCATCTCCGACGCCCGCATCCTGATCGAGCCCGTGGCGCGCAACAGCGCCCCGGCGATCGCCGCGGCGGCGCTGACGATCGCCGCCACCGCGCCGGATGCCGTGCTCTGGATCATGGCGGCCGACGCCTCCATCACGGACGTCCCCGCCCTGCACCGCGGCCTCGACGCCGCCGCCGCCGCCGCGCGGGCCGGGCGCATCGCGACCTTCGGCATCCGCCCGACCTCGCCCGAGACGGGCTATGGCTGGATCGAGCCCGGCGCGGCGCTGCCCGGCGCAGACGGCGCCTTCGCCGTCGCCCGCTTCCTGGAGAAGCCCGAGGCCGCGATGGCCGAGACCCTGTTGCGCGGCGGGCGGCACCTGTGGAACAGCGGAATGTTCGTGGCCAGCGCCGCGACCCTCATCGCGGAGTTCGAGGCGCACGCGCCCGCCATCCTCGCGGCCGCCCGCGCGGCGGTGGAGGCGGGGCGGCCCGACCTCGGGCTCATGCGCCTCGGTGACGCGTTCGCCGCAGCGCCCTCCGTTTCCGTGGACAACGCGGTGATGGAGCGGACCGCCCGCGCCGCCGTCGTGCCCTGCGACCCGGGCTGGTCTGATGTCGGCTCCTGGGACAGCCTGTGGGAGGTGGCGGAGCGCGATGCCCAGGGCAACGCCACCCACGGGCCTGTCGAGCTGCTGGACTCCTCCGGCTGCTACGTGCGGTCGGACGGCATCCTTGCCGGCGTCGTCGGGCTGCGGGATGTGGTGCTGGTGGTGA
The DNA here is from genome assembly GCA_035644895.1 of Acetobacteraceae bacterium. GTDB lineage: Bacteria > Pseudomonadota > Alphaproteobacteria > Acetobacterales > Acetobacteraceae > Falsiroseomonas. The sequence goes on along the minus strand of DASQNQ010000410.1, from coordinate 21,225 downwards.
CGGAGGACGCGGTGCTCGCCTGCCCGCGCGCCCGGGCGCAGGAGGTGAAGCGCCTGGTCGAGCGCCTGAAGGCCGCAGGGCGCCGGGAGGCCGCGGAGCACCGCCGCGTCTACCGCCCCTGGGGCAGCTACGAGGGCGTGGCCCATGGCACGCGCTTCCAGGTGAAGCGGATCGTGGTGCGCCCGGGCTCCAAGCTCTCCCTCCAGAAGCACTTCCACCGGGCGGAGCACTGGGTGGTCGTCGCCGGCACCGCGGTCGTCGAGCGCGACGGGGAGCGCATCCTGCTGCGCGAGAACGAGAGCGTGTACCTGCCGCTCGGCTGCGTCCACCGGCTGGAGAACCCCGGCAAGATCCCGCTGACCCTGATCGAGGTGCAGTCGGGCGCCTACCTCGGGGAGGACGACATCGTCCGCCTTGAGGATACCTACGGCCGCACGTGAGGCGGGGGCGGTGAGCGGCTTCTTCGGCCGGCTGCGGGGCGAGGCGGAGCCCCGCCCCGGCGCGCCGCCCGAACCGGGGCGCCTGCGGGACGAGGCGGATCGGCTGCGCGACCTGCGCGACTGGCGCGCCGCGACGGAGGCCTATGCTGCCTACCTCGATCTCCGCCCCGAGGACTCGGAGATCTGGATCCAGCACGGCCACTGCGTGAAGGAGGCAGGCGACCCCCTCTCCGCGATCGAGAGCTACCGGCGGGCGGCGACGGGGCGGCCGCAGGATGCGGACCTCCAGCTCAACCTCGGCCACGCCCTGAAGCTCGCGGGCGACCTGCCCGGTGCGCGCGCCGCCTATGCCCGCGCCCTCGAACTCGACCCGGCCAACGAGGCGGCGCGGCGGGAGGCCGTCGCGCTCCGGGGCCAGGCCGAGGCCTGGGCCGCGCCCGAGGCCGACACGGGCCCCATGCTCACCTTCGCCTCCGAGGGGCGGATCGTCTTCGACCTGTCGGACCTGATGGCCTGGTTCGACCAGCAGCGCGCGCCCTCAGGCATCCAGCGCGTACAGCTCGAGGTCGTGGTGCCCGCCATCCGGCCGGAGGGGCCGGCGGCGGATGCCATCCTCGCCGCGTTCGAGCCCGAGGCCGGGGCCTGGCGCGCCCTGCCGCGCGAGGTGTTCGACCGCCTCGTCGCCCTCTGCCGCTCGGGCGGCGATGCGCGCGACGCGGGCTGGCGCGAGGCGGTCGCGCTGGCGCGGGAGGCGCTGCGCGCGGCGCCCAACCTCGCCTTCCCGCGGGGTGCCTGGCTGGTGAACCTCGGCTCCTCCTGGTGGCTGCCGGACTACCACCGCGCGCTGCGCGCGGCGAAGGCGCGCTTCGGCCTGCGCTACGCCGCGCTGGTGCACGATTGCGGGCCGCTGCTGGTGCCGGAGCACTGCGCGCCGGCGATGGTCGGGCAGTTCGCCCGCTGGTTCGCCTCGCTCGGCGCGCATGCCGACCTGCTGATCGCAACCTCGCGCTCCACCGCCGAGGACATCGAGCGGCTGCGCCGCGACGCGCTGCCCGGCCTGCCGGCGCCGCCCGTGGCATTGATGCCGCTCGACGCGGCGCCGGCCGCGCTGCCGCCCGCGGCGCGCGCGCATCCGGCGATGGCCCAGCTCTCCGGCCGGCCCTATGCGCTGTTCGTCGGCACGATAGAGAGCCGCAAGGGGCACCTGTTCGTCCTGAACGCCTGGCTCTCGCTCATCCGCCGGCACGGCGCCGCGCGCGTCCCGCGCCTCGTGCTGATCGGGCGGCTCGGCTTCATGGCGGAGGGCGCGACGGCGCTGCTGCGCAACGCCCCGGCGCTGGCCGAGCGCGTGCTGCACCTGACGGATGTCTCCGACGCGCAGTTGCCCGCCTTCTACGAGGGCTGCCTCTTCGCGCTCTACAACTCCCAGCACGAAGGATGGGGCCTGCCGGTGACGGAGGCCCTGGCGCACGGCAAGGCGGTGCTGGCGCCCGGCCATTCCGGCTTGCTGGATGCGGGGCTCGGCCTTGCCACCCACTTCCGCGCGGGCTCCGAGCCCGAGCTGGTCGCGGCGCTGGAGGCGCTGATCTTCGACGAGGCCCACCGCGCGGCGGAGGAGGCGCGGGTGCGCGCCGGGCTGCGGCTGCGGCCATGGTCGGCGCTGGGCGAGGAACTGCGCGCCGCGCTCGACGCCGCCCGGCCGGCCCCCGCCGCCCCGCCCGCGATCGTGCCGGGGGAGGTCCACCCGGTCGCGGAGATCGAGGCGCCGATGCCGACCCCGGCCATGGCGCTTGCGGACCTGGTCCGGGAGGGCGAGGGTTGGCACCCGCCCACCCGCTGGGGCTGCTGGACCCGTCCCGGCCGCGCCCTGATGCGCCTGCCGCTGGGCGATGGCATCCCGCCCGGCACGACGCTCCGCCTGCACCTGACGCTCCAGGCACCGCCCGCGGGCCAGGCCGTCCTGCTCCGCGCCGGGGAGGGTCAGCCGCTGCGCCTGGAGGTCGGGCCGGGCGCGCGGGTGGTGGCCGCGCTGGAGGCCGCCGTGCCCGGCCCCGTGCTCGACCTGGAGATCGAGGCGGAGGCGCCGGCCTTCGCCGCCGGGCCGGACGGCCCGGACGCGCTGGAGGTGGGCGTCGGCGTCCTCTCCTTCATGGCATGCCGCGCGGACGACATCGAAGCCCGGCTCCGGTACCTCGAGCACGGCCGCTTCGTCTGGCCGGAGCCCGCATGAACCCCGACCTGCGCGACCCGGCGCTGGACCCCGCCGCGGTCATCGCGGCGCTCGGCCTGCGGCCTCACCCGGAGGGCGGGCACTACCGCGAGGTCTGGCGCGACGCGCCCGCGGATGGCGGGCGGGGCGCCGGCACGGCGATCCACTTCCTGCTGGCCGAGGGCGAGGCAAGCCACTGGCACCGCGTGGACGCCGCCGAGATCTGGCACTGGCACGCCGGCGCGCCGCTGCTTCTCCGCCTCGCGCCCGATGCCGGCACGGCGCCCAGTTCGCTGCGTCTCGGCCCGGATCTCGGGGCGGGGGAGTCGCCGACGGGCATCGTGCCGGCCGGGTGGTGGCAGGCCGCGAGGTCGCTCGGGCGCTGGTCGCTGGTCGGCTGCACGGTCAGCCCCGCCTTCCTGTTCAGCGGGTTCGAGATGGCGCCGCCCGGATGGGAGCCCAAAGGGGAGCCGCTTCGATGAGCCTTTCGACCGGCGCCGGCTGGGACGAGCGCTACGCGGGCGAGGGGTTCCAGTTCGGGGAGGCGCCGAACGAGTACCTGCGCGCCCAGGCCTGGCGCCTGCGCCCCGGTCTGCGCGCCCTGGCCGTGGGCGACGGAGAGGGGCGGAACGGCGTCTGGCTCGCGGGCCAGGGATGCGACGTGCTGTCGCTCGACTGGTCGGCGGTCGGGCTGGCCAAGGCGCGGGGCCTCGCAGCCACGCGCGGCGTCACGCTGCGGACGGAGGCCGCGGACCTCGCAGCCTGGGACGGGCCGGAGGCGGCATTCGACCTGGTGGCCTGGATCTACCTGCACCTCCCGCCCGCGGACCGCGCCGCCGCGGCCCCGCGCGTGCTGCGCGCCATGGCGCCGGGCGCGCTGCTGGTCCTCGAGTGCTTCACTCCGGCGCAGGAGGGCCGCCGCTCGGGCGGGCCGAAGGACCCCGCGCTGCTCTGGACCCGGGCGCTGGTGGAGCGGCACTTCGCCGGGCTGGAGGTGCTGGAGCTGCTGGAGGGCACCGTCCTCCTCGACGAGGGGCCGCGCCACCAGGGCCCGGCCGAGGTGGTGCGGGCGGTGCTGCGGAAGCCGCGCTGAAGGGGAAGCCGCGCTGAAGGGGAAGCCGCGCTGAAGGGCAAGCCAAACTGACCCGATCGCGCTTCCCGGCGCCTCCGCCATGCGCGGAGCCTCTCCCCGCCAGGAGGGGCAGGTCATGACAGCCGAACACGGCACGGCACCCCGCGCTCCGAAGAACCTTGCGGAGCTTCACGCAGAGCACGACGCGCTGCGGGCGGGCGAGGGAAAGGGCGCGACGTTGGAGGCCATCATGGCCCGCATTGCGGCGGAGGTGACGCAGGAGGCCGAGGAACGCCGGGCCGCCGAGGCACGCGACGCGACGCGGACCCCCTGACGCAGGCGCGGGTCAGCCGGCGAGGACGACCCGCCCCGCCTCCATCGCCTGCGCCAACACCCGTGCCAGCTCATCCTGGCCGTAGGGCTTGTCGAGCCTCGGCAGGTCGCCGGGAAGGGGCTCGGCGCCCGGCTCGGGCGAGACGTACCCGGTGGCGATCACCACGGGCAGGCCCGGCCGCAGGTCGCGGACCTGCCGGGCCAGCGCCGCGCCGGTGATGCCGGGCATCGCGTAGTCGGTCAGCACCAAGCCGATCTCCGGCCAGCTCCTGAGAGCGGCCAGCGCCGCCTCCCCGGATCCGGCGGTGACCACCCGGTAGCCGAGGTCGGCGACCAGCGCGGCGGTGCTCTCCAGGATCAGCGGCTCGTCATCCACCACGAGCACCATGCCGCTGGCCGGCGGGGCCGCGGCTTCCGCCACGGGCCCGGGGGCGGGCTCGGCCGGGGCAGCGGCCTCGACGATCGGCAGCCAGATGGAGGCCGCGGTGCCCTTGCCGGGCGCGCTGTCGAGGCGCAGCGCGCCGCCCGACTGCGTGGCGAGGCCCTGCACCATGAACAGGCCGAGGCCGGTTCCGCGGCCCGGCGCCTTCGTCGAGAAGAAGGCCTCCGACGCGCGCGCGCGCGTCGCCTCGTCCATCCCGAACCCGGTGTCGGTGACCGAGATGCAGAGGAAGCCGCGCCCGGCGAGGCCCTCCGGTGGCGGGGCGAAGGCGGTGGTGATGCGCAGGTGCCCGCCCTCCGGCATCGCGTCCCGCGCGTTCACCGCCAGGTTCAGCAGCGCGAGTTCGAGGCCGTTCGGGTCCACCAGCGCCGGCGGGAGGCCGGGCTCCGCCTCGATCCGTAACTCGACCAGCGGCCCGCAGGACCGCTCGATCAGGCTGCGCATGCCCTCCAGCAGGGCGGCGACGTCCACCGGCTTCGGCCGCAGATCCTGGCGCCGCGCGAAGGCGAGCAGCCGCGCCGTCAGCGCCGCGCCGCGCTCCGCGCCCTGGATCGCGCCGTCGATGTGGCGCGCCACCCGCGCGTCGGCGCCGTCCGGCAGGCGCTTCCGGGCGAGCCGCAGGTTGGCAAGCACGGCCATGAGCAGGTTGTTGAAGTCATGCGCCACGCCGCCCGTCAGGCGGCCGAGCGTGTCCAGCTTCTGCGCCTCGTGCAGCTGTGCCTGGGCAGCCTTCAGGTCCGAGATGTCGCGCGCCTCCGCGACGAGGAGGGAGACGAGCCCCTCCTCGTCCCGCACGGGCTTGAGGGAGAAGTCCACGGCGACGCTCCGCCCATCCGGCAACGTGACGGCCAGCTCCTGCCGCACGAACTCGCCCGTCGCGGCGCGGGTGACGGCCCGGGTCACCTCCTCCCGGGCGCCATCGAGCCACGGTGCCTCCCAGAGGGGATGACCGAGGAACTCCGCCCCTGGCTCCACCAGCGCCGCGTCGTTCGCCTCCAGCACCGTGCCGTCCGTCGAGAGCAGCGCGATGAGCTGGAAGGTCGCGTTGAAGATGCCGCGGAACCGCGCCTCGCTTTCCCGCAGCCGGGCATTCGTCTGGGCGAGGTCGCGGGTGCGTTCGGCCACCCGGCGCTCCAGCAGGGTGTTCGCCTCGGCAAGGGCATCGGCCGCGTGCCGCCGGGCGGTCACGTCCATGGCGATGCCGATCATCCGGCGCGGCACGCCGCCGGGACCGCGCAGGACCTCTGCCCGCACCGCCAGCCAGCGCGTGGCAACCCAGCGGTTGCGCCGGGGCGGGCCACGGCGAAGGATGCGGAACTCGGTCTGCACGGGTCCCTCGCCGCGCAGGCTGGCCACGGCCGCGGCGGCGAGCCGGTCGCGGTCCTCGGGATGGACGGCGGCCAGGAACCGGGCGGAGGAGGGACGCGTCACGCCGGTGCGGAGCCCCCAGGCACGGAAGGTCGCGCCCACCAGCACCATGCGGTCGGTGTGCAGGTCCCAGTCCCACAGGCCGATCTCGCCCGCCTGCTGAGCGAGACGCAGCCGCGCCTCGTTCTCCGAGAGCAGGTCGACCAGCCCGTCCCTGTCCTTCAGCGCGGTCGCCAGCGCGGCCCCGCGCGCCTCCAGCTCACGCCGGGCGCGCGCCTCGCCGGCCGCGGCCCGGAGGGCGGCGGCCGACATACCGAGCCCGAGCAGGGCGGCCAGGGCGCCGAGCGCGCCGTTCCGCCGCAGCCGCGCCTGGAAGGGCGCGACCACATGGCTGCGGGCAAGGCCCGCCGCGGCCACCACCTGCCCGGACGGCGAGGGACGCGAGGCGAGGAGCATCGCGCGCCCGCTCTCGTCCACGACCTCCTGTCGGGTGGCGCCATGCGTGGGGATGCGGAGCGGAGGCACGACGGCCCCCGCCTCGGGAAGCGGCCAGCGCATCAGCGGCGCGCCGTCCGGCCGCGCGAGCAGCAGGACCGCATCGGGGCCGAGCCGCAGCTGCGCCGCGAGCTGGCGGAAGGCCGTGCCGTGCGTGGAGACCTGCACGATCGCCTCCAGCCTGCCCTCCCGCCGGACCGCCTGGTTGTAGGCATAGAACCACACCCGGCTGATGCGCCCGAAGAGCAGCACGTTCAGGTGGCTCTCGGCGCCCTGCTGGATGGCGCGGACATGCTCGCGGTCGGAGAAGTCGGTCCGAGGGGGTTCGGCGGCGAGGCTGTTGGCGATCAGCCGCCCATCCGCGCCGATGATCCAGAGGCTGTCGACCTCGGCCGAGCGCGCGGCGAGGGAGGCGAGCTCGGACCAGTCCGCGCCGCGCAGGCTCTCGGCGCCGTCGCGCCGGATGCGCTCCGCCAGGCGGTCGGCCATCGCCGCGCTCACGCTCAGCGTGTGGTCGCCGTGGCTGGCGAGCAGCAGGGCGGTGTTCTCCGCCTGGCGCCACCCCTCCTCGAGCGTCGAGCGGTAGTCGGCGAGCGTGGCAAGGGCGAAGACCCCCGCCGCGGTCAGTCCGAATGCGGCGAGGGTGCCGACGAGCCAGGTGCGCAGCCCGGCGTGCCGGTGGCGTTGGGGAGATGCCGCCGGCGATCCCGGCATGGCGGCAGTCTCGGGCAGCCCGTCCGTGCTTCGCATGATCGCCATGCCCGTCTATGTACCGGATGCGGCGGGCGTCGGCATCAACCTCGACGCGAAAAAGTGGAAAATTGTAGACGGAGTCACAGGCAATGGCCGCTGCGACACAATCGGGCACCGAGGCCTGGGCGACGCTGACGGACCTGGCGAGCCGCCCCGGCGCGGCGGCGGTGCGGCCCCTGCTGCAGGCCGATCCCGGCCGGTTCCGGGCCATGGCGCGGCGCGGCGGCGACCTGCTGCTCGACCTGTCGCGCACCTCCATCACCGCGGACGTCATGGCCGCGCTGCTCGGGCTTGCCCGCGCGCGGGACGTGGCGGGCTTCCGCGACCGCATGGCGCGCGGGGAGGCGGTGAACGCGACCGAGCGCCGCGCCGCGCTGCACATGGCGCTCCGCGGGCCGGCCGGCACCTTCCGCGCGGGTGAGGAGGACGCCTCCGCCGCCGTCCACGATGCGCTCGGCGCCATGACCCGGTTCGTGGAGGGCGTGCATGCGGGCGCGATCCGCGGCGCGACGGGGGAGCGCTTCACGGATGTGGTGAACATCGGCATCGGCGGCTCCGACCTCGGCCCCGCCATGGTGGCGCGGGCGCTCGCGCGGGATGGCCAGCCGATGCGGGCGCACTTCCTGGCCAATGTGGACGCCCATGCCTGGGAGGCGGTGCGCCCCGGCCTCGACCCAAGGCGCACGCTGGTGCTGGTGGCCTCCAAGACCTTCACGACGCAGGAGACGATGACCAACGCGGCGCTCGTGCGCGGCTGGCTGGCGGCGAGCCTGGGGGAGGGGGCGGTCGGCCCGCACCTCGCGGCGCTCTCGACCAACCTGCCCGCCACCGCCGCCTTCGGCATCGCGCCGGAGCGCGTCTTCGGCTTCCAGGACTGGGTGGGCGGGCGCTTCTCGCTCTGGTCGCCGGTCGGCCTCTCGGTGGCGCTCGCCTGCGGCATGGCCGCCTTCCGCGACCTGCTGGCCGGCGCCCGGGCGATGGACGAGCACTTCCTGCAGGCGGCCCCGGCCGACAACCTGCCTTTGCTGCTGGCACTCGCCGAGGTCTGGCACGTGAACGGCCTCGGCCTCCCCGCCCGCGCCGTGCTGCCCTATGACGAGCGGCTGGCGCGCTTCGCGGCGCATCTCCAGCAGCTCGAGATGGAGTCGCTCGGCAAGCGGGTGACGGTCGCGGGCGCGGCGGTCGGCCACGCCACCGGGCCCGTGGTGTTCGGGGAGCCCGGGACGAACGCCCAGCACTCCTTCATGCAGCTCGTCCACCAGGGCACCACGCCGGTGCCGGTGGACTTCGTGCTGGTGGCGCGGCCCGACCACGCGCATGCCGACAGCCACCGCAAGCTGCTCGCCAACGCGCTCGCCCAGGCGGAGGCGCTGGCGCTCGGCCGCACGGAGGCGGAGGCACGGGCGGAGATGGCGCGCGCCGGGCTCTCGGCGCCCGAGGTCGCGCGGCTGGCGCCGCACCGCACCTTCCCGGGCAACCGGCCGAGCGTGACGATCCTGCTGCCCCGCCTCACGCCGGGGACGCTCGGGCAGCTGGTCGCATTGTATGAGAACAAGGTGGCCTGCCTCGGCGCGCTCTGGGACATCAACCCCTTCGACCAGTGGGGCGTGGAGCTGGGCAAGCAGCTCGCGGGCGGGATCCTGCCGGCACTGGAGGGGCGCGCCGAGGCGCCCGAAGCGGCCACCGCCGCCCTGGTCGCGGAGATCCGCGCCCGCCAGCGTTGAGCCGGGGGCGGGGAGGGCGCAGATAGGCGGGGTGACCGCCGCCCCGCGAATCCGCCTGCTGCCCGAGACCACCGCCAACCGCATCGCGGCCGGCGAGGTGGTGGAGCGCCCGGCGGCGGCGGTGAAGGAGCTGGTCGAGAACGCGCTCGACGCCGGCGCGCGCCGCGTCTCCGTCGCGCTGGAGGAGGGCGGCATCGGGCGCATCCTGGTCGAGGATGACGGCCACGGCATGGCGCCCGCGGACCTGGCGCTGGCCGTCGAGCGCCACGCCACCTCCAAGCTGCCGGAGGAGGCGGCGCTGTTCCGCATCGGCACGCTCGGCTTCCGGGGCGAGGCGCTGCCCTCGATCGGCGCGGTGTCGCGCCTGCTCATCACCTCCCGCCCTGCCGGGGGAGAGGCGCATGCGGTGGAGGTTGAGGGCGGGCGCAAGCGGCCCGTCGCGCCCGCCGCCGGCCCGCCCGGCACGCGCGTCGAGCTGCGCGACCTGTTCTTCGCGACGCCGGCCCGCCGGGCCTTCCTCAAGGCCCCGCGCACCGAGGCCGACCATGCGCTGGAGGCCGTGCGGCGCCTGGCGCTGGCCTGGCCCGAGGTGGCGTTCCGTGTCGAGGTGGACGGGCGGGAGGCGCTGGCGCTGCCGCCCGCCACGCGGGAGGCGCGGGTGGCCGCGATCCTCGGGCCCGACTTCGCCGCGGCCGCCGTGCCGGTCGAGGAGTCGCGCGGGGCGCTGCGCCTCTCGGGGCTTGCCGCGCTGCCCACCCATCACCGGGCGACCGGGGCGGCGCAGCACCTGGTGGTGAACCGGCGCCCGGTGCGCGACCGGCTGCTCGCCACCGCGCTGCGCGTTGCCTACCGCGACGCGCTGCCCGCGGGGCGGCACGCGGCGGCGGCGCTGTTCCTCGACCTGCCGCCCGAGGCGGTGGACGTGAACGTCCACCCGATGAAGACCGAGCTGCGCTTCCGCGAGGAGGCGGAGGTGCGCGGCCTGGTGATCGGCGCGCTGCGCCGCGCCATCGCGGTGGGCGCGGGGCGGGCGGATCCGTGGCAGGGCGCCGCTGCCCCCGGCCCGGGCTTCGCGGAGGCGCCGGCGCCGCTCTCCGTCCCGGGCTGGCGGCCCGCGCCTGCGGCGCCGCCGCGGCATCCGCGCCTGCCGCTCGGCTTTGCCGCGCCGGAGCCGCGCGCCGAGCCGCTCCCGGAGCTGCCCTCCGATGCGCCGGGCGATGCCCCCGGCCATGCCCCCTTGGGCCGCCCGCTGGCGCAGATCCTCGACACCTACGTCCTGGCCGAGGCGCCCGATGGGGCGCTGGTGCTGGTGGACCAGCACGCGGCGCATGAACGGCTGACGCATGAGCGCCTCCGCGCCCAGCTTCTGGAGGGCGGGGTCCGCAGCCAGCCCCTGCTGCTGCCCGCGGTCGTGGAGCTGCCGCCGCGCGACGCCGCCGCGCTGCTGGCCCGCACGGAGGAACTGGGGCGGCTCGGCCTGGAGATCGAGGGCTTCGGCCCCGGCGCGGTGCTGGTGCGGGCGGTCCCCGCGCTGCTCGGCACGCCGGAGCCCGGCCCGATCCTGCGCGACCTGGCGGAGGAGCTGGCCGAGACCGGGGAGGGGCTGGCGCTGGCCGCGCGGCTGGACGCGGCGGTGGCCCGGCTGGCCTGCCACGGCTCGGTGCGCGCGGGTCGCCGCCTGACCCCGCCCGAGATGGCGGCGCTGCTGCGCCAGATGGAGGCGACGCCGGGCGCCTCCACCTGCTCCCATGGCAGGCCGACGGTGCTCCGGCTGGGGCCGGCGGAGCTGGAGCGGATGTTCGGCCGGCGCTGACCGTCAGGCCGCAAGGGCGACGCGGATCTGGATCCGGGGTCGGTGGGCGGACGGGACCAGCGCCACGACCTGCGCCGTCGCGGCCTCGGGGTCCGGGATCGCCTGCCCATCCTCCCAGGGCAGCCAGCCGAGCCGCCCGCCGCAGCCGGCCAGGACCTCCACCCGCGTCCCCCTGCTGCGGGTGCGGGCACGGCGGAGCCGGAGCGGCATGCCCGCCCGCAGGCCGAGCAGCGCGCGCGGATCGCCGCCCTCGCCGCTGCCGGCGACGAAGCTGTCCAGAATCATCTCGGGCCGCGCATCTCCCGATGCGTGGCCTGTCTCGGTGCCCATCGCGTCTTGCCCCGTCGTCGGCGGCGCGATAGCACCGCCGACCTTTCCAGGGTGTGAAGCTTCGGGGGCGGCGCTACAGCGCCGGCATCGGCTCCCCCGTCTCCGCGCGCATGGGCAGGGGCCCGAGCGCGTTCCAGCCGCGGTCGTACTGCGCCGGGCTCCGCACGGCCTCGGGCCGGCCAAGGGCCACCGCCGCGCGTGCCGGCCAGTAGGGGTCGCGCAGCACGGCACGGGCGAGCAGCACGAGGTCCGCGCGTTCCTCCGCCAGGATGGCCTGGGCCTGGTCGGGCTCGGTGATCATGCCGACGGCCGCGACCGCGATGCCGGCGCCGCGCCGCACCGCCTCGGCGCCGGGCACCTGGTAGCCGGGGCCGACCGGGATGCGCGCCTTGGGTTCGATCCCGCCCGAGGAGACGTCGAGCATGTCAACGCCGAGCGCCGCGGCGCGGCGCGCCAGCTCCACCGTCTCCTCCGTCGTCCAGCCGCCCTCCACCCAGTCGGTGTGGGAGACGCGGAGCATCAGGGGCATGGCCTCGGGCAGCGCCTCCCGCACCGCGCGGATGACGGCCAGGGGCAGGCGCGTGCGGCCCTCGAAGTCGCCGCCCCAGCCGTCGTTGCGGCGGTTCGAGAGGGGGGAGAGGAACTGGTGCAGCAGGTAGCCATGCGCGGCATGCACCTCGATCAGCCGGTAGCCTGCCCGCACGGCGCGCCGCGCCGTGGCCGCGAAGGCGGGCGGGATGGCCTCGATCTCCGCCTCGTCCATCGCGCGGGGCGTCGCGAAGTGGCCCATCGGTATGGCGGAGGCCGAGGGCGTTTCCCAGGACGGCGCGGCCGGCTCGTCCCGCCAGGCGGGGGCGCGGCTGCCCTTCCGGCCCGCATGGGCGATCTGGATGGCCGGCACGGCGCCGGCATGGGCGATGGCGGCGGCGAGCCGCGCATGGCCCGCGACCTGCCCGTCCTCCCACAGGCCGAGGTCGCCCGGGGTGATGCGACCCTCCGCGGTCACGGCCGTGGCCTCGGCCATCACCAGCGCTGCGCCGCCGATCGCCCGCTGCAGCAGGTGCGCGAGGTGCCAGTCGGTCGGCCTGCCATCCGGCCCGCAGCAGTACTGGCACATGGGCGAGATGCCGATGCGGTTCGGCAGGGTGACGCCGCGCAGCGTGAGCGGATCGAAGAGGTGGGGCATGCCTTGGGTCTGTCCTGCATTCCAGACCGTCAGACTGCCCGCATCTCCGCCGCCGTCCAAGCGGAGCGACCGCCGCGTCAGGCCGCGCTCGGCACCGCGCGGGGCTGCAGCGCCAGCGAGTCGGGCGCCATCAGCGCCATCATCAGGCTGGCCTGGGCCGCCGCGCCCCCCTCGCCGCCGGGGTGGGCGCCCACCTCCAGCATGCCGCGCCGGACGCGCACCAGCGGCCTGAGCATGGCGACCACCACGCGGTGCATCTCCCGCGCCGATGTCGCCACCTGGGGGGGCAGGGGGGTCCGCCCGGTCTCCGACGCGTCCACCAGGGCGCGCAGCGCCCGCGTCACCAGGCCGAGGTCCTGGGCCCGGTTCGTCCGCAACGGCGACCCGCCGGCCGAGAGCAGCAGGCTGTCCTGCGGGCGCCGCCCCTCGGCCGGCGCAGGGCGCAGCACGTCGAGCGCCGCGGCGACGGCAGGCCCGCAGGTCTCCTCGGGCAGGCGATGGCCGGCGCGGGCGAGCGCGAGGAGCGCGGCCGCGTGCCCCTCGAAGGTGGCGGTCCCGTCCGGGTCGCGGAACACGCCGTCGCGCTGCATGGCCAGCAGGCGGCCGAGCAGCGTGTCGCAGGCCGATGCGTACCGGTCCCCGGCTCCCGCCCACATCTCGGCCGAGATGGCGCCGAAGGCGAGGTCCAGGGCCCGCGCGTCCCGCGCGTCGAGCAGCCGCGACAGGTCGCGTTCGTAGGCGGCGGCCAGCCGCGCGGCGCGCTCCGCCTCGGCTGGCTGCTGCCAGGCGCCCGCCGCGTTCAGGTGGAGCTGCGTCGCCAGGGCGTGCAGGAGCAGCCCGGAGGGTCCCACCGGCTCGAGGTCCAGGCCCGCCGGAAGCTTGTCCGCCAGGGCCATCGCCGCCGCCGCGCCCTCCGCGCCCGCCGAGCGGGCGAGGAGCCGGGCCTCCTCGATGCGGAAGCTGCCGCCGGCCGCGACAGAATCCGTGGCGTGGCGCAGGAGCAGCCAGTGGACCAGGTTCGGGCGGCCGGAGGTGGCCCGCAGGCGCAGCGTCCGCCCCGGATCGGCGGGGCGGAGATGCAGCGCCGGCCCGCCCGGCATCGCAAGCGCCGCGTGCTCGACCGGGCCTTCCGCCCAGCTCTGCTCGTCCGAGGCGGCGGTGGCGTCGCGCCAGGCACCGCCGGCGAGGACGCGACCGGCGGCGAAGGCCAGCCCGGGCTCGTCGAGCGCGTCCGCTGCGGTGGTCACGCGCAGCTTCGACAGGCGGCGCGTCGCCTCGAAGGTGACGGCCACGCGCAGGAGAGGGGTCGCCGCGCCGATCTCGTACTCGTAGCGGAGCGTGCCGGCGACGACCTCCCGCCGGCGAAGCAGGCCGGCGCGCACCCGGATCGTGCTCTCGTGCACCAGCACGATGCGGCCCGGCTCCTCGCGCAGCTCGGTGCGGGTGATCGTGTCCTCGGCATCGATGCAGAACTTGCCGAGCCCGATCCGGAACTCGACCAGGTTGCCGCTGTGCATCACCGGCGGCAGGTCGGTGCGGCCGCGCAGCCCCTGGCGCACCTCCCCCCGCGCGAGGTCGCCGGTGAAGCGGTGGAAGGGGGTCAGCACCTCGAAGTCGCGCGGGTCGGCGCGGCGCACCTCAAGCTGGGGCTGCATGACGGCGCCACAGGGCACCGGAAGGGCGGCCATGGCCAGCGCGGCGTCGGTCACGGCGTCGGCGATCGCCGGATCCGCATCCCGCAGCTCCGGCAGTGAGAGCAGCTCCGCCGCGCGGGCCTGGTCTTCGAGCGTGCACCGGATCCCGCCCTGGGCCGAGGCTTCCGCCTCCGACACCATGGTGAGGGAAGTGGCGCCGAAGGCCACCTGGTGGCAGAGGGGGCCCTTCAGGAAGGCGACGAGCCGGTCGCGGTCGGCCGGGTGCAGCTGTGTGCGCATGGCGTGACGATATACCGCCGGCTGCGCGTTATGGCGACGTCATTTTCAACTTATGAGTTCGATCCCGCCGGAGCGCGGCGGCGCACGGACCCGGCTGCCGCGCCTAAGATGAACAAATTTTCATCCAGACTTCACGGCCTCGTGAGGTGGACGAGGTTAGATTGTATTCCGTCAAGGCGGTGCCTCGACGTTTTCTCCCGGCGGTTTCGCCCATTCTGGGCGAACCCAACTTGGGCCGGTACCTCCGGGTACCGGCCCGTTTTTTTGTCGGGCACCAGCGCCGGCGCAGGGAGTCAGCCGCGGTTCCGCTCCGCCTCGTAGCGCGCCCTGGTCTCCGCGTTCGGTGGGTAGAGGCCGGGCAGCGCCAGGCCGCGCGCGACCTCCTGCATGATCCAGCCCTCCAGGCGTTCCTGCTCCACCGCCGCATCCACCACGGCGTCCAGCAGGGCCGCGGGGATCACCACGGCGCCGTCGTCGTCCGCCACGACCGTGTCGCCCGGCACGACGGTGACGCGGCCACAGCCGATCACCTCCTGCCAGCCCACGAAGTTGAGCGCGGCGACCGAGGCCGGCGCGACCGCGCCCACGCTGAACACCGGCAGCCCCGTGCCGATCACGCCCGCGCCGTCGCGCACCATGCCGTCCGTCACCAGCCCCGCCACGCCGCGCTTCGCCATGCGCGCGCAGAGGATGTCGCCGAAGATGCCGGCATCCTGGCAGCCCATGGCGTCGGCGACGGCGACGCAGCCCTCGGGCATGTCCTCGATCGCGGCGCGGGTGGAGCGGGGGGAGGACCAGCTCTCGACCGTCGCCAGGTCCTCACGCGTCGGGGTGAAGCGCAGGGTGAAGGCCGGGCCGACGATGCGCCGGCCCGATGCGGGGACCAGGGGCTTGGCGCCGTGGATGTAGCAGAAGCGGACGCCCTTCTTCAGCAGCACCGTCGTGAGCGTGGCGGTGGTGACCCCCATCAGGGCGTCGCGGATGGCAGGTGTCATGGGCGCGGTCTCCTCGGGCGTCGCGTACGGGTTGAAGCATCGGCCCCGGGGTGCCGGCAACCCGGGGCCCGCGCCCCGCGTTGCCGGGCGCCCAGGTGGAGACAGCGCATGAGCGGCGAGAAACCCCAGCCCAAGCCCGAGCCCCACAAGGGGCAGGTGGAACAGGACAGCCCTGCCAATGGCCGCGAGGGGGCCGCGATGTCACAGGAGGAGGCCTCCACGCCCCCGAGCGACACGCCGGCCTACCCCGCCCGCGGCGCCTGAGGGCATCGAAAGACAGCCCGCCCGCAGGGGCGGGCTGAGCGCCGCGGGCTATGCCGCGGGCCAGGCGGCCGGATCGCCGCGTCCGGCGCCCGAGGGCACCACGTCAGGTTTCCAGCATCCGCCGCAGCAGCTCGACATCCTCGGCGAAGGAGGCGTCGTGCTGCATCAGCTCCGCAACGCGGGAGACGGCGTGCATCACCGTGGTGTGGTCGCGCCCGCCGAAGCGACGCCCGATCTCCGGCAGGGACCGGCTGGTGAGCTGCTTGGCGAGGAACATCGCCACCTGCCGCGGCCGTGCCACGTTGCGCGCCCGGCGGGCGGAGGACATGTCGGCAAGGCGTATGTTGTAGTGCTCCGCGACGCGCTTCTGGATCTCCTCGATCGTGACGCGCCGGTCATGGGCGCGCAGCACGTCGTGCAGCACCTCCTGCGAGCCCTCCAGCGTGATCGGCCGGCCGAAGAGGTTGGCGTGCGCGATGAGGCGGTTCAGCGCCCCCTCCAGCTCCCGGACGTTCGTCGTGATCTTGTGGGCCAGGAACTCCAGCACCTTGGGCGGCACCAGCGCGCCCTGCGCCTGCGCCTTGGCCTGCAGGATCGAGATGCGCAGCTCATACGTCGTGGCGTGCAGGTCGGCCACCATCCCGCAGCCGAGGCGCGTGCGCAGCCGGTCCTCGATCCCCGCGAGGTCCGATGGCGGCTTGTCGGAGGAGACGACGATCTGCTTCCCCGCGTCCACCAGCGCGTTGAAGGTGTGGAAGAACTCCTCCTGCGTGTTGTCCTTGCCGATCAGGAACTGCAGGTCGTCGATCAGCAGCACGTCGACGCTGCGGAGGCTTTCCTTGAACTCCATCGTGGACTGGGAACGCAGCGCGGCGATGAAGCGGTACATGAACTTCTCGGCGCTCATGTAGGCCACCTGCATGGCCCGCCCGTGCTGCGCGCCATGCTCGCGGGACGCCCAGGCGACGGCGTGCATCAGGTGCGTCTTGCCGAGCCCCACGCCGCCGTAGAGGAACAGCGGGTTGAAGCCGGGGCTGGCCGGCCTTTCCGCCACCCGGCGCGCGCAGGCATGCGCAAACTCGTTCGGCTTGCCCACGACGAAGGTGTCGAAGGTGAAGCGCGGGTCGAGGGGCGCGGACCAGTCGTTGCGGGCCTCGGCCCGGGGGTCCGCCGCGCGCCCCAGCGGCTCCGCGAGGCCCGCAGCCTCGCGGATGGGCGGGCGGACGGGTGCCAGCGCCGCCTCCCCGTTCGCCGTCCCCGCCTCGGTCAGCACGGGCGCAACCTCAGCCTCGGCGTGGCCCTCCGGCATCACGCGGAACTCGAGCCGGCGGACCGCCGGAACCTCGCCCTGCCAGAGCGCGCGGAGGCGATCGCCGTAGTGGCTGCGGACCCAGTCGCGCAGGAAGCGGGTGGGCAGCAGGATGACGGCCTCATCCCCGTCGAGGCCCGCGAGCGTCATCTGCCGGAGCCAGGAGCGGTACTGGACCTCCCCCACCTCGTCGCGCAGGCGGCCACGGATCCGGGCCCAGGAGGCGGCAAGCTGCGGCTCCGCCAACGGACCCGAGACCGGCTGCGTAGGCGGAACCACGTCTTTCCCCATTGGACGCACCTGCCACCCTCGTCGGCCATGCCGGCCGCCTCTGTTGTCCGTGCGGGGCGCACACCTGCCGTGCCCGGCGGCCCCTGGGAAGGGCGCCCGCCCCACCCCCCGGGACGAACGCTCCGAACCCGGCGACAGTAGCGCCGCGACCCTCGCCGGCGCAAATGTTTACTTTGTGCTAACCAATCGAACGCGCGAAACCCGGCGTTCGCATAAGTACATGCGAACACCTGCTCAATATTGATCAGTTCGATGATTTGCGTGCGCCGGTCAGCGCACCTCGAAGGCTAGCGCGGCTTCTCGCGGGAGGGCAACCGCACCTTCCCGCGATGGGCGCGGTTCAGGCCTTCGCGGCCGTCTCCAGCGCCTTTATGCGCGAGGAGAGGCGGGACAGCTTGCGCGCAGCCGTGTTGCGGTGCAGGACGCCCTTCGTCACGGCACCATGCAGTTCCGGCTGGGCCTCCTGCAGGGCAGCCTGGGCGGCCGTCTTGTCCCCGCCGGCGAGCGCGTCCTCGACTTTCCTGAGGAAGGTGCGGACCCGCGACTTGCGGGCGCGGTTGCGCTCGGTGCGGACCTTCGTCTGCCGGATGCGCTTCTGCGCGGAAGCCGTGTTCGCCATGCTCTCGGATCTGACCAGTCGGGATAGGTGGGCCGGGCGGCATTGCCACCCGGCAGGAGGCGCGGGTTCTATCCGCCACCCCCGCCGGGGTCAAGGCGGGAGTGGGCGGCGCCCCTCAGGCGTTGCGGAACTGTGGCTTCCGCTTCTCGGCGAAGGCGGACATCCCCTCCTTCTGGTCCTCGGTCGAGAAGAGCGACAGGAACAGCCGCCGCTCGAACCGCACCCCCTCCCGCAGGGTCAGCTCGTAGGCGGCGTTCACCGCCTCCTTCGCCATGGCGACCGAGGGGCCGGAGAGGGCGGCGATCTTCTCTCCCATCTTCAACGCCTCGGGGATGAGCTGGTCGGCGGGCACCACGCGGCAGACCAGGTTCGACCGCTCGGCCTCCGCCGCGTCCATCATGCGGCCGGTCAGCACCATCTCCATGGCCTTGGACTTGCCGACCGCGCGCGTCAGGCGCTGCGTGCCGCCCGCGCCCGGGATGATGCCGAGGTTGATCTCGGGCTGGCCGAACTTCGCCGTCTCCGCGGCCAGGATCAGGTCGCACATCATCGCCAGCTCGCAGCCGCCGCCGAGGGCGAAGCCCGCGACCGCGGCGATCACGGGCTTCTGGATCGTCAGCACCGCCTCCCACCGCTTGCCGATGAAGTCGTCGAAGTAGACGGCGGGGTAGGTACGGCCCTTCATCTCCTTGATGTCGGCGCCGGCCGCGAAGGCCTTCTCGCTGCCCGTCAGCACGATGGCGGCGATGTTCGCATCCGCGTCCATCCCGCGCAGCGCGTCGCCCAGCTCCTCCATCAACTGGTCGCAGAGCGCGTTCAGCGCCTGGGGCCGGTTCAGGCGGATCAGCCCGACCCGCCCGTGGGTCTCGACCAGGATCATCTCGTAGTTGCCCTCTGCGGCCATCGCGCGGCGTCCCTCTCGGCTGGCGTTGCGCAACCGGTAGCCCAGCCGGGGCGGCGGCTCAACGCTGGGTGCGGGGACAATAGAAGGTGCTGCGGCCGGACTGGACGATGCGGCGGATGCCCTCGCATTCCGGCGGGCCGGGGCAGCGGGCGCAGGGCCGGCCCTCACGGTCGTAGACGTCGAAGCTCTCCTGGAAGTGCCCGATCTCCCCGTCCGCCCGGACGTAGTCCCGGAGTGAGGATCCCCCGGCCTCGATCGCCTGCGCCAGCACGGCCCGGATCGCGGGCACCAGCCGCGCGGCACGGGTGCCCGGGACGGTGTGCGCCAGCCGCCGGGGCGAGAGGCCGGCGCGGAACAGCGCCTCCGACACGTAGATGTTCCCGAGCCCCGCCACCACGCCCTGGTCGAGCAGCGCCGACTTCAGCGGCGTGCGCCGCCCGGCGAGCGCCGCCGACAGCGCCTCCGGCGTGAAGCCCGGCTCCAGCGGCTCGGGCCCCAGGTCGCGCAGCAGGCGGTGGCCGTCCTCCTCCGCCGTCGGCACCAGGTCGAGGCAGCCGAAGCGCCGCGGGTCCACGAAGCCGACCCGCATGCCGTCCCCGGTCTCGATCACCAGGTGCTCATGCGCCTCCGGCGGCCCGTTGTGGCCGCGCGCGTCGGAGGCCGCACCCTGCGGGCCAAGGCGGGGCAGGGAGGGCGCGCCGAGCGGCCGCGCCACCATCCGCCCCGACATGCCGAGGTGGATCAGCAGGCTCTCCCCCGTGTCGAGGCGCGCCAGCATGTACTTGCCGCGCCGCCGGAACCCCTCCACGCGCGCACCCGTCAGCCGCGCGGCCAGCGCGCCCGGGAAGGGCCAGCGCAGCCCGTCGCGCGTCGTGGCCGCGCGCGCGATGCGCCGCCCCTCCAGCACGCGGGCGAGGCCCCGCATCACCGTCTCGACCTCTGGCAGTTCCGGCATGGCGGTTCCTTGCCCCTGGACGCGCGCCGCGCCAAGTTGACTGGCATGAACAGTCCACAGGATACGGCCGATTTCGGCTACCGCGAGGTGCCGAGGGAGGAAAAGGCGGGCATGGTCCGCCGGGTCTTCGAGAGCGTGGCGCCGCGCTACGACCTGATGAACGACCTCATGTCGCTCGGCGTCCACCGCGTCTGGAAGCGCATCTTCGTCAACGCCATCGCCGCCTCCCCGCGGGAGACGCTGCTCGACCTCGCGGGCGGCACGGGCGACATCTCCTTCCTGGCGCTGGAGCGCGGGGCGGGGCGGGTGATCCTGTCCGACGTGAACCCCGCCATGCTGGAGGTCGCGCAGCGCCGGGCTCTCGACCGCGGCCTGGCGCGGGGTCTGGAGTTCCTCTGCGTGGACGCGGAGCGCATCCCGCTGCCCGACCGCAGCGTGGAGAAGGTCTCGATCGCCTTCGGCCTGCGCAACTGCACCGACAAGGATGCCGTGCTGCGGGAGGCGCGGCGGGTGCTGCGGCCGGGCGGGCGCTTCCACTGCCTCGAGTTCTCCCGCGTCGAGATCGCGCCGCTCGCGCCCATCTACGACGCCTGGTCCTTCCGCGTGCTGCCCGAGATCGGCGCGCGCGTGGCGCAGGACCGGGACAGCTACGAGTACCTGGCCGAGAGCATCCGCCGCTTCCCCGACCAGGAGACGCTCGCGGGGATGATGCGCGAGGCCGGGCTGGAGCGGGTGGCGCACCGCAACCTCTCGGGCGGGATCGTCGCGATCCACACGGGCTGGCGCCTGTAGCGTGGCCAATGGGGCGGAGCATGTCCGCGCCGCCTTCGCGCGGCAGGGTTTCGCGCGCCTCCTCGGCAGCCGGGTCGTCCTGGCCGAGGCCGGGCGCTGCGTCATCGAATGTCCGGCGCGGGACGAGCTCACGCAGCACCACGGGCACGTCCACGCGGGCGTGCTGACCACGCTGGCCGACAATGCCTGCGGCTTCGCGGCGATGACCCTGATGCCGGAGGGGGCGGAGCCGCTGAGCGTGGAGTTCAAGATGAGCTTCCTCCGCCCGGCGCGCGGCGTTCTGGCGGTGGCGCGGGCGGAGGTGGTCAAGCCCGGCCGCACGCTCACCTTCTGCCGCGCGGATGTCGCGATGCGGGACGAGGCGGGGGCGGAGACGCTCGTCGCCTCGATGACCGCCACCATGATCGCGGCGGGCTAGCGCCACCCGGTCCGGCCCGCCTCCACTCGCCGCCGGGGCGTGGCCGGGCTAGGCTCCCGGACAGCATGCTGACTGCCAGAAAAATTCTCCTCGTCGTCTCGGGCTCCGTCTCGGCCTACAAGGTGCTCGAGCTGGTGCGCCTGCTGCGCAAGGCCGGCGCCGAGGTGCAGCCCGTGCTGACCGCGGGCGGCGCGCGCTTCGTGACGCGGGAGGCGCTGGCCGGCATCAGCGGCGCGCGGGTGCATGACGATCTGTGGGCCGCCGAGGCCGAGATCGGGCACATCCGCCTGGCGCGCTGGCCGGACCTGGTGGTGGTGGCGCCGGCCTCGGCGGGGCTGCTGGCGCGCATGGCCCAGGGCCACGCGGACGACCTGGCCGCGACCATCCTGCTCGCCACGCGCGCCCCGGTGCTGGTGGCCCCCGCCATGAACCCGGCCATGTGGGACCACCCGGCCACGCGCGCCAACATGGCGCTTCTGCAGGCGCGCGGCGTCGCCGTGGTCGGCCCGGAGGAGGGAGCGATGGCCGAACCCGAGAGCGGCCCTGGGCGCCTGGCCGAGCCGCCGGCCATCCTGTCGG
>DASQNQ010000409.1:0-2201 GCA_035644895.1 Acetobacteraceae bacterium | reverse complement strand
CGAGGCCACTTCGCGCACCATCTGCGCGCCCATGTTCTCGAACTTGTCGGCCAGCTCGATCTCCTTGGCGACGGTCACGCCGTCCTTGGTGATCCGCGGCGCGCCGAAGCTCTTGTCGATCACGACGTTGCGGCCCTTCGGGCCGAGCGTGACCTTCACGGCGTCGGCGAGGATGTCCACGCCGCGCAGCATGCGGTCGCGGGCATTGGCGCCGAACTTGACGTCCTTTGCAGCCATGTTCTTCCGTTCCTTATGTCGAGGTGTTCTGGATCAGTCGCAGGTGCGGCCTCAGGCCGCCTTCGCGACGGAAGGGTTGTCGAGAATGCCCATGATGTCGGACTCCTTCATGATCAGGAGCTCCTCACCGTTGAGCTTCACCTCGGTGCCCGACCACTTGCCGAACAGGATGCGGTCGCCGGCCTTCACGTCGAGCGCGCGCAGCTCGCCCTTGTCGTTCAGCGTGCCGGAGCCGACGGCGATCACCTCGCCCTCCTGCGGCTTCTCCTTGGCGGTGTCGGGGATGATGATGCCGCCCGCGGTCTTCTCCTCGGCCGTCACGCGGCGGACGAGAACGCGGTCGTGCAAGGGACGGAACTTCATGCGAATCCTCTCCTGATTGCTTCCAATCGAGTGGCAAGCTCTTCCGGAGACCACGGGGCCGGGGAATGGTCTGGTCCCCCCGGACCCGCCGCCACCAGGCCCGTACCGGCGCCTGTTGGCACTCCCCCCAGAGGAGTGCCAGCGATCTAGGGGATTGCCGCGGCTGCGTCAAGCATTCGGCAGCACTCAGAGAGTGCGAGTGCTAATGCCATGAAATCACACGATTTTAGTTGAAAAGAGGTAAGAACCCCATGCCATCCTCCGCGTCAGGATCCCCGGAAGAGGGATCGGCGCACCCACACGGCGCCACCTGCACGCGAAGAGGATGTCCATGGACCTGAGCGGCCTCGAGCCCGTCCTGCGGTTTCCGAAGATGCCCGACTGGCGGCTGACGACCGCCGAGATCCTTTACCACATGCCGGACCATCCGGGCGTGCTGCAGACCTTCGTCTGGCAGAAGCACGACCTCGCACCGATGTTCCCCGAACTGGAGCGCTTCCTGGACTTCTGGCGTCGCGAGATCGAAGGGCCGCTGCACTCGGTCCGCGTGGCCTCCGCCGCGCTGATCCGTCCGGCGGAGTTGCGCTACGCGAACGGGCAATTCATCCTGCACTAGGGAGGGGGCCTTCCCCTTCCGCCTCATGCGGCCATCTTGCGCCTGGGGACACACGGGGAGACGGCCCTTCATGCGCATCCTGCTGGCCGAACCGCGCGGCTTCTGCGCCGGCGTCGTGCGCGCGATCGAGATCGTGGAGCGCGCGCTGGAGCGCTTCGGCCCGCCGGTCTACGTGCGGCACGAGATCGTCCACAACCGCCACGTGGTGGAGGGGCTGCGCGCCAAGGGCGCGGTCTTCGTGGGCGAACTGGACGAGGTGCCGGACGGCGCCGTGACCGTCTTCTCCGCTCACGGCGTCGCGCGCAAGGTGGAGCAGGCGGCCGAGAGCCGCGGCCTGCCCGTGCTGGACGCGACCTGCCCGCTGGTGACGAAGGTGCATGTCGAGGGCCGCCGCTACGCCGCGCAGGGGCGCGCCGTCATCCTGGTGGGACACGCCGGTCACCCGGAGGTGGAGGGCACGCTCGGCCAGATCGGCGGCGAAGTGCACCTGGTGGCGACCGAGGCCGACGTCGCCGCCCTTCCCATCCCAACCGACCGCCCGGTGGCCTATGTCACACAGACCACGCTCTCCGTGGACGACACCCGTGCGGTGATCGAGGCGATCCGCGCGCGCTTCGCCGATGCCGTCGGACCGGGGACGCGCGACATCTGCTACGCCACGCAGAACCGCCAGGGGGCGGTGCGTGAACTGGCGCGGCAGGCCGAGGTCGTGCTGGTGGTGGGTGCCGCCAACTCCTCCAACTCCAACCGCCTGCGCGAGATCGCCGAGGAATGCGGCGCGCGCGCCTTCCTCGTCGCCGATGCCGGCGAGGTCGCGCCCGCGATGGTGGAGGGCGCGGCGACCGTCGGGCTGACGGCCGGCGCCTCCGCGCCCGAGCGCCTGGTGGAGGAGGTGGTGGCGAAGCTCCGCAGCCTCGGCGCCGCCGAGGTCGCGGCGCTGCCCGGCATCCGGGAAGACGTGTCCTTCCGCCTGCCCGCCGCGCTG
>DASQNQ010000408.1:0-6054 GCA_035644895.1 Acetobacteraceae bacterium | reverse complement strand
CGCTCCCCGCCCGGTCAGGCGGGGATCAGAGCGGCCAGCTGTTGCCGCCCCCTTACCCCGGCGCCGTCACATCCCCCGCTCGCGCCGCGTCGCCTCCAGGTCGTCGGAGAGAAAAGCACGCACCACCTCCTCGATCCCCTCCTGTTCGGAGAAGCCGAGGCGGCGCGCACGCTCCGCCGCGAAGGCGGCCGGCCAGCCGGATACGATGGCCTCCACCGCGGCGTCGGGCGCGTGCCGGACGCGTGCGCGGGCCTCGGCGCCCGCCACCCGCTCCAGCGCGGCCAGCATCTCCGCGATGGTGGCGCTGCGGCCGGGCGGATTGATGCCGCGGTCGGCGCCGAGCGCCGCCGTGTCCATCGCGGCGGCGTGCAGGAACCACTCCACCGCGCGGCGGGGGGAGCAGACCCAGACGGCGAAGCCCTCCGGCACGGGATGGGTCGCCTCGAGCCCCAGCAGCGGCTCCCGCAGCACGGCCGAGACGAAGGAGGACGCAGCCTTGTTGGGCCGCCCAGGCCGGACGATCACGGTGGGCAGCCGGATGGAGACGGCATCGAGGAATCCGCGGCGGGACGCATCGGCCAGCAGCAGCTCCCCCATCGCCTTCTGCGCGCCGTAGGAGTTCGCCGGCACCTGACGTGCCTCGTCGGGCAGCACGGCGCCCTGCCCGCCCCCGAAGGAGGCGACCGAGGAGGTGAACACCACCCGTGGCGGGGCCTTCAGCGCGCGTGCCGCCTGCACCACGGCCAGCGTGCCCATGAGATTGACGCGGATGCCGAGGTCGTAGTCCGCCTCGGCCTGTGCGCTGACCACGGCGGCCAGGTGGAACACCACCCCGGTGCCGGCCGGCATCGCGCCCGCCACGGCCTGCGGGTCCGCCACATCGCCGGCCAGGCACCGCACCGGGAAGGGCGCGGCGAGCGGAGCGGGCTCGGCCAGGTCGAACAGGGTCAGGCCCTCGATCGGGCGGCCGCCCAGCGCGCCGTCCGCGGCCAGGCGCGCGGCCAGCTTGCGGCCCAGGAAGCCGCCGCCGCCCAGGATGGTGATCTGCATGCGTTCCGCCCCCGAACCGTGAACCGGGCCGCACGTTGCCGGGGAAGCGCCGCCGCGCCAAGGTGTGGCCTGCCATGATCTCCCCCCGCCCCTATCGCCTCCTGCTCAACCGCCGCCACGGCACGCCCGGGGTCGTGGTGCTGCCCGATGGCGGCTTCCGCCGCGCCGCGGAGGCCATCCGCGCCTGGTCCGGCTATGTGCCGACGCCCGTCTACGACCTTGCGGATGTCGCGGCGGCCGCGCGCGTCGGGGCCGTGTGGTGGAAGGACGAGAGCGGGCGCTTTGGCCTCGGCTCCTTCAAGGCGCTCGGCGGCGCCTGGGCGGTGCAGCACCTGCTGGTCGCGGAGCTGGCGCGGCGGAGCGTCGCGAACAATGCCAGCGTGCACGACCTGGAGGCCGGGAACTTCCGCTCGGCCACCTCCGCCATCACCGTCACCTGTGCGACGGACGGCAACCACGGCCGGGCGGTGGCCTGGGCGGCGCAGCGTTTCTTCTGCCGCTGCGTCATCTTCGTGCATGAGGGGGTCAGCCAGGGCCGGCGCGACGCGATCGCAGCCTATGGCGCCGAGATCCGCGTGGTGCCCGGCACCTACGACAACGCGGTGCGCGCCGCCGCGCGCACGGCTGAGGCGGAGGGGTGGTTCGTCGTCTCCGACACCTCCTATGCCGGGTATACCGAGGTCCCGCGCGACGTGATGCAGGGCTACCGGCTGATGCCGGACGAGGCCGCCGACATCGTGCCGCAGCCGCCGACCCACGCCTTCATCCAGGGCGGCGTCGGCGCGGTCGCGGCCGCGGTGTCCGTGCAGATGCGCGCCCGCTACGGCGGGGAGGTGAAGATCGTGGTCTGCGAGCCGGACCGCGCACCCTGCCTGCTGGAAAGCGCCGAGTCGGGAGAGCCGGTGGTCCTGCAGGGGCCGCTCGACACCCTGATGGCCGGCCTCGCCTGCGGGGAGCCGAGCCTGCTCGCCTGGCAGGAGCTGGAGCGCGGCGCCTTCGCCTTCATGGCCGCGCCGGACGAGAGCGCGGTGGACTGCATGCGGGCCCTGGCCCGGCGCACCTACCCGATCGTGGCGGGGGAGAGCGCGGTGGCGGGCATGGCCTGCCTGCTGCTCGCGGCACGCGACCCGCTGTCCCGCGCCATGCTCGGGCTGGATGCGGACAGCCGCGTCCTGCTCTTCGGGACGGAGGGCGCGACGGACCCGGCGCTTTATGAGAGCCTGATCTCAACCGAAAGTTGAAGAAAACCGGGCGGTGAGGCCATACGGCGCAACCCGGCGCCGGGCCATGCCCTCTGCGCCCATTCTTCCGGAGAGCCACATGTTCCGTCGCCACCTGCTCGGCGCCAGCGCCGCCGCGCTTGCCTCCCCCCTCGCCCTGCGGGGCGCGGCTGCCCAAGGGGCATTCCCGAACCAGCCGGTGCGCCTCGTCGTGCCCTTCGCCGCCGGCGGCCCCACGGACATCCCGGCGCGCCTCTTCGCCGAGGAGATCGGCCGCAACCTGCCCCATCGCCTGATCGTCGAGAACCGCACGGGCGCCGGCGTGGTGGTGGGGTCGGACCTCGTGGCGAAGGCGCCGAAGGACGGGCACACGCTGCTCTACACCACGGTCGCCCATGCCGTGCTGCGGGCGCTGTTCCCGCGCCTGCCCTTTGACGCGGACGCGGACTTCGCGCCCGTCGCGCTGGTCGGCGTCATCCCCATGGTGGTCACGGTCAACAAGGACGTCCCGGTCCGCACGCTGCGCGAGCTCGAGGCGCGGGCGAAGGCGGAGCGCGGGCGGATCGACTACGCCTCCTCCGGCAACGGGGGCGCGCTGCACCTGGCGACCGAGTTGATGCTACGGCGCATGGGCGCGCAGGGGAACCACATTCCCTACCGCGGCACGGCGGCCGCCATGCCGGACGTGCTGAACGGCACGATCCCGCTGATCGTCGACGTCGCGACCTCCGCCGTGCCCTATGTCCAGCGCGGGGAGACACGCGGGCTGGCCGTGATGGACAACCGGCGCCTGCCGCAGCTGCCGGACGTGCCGACGACGGCGGAGTCCGGCTACCCGGACCTCGAGGCCTATACCTGGCACATGGTGATGGCGCCCGCCGGCACGCCCGCCCCGGTGATCGAGCAGGTGAATGGCTGGTTCATGCAGGCCGCCCGCCAGCAGGCGGTGCAGCAGCGGCTGTCCGACCTCGCCATGCGGCTCGTCACGGACAGCACGCCGGCCTCCGCCGCGCAGTGGCTGCGTTCCGAGACGCGGAAGTGGTCGGACCTGGTGCGCGAGGCCAACATCCGCGTGGACTGACAGCGCGGATATGCATTGACGCGGCTGCCCGGCATCACCAACCCTGTTGCATCAAGAATGATGCAACAGGGAGGTTTACGCATGTCCGGGTTCATGCTGCGGCGCCGGCAGGCACTCGCGCTCGGCGCGGCCACACTCGCGGCGCCACGGCTCGGCCACGCCCAGGCCACCGCCTGGCCGACCCAGCCCGTGCGCATGGTCGTGCCTTTCGCGGCCGGTGGCCCGACCGACGTGCCGGCGCGGCTGGTCGCGGAGGAGATGTCGAAGGCGCTCCCGCAGCGGATCGTGGTCGAGAACCGCACCGGATCCGGCGTCGTGGTCGGCACGGACATGGTGGCGAAGGGGCCGCAGGATGGCTCCGTGATGTTGTATACGACCGTCGCGCATGCGGTGACGCGCGCGCTGTTCCCGCGCCTGCCCTTCGACCCGGTCGCGGACTTCTCGCCGGTGGCGCTGGTCGGGCAGGTCCCGGTGATCCTGCTGGTGCACCCGTCCTTCCCTTCCCGCAACATCCAGGAGATGGTGGCGCTGCTGCGCGCCAACCCGGGGCGCTACGACTACGCCTCCTCCGGCAACGGCGGTGCGATCCACCTCTCGACCGAGCTCTTCATGCACATGGCGGGCGGGCTGAGGGCGAACCACATCCCCTTCCGCGGCTCCTCCGCCGCCATCCCGGAGGTGCTGGCCGGGCGCATCCCGATGATCTTCGAGATCGCGGCCGGTGCCCTGCCCTACATCGGGCGCGGCGAGTTGCGGCCGCTCGCCATCAGCACGCGCACGCGCTCCCCGCTCGCGCCCGACGTGCCGACCTTCATCGAGCAGGGCATCGCCGACTACGAGAGCTACACCTGGCACATGGTCCTGGCGCGCAGCGGCACGCCGGCGCCGGTCATCCGGGCGATGAACGCGGCGGTGAACGGCGTCGTCTCACAGCCCGCCATCCGGCAGCGCCTGACGGAGATGGCGATGCAGGTCGTCACTGACAGCACGCCCGAAAGCGCCGCGGCCTACCTGGCCAGCGAGATTGCGCGCTGGGAGCCGCTGGTGAGGGCGGCCGGCATCCGGGCGGAGTAGACGGGCGGGCGCAGCGCCCGACGGCAGGCGCCGCGCCGCCCCCCCTTCACGCCACGACGATGTTGAACTGGCGCGCCACGGAGGTCCAGGCGGCGATCTCCTCTCGCATCAGGGAGATGAAGGCCTCGCCGGTCGGCGCCGGGTCACGCGGCAGGGTCTGCAGGTCGGAGAAGCGCTGCGCCAGCTCCGGCCGCTTCAGCATGGGCGGCACCATCGCGGTCAGGCGCTCCGTGATCGGCGCCGGCAGCCCCTTCGGCGCCGACAGGCCGAGCCACTGCGCAGAGGTGAGCCGCGGGAAGCCGAGCTCCGCGAACGTCGGGATGTTCGGGAAGGCCGGCAGGCGCTGCGGGGAGGACACGGCCAGCGCCCGCAGCGATCCGTCGCGGAGCTGCTGCACGTTGGTGGTGATCGGGTCGATCATCGACTCGATGCTGCCGGCCAGCATGTCCTGCATCGCCGGCGCGCTGCCCGCATAGGGAATGTGGTCGAGCTGCGGCGCCCGCGCCTCGGCCGAGAGCATGGCGCCGAGCAGGTGCGGGGCGGAGCCGATGCCGGAGGAGCCGAAGCGCACCGGCCGCGTGCGTGCCTGCGTGACGTACTGCTCCAGCGTCTGGAGGGGCGAGTTCGCGCGCACCAGCAGGACGTTCGGCGCCTCGACCAGGTGGACCATGTGGGTGAAGTCGGCCACCGGGTCGAACGGCAGCACCGGGCGGGTAGCGGCGCCGAAGACGTGGACCGAGGCGTGGCTGACCAGCAGCGTGTACCCGTCGGCCGGCGCCTTCGCCACGACGTCGGTGCCTATGACGCCGCCCGCGCCAGGGCGGTTCTCGACCACCACGGACTGGCCGAGCGCCTGCGCCATGACGGGCGCCAGCAGCCGCGCGACGGTGTCCACCAGCCCGCCCGGGGGGAACTGCGCGACGAGGCGCACCGAGCGATTCGGCCACGCCGGCTGCGCACGGGCAAGAGAGGGTACGAAAAGGGCGCCCGCGGCAGCCCCCAACAAACGACGACGGTTCATGCGATTGCTCTCCCGCTGGGCAAGCGGGTCACTGGACGCCGCCGTTTCGAGCAAACTGCCCGCCCCGCCGCCACCCGAGCCCCGCCCTGCGGCAGGCGTCGCAAGGCCCGTGCCAGCTACCCGATGGGCGAGGCGTCCGACAGCACGAGCCGCGCGAGCAGCGGGTCATGGTCGGAGCTGCCGTCCGGGAACTGCGCGTTGACGCGCAGCACGTCCACTGCCGCCCCGTCCAGCAGGTTGAGCGAGACGAGGATGTGGTCCAGCGCCTGGTGGTTGCCGTCGAACACATAGCTCGTCCGCTCCACCGGCAGGGGCTGCAACCTCTCCTGCAGGTCGAACAGGATGGGCTCGTCACCACCGGTCAGGGCCCGGAACGCGTCCTCCCACTCGAACTCGTTCAGGTCGCCCAGCACCACCACCTTGGCCGCCGGGTCCCGCGCGATCAGGTCGGAGACGAAGGCGCCCACGGCCTCCGCCTGGTCCACCCGCTGCGCCTCGCCCCCGTTCAGCAAGGGCTGGATCGAGCCGAAGACCGGCGAGGAGCCGCCCTTCGAGACGAGGTGGTTGTTCACCACCGTCACCACCTCCTCGCCCAGGCGGAAATCCAC
>DASQNQ010000407.1:0-27260 GCA_035644895.1 Acetobacteraceae bacterium | reverse complement strand
CCTGCCGACCTTTCGCGGCAAGCAGGGCAACCCGATGCTCTGGAGCCGGGAGTTCCTGCCGGAGATGATGGGGATCACCGGCGATGTCGGCGCGCGCCACCTCGTCGGGCGCCACGCCGAGCGGGTCGCGGCGGTCGAGGTGGCGGACGATTCGGTCCTGCGGGACTTCGACACGCGCGAGGCCCTGGCCGAGGCGCCAGGCTTCGCGCCGGCCTGGTAGCGGGCCCCTCAGCCGAGGGCGGCCTGCACCCACCTTGACCAGGCGAGCACCGCAGCGTCCTCGCCCCGCCGCCCCACGAGTTGCACGCCGAGCGGAAGGCCGCGCGGCCCGCGCCCGGCGGGCACGGTCACGCAGGGGCCGTGCAGCCCCGTCCAGAGATGGTTGAAGGCCGGGTCGCCGGTCCAGCCGAGGCCCTGCGGCGCCTCGCCGGGCGCGGCGGGCGTCAGCAGCGCGTCGAGCCCTTCCGTCGCAGCGGCGAAGGCGGCGCGGGCGTCACGGTGCGCCTGCCGCGCCTCCTCGAGCCGGGCCGGGGGCTGCGCCGCCGCCCAGGCCATGCGCTCCCGCAGCACCTCCGAGAGCTGGGCGGGTGCCTCGGCCAGCTCCCAGGCCAGGGCCTGCAGCGTCTCCATGTTCATCATCACCGGATGCAACTCGGCGGCGCGCAGCAGCGCGGGGGGCAGGTCGAAGGGCACCACCTCGGCCCCTGCCCGCCGCGCCGCCTCCGCCGCACGGTCGAGCAGCGCGCGCGTCTCGGGCGCCGCCTTGTCAGGCTCCGGCCCGAGGGTCACGCCGAGGCGCGGGGCACGGTCGGGCCGCTCCTCCGGGTTGCCGAGGTCGCGAGCGATCATCGCCCCCATCGCCAGCGCGCAGTCGGCGACGGAGCGGGCCATGACGCCGATCGTGTCGAGCGACTCGCTCATCATCCGCATGCCCCCGCGGTGCAGGGCGCCGAAGCTCGGCTTGAAGCCCACCACGCCGCAATAGGCGGCCGGGCGGATGATGGAGCCGGCCGTCTGGGTGCCGAAGCCGACCGGCGCCATGAAGTCCGCCACGGCCGCCGCCGTGCCGGAGGAGGAGCCGCCCGGCGTGTGCGTCAGGTCGTGTGGGTTGGCCGTCGGGCCCGGGTGGCGGGTCGCGAACTCGGTCGTGACGGTCTTGCCCATGATGACGGCGCCCGCCGTCCGCGCCGCCGCGACGCAGGCCGCATCGCCGCGCGGCCGGTGCCCGGCCCATATGGCCGAGCCATAGCCGGTCGGCATGTCGGCGGTGTCGATCACGTCCTTCACCACGAGCGGGATGCCGTGCAGCGGGCCCGTCTTGGACCGCCCCGCCGCGCGCAGCGCCTGCGCCGGGTCGAGGTGGACGAAGGCGCGCACCACCCCTTCCCGCTCCGCCGCGCGTGCCAGGCAGGCCTCCATCAGCGCTGGGGCGGAGAGGCGGCCGGCGGCGATGGCGCGCGCGGCTTCGGTGGCCGAGAGGCGGGAGGGATCGGTCATGGCTCAACAAGCCGAGCGCGACGCGTCGCCGCGGTCAAGCGGGCCGTTGCGGATTCCGTCGCAGGCTGGCGGTGCCGGCCAGGTGGCAGCACATAAGAGGGCAGATGAAGGAACCCATCCTCGTGGCGGCCGGCGCGTCGGGCGCGCTGACCTACGCCATCCCCGTGCCCCCGGAGGGGTTGCCCGCCGTGCGCCCCGATGCACTGCTCGCCGCCTGGGACGTGGCGCGCGCCGCGGCCGACGGGGGTGCCTGGGGCACGCCGCGCCGGCTCGTCTTCCGCCGCCCCGATGCCGAGCCCACCGTGATCGAGATCGCCGATCCGGATGCGAGCTGCTGGGCCGATGCGCTCGACCAGGGTGCGCCGCTGTCCACCCTGCCCGGCCTTGCGCTCTGTCTCCGGCTTCTGGCGCTGGTCGAGGTGATGGGGCGTGCCGCCTGGCTATCGGGGCTGTTCGACATCGGGCCGGGCGGGGTGGAGCTGCATCCTGCCCTGCTGCGCGCTGCCGCCACGCTGCCGCTCGATGCCGGGGCCCGGTTCGACGCGGAGGCGCTCCGACGTCTATTGTCGCGGCAGATCGCCTCCGGAGTCTCCGCATGAACCGCCTTCCCGCCGCCTTGCTCGTGCTCGCCCTCGGCGCCTGCACCCTGCCGCTCGGCGGCAACCAGGGGTCGGCGCCCCGGGCGGCCGGCAATGCCCCCGTCGGTGGCCAGGATGACCGGCGCCTGGCCGCCTGCCGGGCAGAGGCAACGCGACTCGTTCAGTACCGCGACCGAGGCCAGCTCATGCGCTCGGACGAGGCGGCGAGCCAGGTCGGCACGGGCGCATCGAGCTTCGGCTCCCCCTACACGCGCAACCGGATCGAGACTGACCAGCTTGGCGCGCAGGTCGAACGCGACCGGCTGGTGGCGGAATGCATGCGCGGCACGACGGGCCAGGGCGGGACGCGCTAGGGGCCACGCGGCGTGGCCTCGCCGTTCGGGGCCCTCGGCCGGGCGCTGTCGCATCGCAATGCGCGCATCTTCTTCGGCGCGTCGCTCACCGCCTGGACGGGGCTGTGGATGCACCGCATCGCGGTGTCCTGGCTGGCCTGGGAACTGACGGGCAGCGCCTTCTGGGTGGGCATGGTCGCCTTCTGCGACCTGGCGCCGGCGGTGATTGCAAGCCCCATCGGCGGCGCGGTGGCGGACCGCGTGGACCGTGTGCGGCTTGCGATGGTGAGCCAGGCCGCGATCGGCGTGCAGGCGTTGCTGGTGGCGGCGCTCGCCTGGAGCGGCGCCATGACCATCGGCCTGCTGCTGGTGCTGGAGCTGCTGGGCGGCATCGCGGCGTCCTTCGCCCAGCCCGCGCGGCAGACGCTGATGCCGGGCATCGTGCCACGCGGCGACCTGCCGGCAGCCGTGGCCTGCAACAGCCTGACCTTCAACCTCGCACGCTTCCTTGGGCCGGCCCTGGCGGCGCCCCTGATTGCCGCTTTTGGCGTGGTGCCGGCGATCCTGGCGAACGCGGTCGCCTACCTGATCGCCTGCGCGACCATGCCCATGCTCTCCATCGCGCCGGAGGAGCGCCGCGGTCATGCGGTGTCCAAGAGCCTTCTCGGCGAGGTGGTCGAGGGCATCTCCTACGCCGCCCGCCACGCGGGCCTCGGGCCGCTGCTGCTGTATGCGGCGCTGACCGCGATCCTGCTGCGTGGCGTGCAGGAGATCCTGCCCCCCTTCGTGGAGCGCGGCTTCGGTCTCGGCGCCGAGGCCCTGGCCGTGCTGACGGGTGCCTTCGGGGTCGGGGCGCTGGCGACCGGGCTCTGGATCGCCTCGCGCGGGCGGATCGAGGGCACGACACGCCTCGCCGTGCTCGCCGGCCTGGCGCAGGCCGCTGCGACCGCCGGCTTCGCGGCCACGGGCTGGTTCCCGCTCGGCGTACTGGCGGGCGCGCTGATCGGGGCCTCGGCCTCGGCGCATGGGATCGCCGTGCAGACCCTGATCCAGACTGCGGCCGCGCCCGAGATGCGCGGGAGGGCGCTCAGCCTCTGGGGGCTCATCACGCGGGCCTGCCCGGCGCTCGGCGCGCTCGGGCTCGGCGCGGCGGGAGAGGTGTTCGGGCTGATGTGGCCGGTGCTCGTGGCCGTGCTGGTGTTCCTCGGCGTGTTCGGCTGGGGGCTGACGCGGCTGCGGCGGATGGAGGCGGCGCTTGAAGGCGCGGCGCGGACCTGAAGGGAGAGAGCAGCATGCTGGACGCAGCCATCGTGGGCATGGGGCGCTGGGGATGGACCCTGGTGGAGAGCGTACAGGGCCGGAATGCCGCGGGCATCCGCTTCGTGGCCGGCAGCACCGGCACGCCCGACCGCGCGCGTGACTGGGCCGCGGCGCAGGGTATCCGCCTGCATGACGGCTACGAGGCTGTCCTGGCCGACCCCGCCGTGCGCGCGGTGGTCCTCGCCACGCCGCATGGCCAGCATGCGGAGCAGGTCATACAGGCTGCGAAGGCCGGCAAGCATGTCTTTGTCGAGAAACCATTCACCCTGACCAAGGCATCGGCGGAGGCCGCCGTTTCCGCGTGCCGGGAGGCGGGGATGGTCCTGGCACTCGGCCACAACCGGCGCTTCCTGCCCGCGGTGGCCGAGATGCGGCGGCTGCTGGCCGAGGGCCGGGTCGGCACTCTGCTGCATGTGGAGGGACATTTCAGCGGCCCCGGCGCCGCGGCCTACACGCCCGGCATGTGGCGGGCCGATCGGCAGGAGAGCCCGCTCGGCGGCATGGGCGGCATGGGCATCCACATGATCGACATGATCATTCACCTGGCCGGGCGCTTCCGGGAGGTGTCCGTCCGCTCCCATGCGCGGGTTTCGACAACCATTGACGATACGACGGCGATGCTGGGCGTACTCGAGAGCGGTGCGACCGTCGGCTTCGCCACCCTCGCGCTCGCGCCGCGCCACTGGCGTGTGGCGCTGTTCGGAACGGCGGGAATACTGGAAATGCAGGGCCATGAAAGGCTGTCCTACATGCCTCTGGAAGGAGAGGCCCTGCTGCGCGAATACACCAAGACAGACATCGAAGCCGCTGAACTTGAAGCATTTGCGGCGGCCGTTCAGGGTGGCCCAGCCTACCCGCTTCCGCCCGAGGAGGCGGTGCATGGGGTCGCGGTGTTCGAGGGGATGGTCGGCGCGGCGGCGTCGGGCAGCAGCTACGCGGTGGCGTAGCACCCACGGCTTCGGGTAGGCTGCGGGGCATGCGACCGAACCGACGCGGCCTGCTCGCCTGTCTCCCCGCCATGCTGACGCCCGCCGGCGCCTGGGCGTTCCGGGCCGAGTCGCCCGTGCCGCCGGTTGCCGTGGAGTACGGGGCGGCCTGCGGCTCCGCGGACGTCCACGACTCGTTGCGAGCGGAGCTATCGCGGCTCGTTGACGGGCGCCCGTTGCCCGCCGTGGCCGAGGAGCCCCTGCGCGCCCTGGCGCGCTGCCCGCTGTGCGGGTGCTCCGTGCTCGGTGCGCCTGACCGGGGCACCCCCGAACGCCCCGGCCCCGGC
The DNA here is from genome assembly GCA_035644895.1 of Acetobacteraceae bacterium. Lineage (GTDB taxonomy): Bacteria > Pseudomonadota > Alphaproteobacteria > Acetobacterales > Acetobacteraceae > Falsiroseomonas. Next base: position 22,239 of record DASQNQ010000407.1, on the reverse strand, counting down.
TGAGGCGCTTGCCGACGTAACGGCCCCGGCCTAGAAGGCCGCCCGTCCCCAGAACGCCGAGGAGCAGCCGGGCCATGTCCAAGATCACCCGTCAGGGCAGCAACCAGATCCTGTCCAACTCGGTCGAGTACCACAACTTCGTCTTCCTCGCCGGCCTGACGGCCGACGACCTCGCGCAGGACGTGACCGGCCAGACCCGGCAGGTGATCGCGAAGATCGACCAGGCGCTCGAGGCGAACGGCACCGACAAGACGCGCCTGCTGCAGGCGCAGATCTGGCTGAAGGACATCCGCGACCGCGACGCCATGAACAAGGTGTGGGTGGAGTGGCTCGGCGACGCCGGCCGGCCGGCACGCGCCTGCGTGGAGGCGAACATGGCCGACCCGCGGCACCTCGTCGAGATCATGGTCACCGCGACTCGCTGATCCCGCCCGGGCTGCCATGCAGCCCGCTCATGCCGCATATGCAACGGCGTCCGGAGTCCCGGGCGCCGTTTTGCTTTTCTGTGACTTCGCTGCCACCACACTGTGTCGTGTGTTTCATGTGTTTCGCTGTCTAGGAGTCTCATCCTGTTGGAGAGGGTGCGCCGGCGCTCCTGATGGCTAATCGCGTGCGGCGGCGCCGGTGGCCATCGTGCCGGGTTGCCCCTCGTTCCGGTGCCAAGTTACGGCCGGTCGCGGCGTGTCCCATGCAGGGGCGCGGGTGGGACAAAAGGTCGGGATCAGCACGCATGCGGACTGGATGGGTGATCCTTGCCACCGTTGCCTTCGGGTGGACGACCGCGTTGCCCGTCGTGGCTGAGGTTCCTCCGGCAGCGTCACGGCAGGCCGCGCTTGCGCGCCCGGTCGCGGGCAGCGGCACGCCCATCCTGCCCGTGGCAGCCTCCACCGGCCTCTCCTGCGTGCCCTTCGCGCGCCTCGCCACCGGCATCCAGATCCAGGGTGATGCGCGGGAATGGTGGCATCGCGCCGCCGCGACCTACGCGCGCGGGCAGGTGCCGGAGCGCGGGGCCGTGCTCGCCTTCCCCGCCTCGGGCGGGATGACCCGTGGCCATGTCGCCGTCGTCAGCCAGGTGGCCGGCCCGCGGGAGATCCGGATCGACCACTCGAACTGGGCGCCGCCCGGCCCGCGACGTGGGGTGGTGACGCGCGGCGTGCGCGTGGTGGACGTGTCGGACCGCAACGACTGGACGGCGGTGCGCGTCCAGGCCGGGAACGACCCATCGGTGCTCGGCCGCGTCTACGCGACGCACGGCTTCATCTACAACCGTGCGCCGGGCGAGGAGGTGCTGGTTGCCGCGGCGCGCGGCCGGCTGGACGTGGCCGAGGCCGGCGCGGGCGTCTCCCCGCACGCGGCGCGGCACTTCGCGCTCGCCTCGCTCGCCTTCGGGAACTAGGCGGAGCGGTCCCAGACGTTCGGCACGGCCGCATTGGTGTAGCCCGAGACGAAGCGCCGTTCAGCCCCAGTCTCCGGGTCGAACACGCTGCGCGCGACGGCGCCGATGTTCGCGCCATAGACGTGGATGCTGATCGAGGGCCCGTCCGCCAGCGCGTTCTCAACCTGGTGGATGTCGGACAGGTTCGGGCTGACAGCCACGACCTCCCCCGGCCGCAGCCGGTCCACCCGACCTGCCCGCATCGGGACGCCTGGCAGCATCTCCGTCGAGACCTCCTCCCCGCGCAGCATCCCGACCAGCCCCCAGACCGTGTGGTTGTGGATCGGCGTGCGCTGCCCGGGTCCCCACACGAACGACACCACCGAGAAGCGCTCCAGCGGGTCGCAGTGCAGGAGGTACTGCCGATAGGTGGGCCCCGGCTCGGCACAGGCCTCCGGCAGCCAGTCGTCCTGCCGCACGAGGTCGGCCAGCCGGTCTCTTCCCTCGGACAGCCAGCGCGATTCGGATGCGCCCTCCCCCGCCATCCTGGTCAGGGCCACGATGAAGTCGCGCAGCCGCGCGGTGTTCGGCATAGTCTCCTCCGGGGCTTCGGCCTTCGGCGTCATGCTAGGCCAGCGCCCGCCCGCTTGGGGAGGCTGCGACATGCACGAGAAGCGCGCGGACGGCGCGGAGCGGCTGATGCTCCCGCTCGGCGGCGAGATCCCGAACAACCCCCGCCTGCCGGTGCTGCTGCATCACGCGGCGGTCCGGGCCGGCGACCCCGCGGAAGCCGAGGCGCTGTTCAAGCGGCATGGCTGGCAGCCGGCCTGGCGCAACGGCATCTACGCGTTTCATCATTACCACCCGAACCAGCATGAGGCGCTGGCGATCGCGAGCGGCACGGTGCGCGTGCGCCTCGGTGGCGAGGCGGGCGTCACGCTGGACCTCCAGGCGGGCGACGTGGTGGTGCTGCCGGCCGGGACGGGCCACCGGAACCTCGGCCAGTCCGACGACCTGCTGGTTGTCGGCGCCTACCCGCCCGGCCCGTCCGCCGACCAGTTCACGGGCGCGCCGGGCGAGCGGGACCGCGCGCTCAGGACCATCCCCTTCGTGCGCGACCCGCCCTGCGACCCGGTGACGGGCCGCCCCTATCCGACGCGGTAGAGGGCGGCTACGCGGCCTCGGCCGTCAGCACGATGCGGCCGACGACCTTGCCCTCCCGCAAGCGCTGCAGCGCCGAATCGGCGTTGCGCAGCGGCTCCCGCGTGATGGGGATGCCGGGCAGCTTGCCGGTCTTGGCGATGGCGACGAGGTCGCGCAGCTCCTTCGGGTTGCCGACATAGCTGCCCTGGACCGTCAGCGCCCGGATGGGCATCAGCGGCAGGGGCAGCGCCAGCTCGCCGCCGAACAGCCCGACCTGCACCAGCTTGCCGCCCTTCGTCAGCGCATCGAAGGCAAAGCGCGCGGAGGAGCTGCCGTTCACGAGGTCGATCACCGCCTCCACCGGCGCGCCCGCGGCCTCGATGATGCGCTTCGCCGTGTCCTCCCCCGCGGCGAGGACCGTCTTCGTCGCGCCCGCGCGTTGCGCGGCGGCCAGCTTGTCCTCGCCCACATCCACGCTGACGATGTTGCGGTGGCCCATCGCCTTCAGCACCGCGATGGCGGCAAGCCCGAGGCCGCCGGCGCCCACCAGGACGAGCGGCGCATCGGGGTCCATCGGCATCACCTTGCGGATCGCCGAGAACACCGTGACGCCCGAGCAGGCGTAGGTGGCCGCAAGCGCCGGGTCCAGGCCCTCGATGTCGACCAGGTGCCGCGGCTCCGGCACCAGGATGTGCGTCGCGTAGCCGCCGTTCTGGTAGACGCCGAGGGAGCGGCCCGTGAGGCACATGTTGTCCTCCTCCGCCAGGCAGCGCGCGCAGTGGCCGCAGCCGACCCAGGGGAAGACCAGCTTCACCTGCCCCTTCTGCAGGCCAGCGCCCTCGGCCTCCGGCCCCCAGGAGAGGACGCGCCCGACCACCTCATGGCCCATCGCCAGGGGCAGCTTCACGCCGCGGTCCGACAGCCGCATCGTGCCGCGGCTGCCGAGGTCGTACTCCCCCTCCCAGATGTGGATGTCGGAATGGCAGACGCCGGCATGCGTCACCTCGAGCAGCACCTGCCTGCCGGTCGGCTCCGGCGTCGGCAACTCGATTTCCTGCAGAGGCTTTCCCGTCTCGATCACGGCCCAGGCGCGCATCGCGTTCCCCCTTCTTCTGGATTGCCGAATGGAACCGGGTGGCGGGCTGCGGGTCAACGTGGGGCTGCGGAGCCGGCCCTTGACCCGCCAATTGTGAATCCCAGGTCATCTTGGGGCAACAAAACAAGCGCCCCGGATGGGAGAGACACCATGAGAGCCTTCCTCATGGCCACGGCGCTTGCCGTGGCGATCGGGGCCGCGCCGGCCGCGGCCGACACCTTCGTCGTGGACCGTGATCCCACGCTCAACGTGGACTTCAGACTGACTGCAGTGGCCGAGGGGCTTGAACACCCCTGGTCCGTCGCCTGGCTGCCCGATGGCACGATGCTCGTGACGGAGCGTCCGGGACGGCTGCGCGCCATCCGCAACGGGCGTCTCGACCCGACCCCCATCGCGGGCACACCCGAGGTGCTGCTGGCAGCGGAGCGCGGGCTGGTCTTCCAGTCCGGCCTCTTCGAGGTCTCGCCGCATCCGAACTTCGCGCAGAACCGGTTGTTGTATCTCACCTATGCCAGCGGCACGGCGCAGGGGAACCGCCTGACCCTGGCCCGCGCCACCTTCGACGGGCAGAGCCTGGGCAGCCTGCAGGTCCTCTGGCAGAATCCGACGGACAAGCCGGAATTCCAGCACTATGGCGGCCGCATCGCGTGGCTGCCCGACGGCACCCTGCTGGTCACCGTGGGTGACGGCGGCAACCCGCCGGTCGCGGTCGGTGGCCAGAACGTCCGCAACAACGCGCAGAACCTCGGCAGCGCCTTCGGCAAGGTGATCCGCCTGCGCGACGACGGCACCGTGCCGCCGGACAACCCCTTCGTGAATCAGGCCGGCGCGCGGCCGGAGGTGTTCAGCTACGGCCACCGCCACAGCCAGGGCATTGCGGTGGACCCGACGCGCGGCAACACGATCTGGTCCACCGAGCATGGGCCCCTCGGCGCGGACGAACTGAACATCATCCGGGCCGGGGCGAACTATGGCTGGCCGGCGGCGACCTGGGGCGTGGACTATGTCGGCGGCGCCCAGATCTCTCCGGTGCGGTCGCAGGCGGGGATGCAGGACCCGGTGCTGCTCTGGTCGCGCTCGGTCGCGCCTTCCGGCCTCGTCGTCTACACGGGCGACCGCTTCCCGCAGTGGCGCGGCAGCGTGATCTCGGGGTCCCTTGCCTACCAGGATCTGCGCCGGACCTGGTTCGACGCCTCGGGCCGGGTAGCCGGGCATGAGTCGCTGCGGATCGGCCAGCGCGTGCGCGACGTGCGGCAGGGGCCGGACGGCTTCCTCTACGTCCTGACGGACGAGATCCATGGCCGCGTCTTCCGCATGGAGGCGCCGAACTAACCGTTCCCCATAACGGGGGAGGCCTGCAACCGCCGCGGCTGCGGGGAAACCCGGGGTCGCGGCGGCGTTGCCTCTGCCGACCTGGCGAGAGGAGCTTGCCCCCGATGTCCGATGTCCTGTCCCGCATTCTTGGTGGCCTGATGGGCGGCGGCCAGCAGCCGATGAACTCGCCCGGCCAGAACCCGCTCGGCATGCCCGGTGAAGGCGGCCGCTTCGGCGGCAGCATGGGCGGGGGCGGCTATGGCAACCCCATGGGCGGCGGCATGGGCCTGCCCCAGGGCGGCGGAATGGGCGGGCTCGGCGGCCTCGGCGGCCTGCTGGGCGGGCTGCTCGGCGGCGGAATGGGCCGCGGCGGAATGGGCGGCCTGGGCGGTGGCATGGGCGGCGGGCTTGGCGGCATGCTGGGGGGCGGCGGTGGGATCAAGTCCATGGCCCTCATGGCCCTCATCGCCTACATGATGCGGGGCCGCGGCGGGGCGCATGGCCTTACCTCCCTCACCGACAACCTGCGCGGCGCCGGCCTCGGCAACTACGTCGACAGCTGGGTCGGGCACGATGCGAACCAGGACATCCCACCCGACGAGCTTGCGCGCGCCCTGCCGCCCGAGGCGCTGGACCAGGTTTCGCAGCAGACCGGCCTCGGCCGCGACGAGCTCCTCTCGGAGCTGAGCCGCGGGCTGCCGAACATGGTGAACCAGCTCACGCCGCATGGGCGCCTGCCGCAGGACGACACCGAGATCCCGGACCTGCACGAGGACGACGTGCTGGGCCACTTCGGCGGCGGCAGCCGCGGCTCCCACCGCGCCTGACGCCCCGTTCCGCCAGGGACCATCATGCCGGGCGGTGACGGTCCCCCGCGTAGCCTGTCGGGGTTGAGCGACGGCGGGCTGGCCGCCGGCCGGCAACCGCGCCGGGAAGGCCCGCGTTGCGCCCGGACCTGCGGGAGGATGCGATGGACGCGACGAAGTTGATGCTGGCGGCGAACGACGTGGAAGCCACGCCGTTCGAGATCCCTGGCGCCACGGGCGGGCATTTCCGCATCCAGATCCTGAACGAGGACACGGCGCGCGGCGTGGTCACGACCATCGTCCACCTGCCGCCGGGCGGGACCATTCCGGCCCACTTCCACAACGCCGGGCCCGAGATGCACTATGTTCTGGAGGGCGACCTGATCGAGGCCGGCAGGACGCTCGGCCCCGGTACCTTCCTGACCCACGCACCCGGGGTGGTGCATGGGCCTCACGAGAGCCAGGGCGGAGCCAAGGTGCTGACGGTGCAGCAGTGGCAGTCCCACCACGGCTCCTTCGACTTCCACCCGGCAGAGAGCCGTGGGCAGCCCGCCTCCGCCGGCCTGCCCCCCGACCCGACCGCCGCGAACACGAACCGCGGCGATGCGGAGGCCGCGACCGGCTAGAAGGGCGCGGGGCGGCGCCCGCCGCCGCCCTGCTGCTGTGTGCCCTGTGCCTTGGCGGCGATCAGGGCGCGGCGGATGTCGGACTCGCACTTCTCGAGCTCCACCGTCGCGCGGGCGCGCTCGGTGCGCGCGTGCTCGGCGATGCGCAGGCTGTCCTCAATGGTGGAGACCAGCGCCGCATTCGCCTTCTGCACGGCCGCGAGGTCGAACACGCCGCGCTCCAGCTCCGTCCGCGCCTCCAGGTTGCCCTTCCGCAGCGTCTCCGCGTTGGCGGTGAGGAGGTGGTTCGTGAGGTCGGTCGCCGACTTCACCGCCGACCCCGCCTCCCGCATGCGGTGGATGGCGAGCGACTGCGCGAGCTGTTGGCGCCAGAGCGGCACCGTGTTGGCCAGCACGGAGTGGATCTTGCTGGCGAGCGCCTTGTCGTTCTCCTGGATCAGGCGGATGGAGGGCAGCGCCTGCATCGCCACCTGCCGCGTCAGCCGCAGGTCGTGGACGCGCCGCTCCAGTTCGTCCCGCGCCGCGCGCAGGTCGCGCAGGCGCTGCGGCGCGAGGTCATCGGTGGCGTTCTCGGCCGCGCGCACGGCGTTCGGGATTGCCTCCTCGTCCGTGCGCCGCAGCACGGCCTCCCCGGCCGCGATGTGGTCGCCGAGCGCGTGGAACCACTCGAGCGTCGCCTGGTACAGCCTCTCAAGCCGCTCAACGTCCTCGAGCAGTCGCGTGCGATGCGTGTCGAGCTTGTCCCCGATCGTCTCCACCTGCCCGCGCACGCCCTCGTAGCGCTGGATGATCTGCGTCACCTCCGCGCCGGCGCGCGTGAAGATGCGCTGGAAGAAGGACGGCTTCTCGCCGAGCTTCGTCACGTCGAAGCCGCGCAGCGAGGTGAGCAGGGAGGAGAGGGTCCGCCCCGCCTCCCCCGTCTCCTGGTTCCGCGCGCCGGCGAGCATCGCGTCCGCCGCCGCCTGGGCGCGAGTCTGCGTCTCCTGCCCGAAGCGCAGGATCGTGCCGGGGTCCGAGAGGTCGATCTGCGCGGCGAGGTTCGCGATGGCCGCCTCGGACGGGTTCTCGTGGACGATCTCGTTCATGCGTAGCCCTCCTGGCGCAGCCTGTCGGACAGCACCTTCACCTGGATCTCCAAGGCCTCGCTCTCCTCCGCACGGATCTTCGTCCGGAGGTCTTCCGCCGCGCCGCGCAGGTCCTCCAGCAGCAGCGGAAGGCCGGGCGGCGGGGTGGCGCCGGCCGCGAGCCGGTCCGTGATGCGCTCCAACCCGTCCAGATGCACGGCGAGAAAGCGGCGGGCCTGGGGCAGCCGCTCCGGCCGGGCCTCGAGGTCGTCGAGAACGCCGGCCATGGTGCCGGCCACGGACTGGATCCGCTCATCCGCGAGTCGCGTGGTCATGTCCTGGATCCGCGCCAGCTTCGTGCGCGCCGCATCCAGGGGGCCGGGGTCGGCGGGCGGCGCGGGCGGGGGTGGCGGCTCCACCTCCACCACCGCGCCGTCGTAGAGCATCCGGGTGCCGAGCCAAGCGCCGGAGCCGAGGATCCCGGCGATCACCGGCCCGTGCTCGGCCCCGAGCAGCGAGACGATGCCGGTCGCAAAGCCCGTCAGTATCGCGGCGCGGTTCGTGTCGCCCCGCCGGCCGCGGCGCAGGAAACGCACGGCGGCGAGCGGCAGGCCCATGCCGACCAGGGCGGCGACCAGGCCGGCCGTGCCGCCCCGCATCACCTCGAACAGGGCGTCCCAGAGGAGCGGCCAGGTGAACAGCGGCAGCAGCAGCCCGCGGGTCCCGGCCCGGACCTGCTCCACCTCCTCGCGCAGCCTTTGCTGCGCGCGGGTCCAATCCTGCTGCATGTTAGTGGAAGAGCGCCAGGAAGCTGGCGAGCCAGAGGGTGAGCGCGAGCAGCCAGGCCCCGCCGACGCGGCGGAACACGAGCGGCAGGCCAGGCAGCAGGACGGAGGAGCGGCGAGGCGTCATGGCAACGGCACAGATCGCCCCTGGGGGCGCGAATCTCAAGTCCATCGGCCCCCATCCCGGCCGTGTGACCGCCCGCATCCTGGCCGCAGCCCTGGAGGAGGCGGAGGGGGCCGGCTGGTACGAGTTGCGCCTGCACCGTGTGGCCGACCGGGCGGGCCTTTCCCTGCCGGAGGTGCTGGCCCACTACCGCGACGCGGATGCGATCGCCGACGCCCTGTTCACGGCGGCGCTCACTGAGATGGTGGCAATTCCACCAGAGGAGGTGGCGGGGCGATCCCCGTCAGGCCGGGCGGAGGCCGTGCTGATGCGCTGGTTCGGCGCGCTGGCGGACAACCGGCGGGTCGTGGGGGAGATGCTGCGCACGAAGCGCCACCTATCGCACCCGCACCACTGGGTGCCGATGGCGTTCAACCTTTCCCGTCTCATGCACTGGGCGCTGGACGCCGCACGGCTGGATGCGCGCGGGCTGGCGCGGCAGGCGGAGGAGGTGGGCATCACCCTCGTCTTCCTGCGCGCGCTGCAGGTCTTCCCAGGGGACGACGCCGGGCTTGCCCGCACGCGGCGCGTGCTGCGGCGCGGCCTGCGCTTCCTCGACCGGCTGCCGCGCCAGACGTGATCAGCGACGGTCGGTCCGCGGGTCGAGCGCGTCGCGCAACCCGTCGCCCATGAGGTTGAAGGCCAGCACGACGACGAAGATCGCGAGCCCCGGCGCAACGGCCAGCCAGGGCGCGTTGTCGAGGAAGCGCTGCGCGCTGTTCAGCATCGAGCCCCAGGACGGCGCGGGCGGCTGCTGGCCGAGCCCGAGGAAGGAGAGCGAGGCCTCCGCGATGATCGCCTCGGCGATCGCGAGCGTGGACTGCACGAGCAGCGGCGGAACGATGTTGGGCGCGACATGCACCAGCGCGACGCGCCAGGGCGGGTTGCCGAGCGCCCGCGCGGCCTCCGCCCAGTCGGTCGCCTTAGCCTCCAGCGCCATGCCGCGGGCCAGCCGCACGAAGATCGGCGACGCCGTGATGGCGATGGCGAGCATCGCGTTCTCGAGCGCCGGGCCGAGGAAGGCCGCCAGCGCGATGGCCAGGATCAGGAAGGGCACCGAGAGCATCGCATCCGCGACGCGGGATATGAGCGCATCGATCCAGCCGCGCGCCAGCCCCGCCACCAGCCCGATCGGCACGCCGATGGCGACCGCCCCGAGCACCGACACGACGCCCGCCATGAGCGATGCCCGCGCGCCCCAGATCACGCGGGAGAGCACGTCCCGCCCGTTCTCGTCCGTGCCGAAGGGATGCGCGAGGGAGGGTGGCTTGCGGATGTTCGACCAGGAGGTCGCGATCGGGTCGTAGGGCGCGATCCAGGGCGCCAGCATCGCGGCCAGCACGAAGGCGATGACGACGACGGCGCCGAAGACCGCCAGCCTGTGCCGCATGAAGCGCCGCAGCGCGCGGCGGCCGGGGCTCTCTCCGCGCTCGAGCGCAGCGGGGACGGCGGTCGTGCTCATGCGTGGCGCAGCCGCGGGTTGATGGCCATGTAGAGCAGATCCGCGATCAGCGAGAGGGTCACGAAGATCAGCGCCGTGGTCAGCACGACGCCCTGGACCACCGGGTAGTCGCGGTTGAAAACCGCATCCACCACCAGCTTGCCGAAGCCCGGGATGGTGAAGATCTGCTCGGTCAGCACGGCGCCGGCCAGCAGCCGCCCGAACTCGATCGTGCCGAGCGTGACGACGGGCACGAGCGCGTTGCGGAAGGCGTGCTTCCAGACGACCGTCCTGTCGAACAGGCCCTTGGCGCGCGCCGTACGGACGTAGTCCTGGCTGAGTGCCGTCAGCATGGCCGCCCGCGTGTGGCGCATCAGCACGCTTGCGACGCCGGTGCCGAGCACGAAGGCCGGCATGATGGTGGTCGCCAGGCTCTGCACCGGATCCTCCCAGAGCGGCACGTAACCGGAGGGCGGCAGCCAGCCGAGCTGCACGGAGAACAGCAGGATCATCATGATGCCGAGCCAGAAGTTCGGCGTGGAGATGCCGAACAGCGCGACGGCGTTCGCCGCCCAGTCCGCCGGCGTGTCGCGCCGCACGGCCGAGAGGATGCCGAGCGGCACGCCGATGACGATGCCGATGATGAAGGCCATGACGGAGAGCTGAGCGGTGACCGGCAGCTTGGAGAGGATCAGCTCCGCCACCGGCATGCGGATGCGCCAGGAAAAGCCGAAGTCGCCCTGCACGACCCCGGCCATCCAGGCCAGGTACTGCTCCCAGATCGGGCGGTCGAGGCGCAGCTCCTCCCGGATCTGGGCCAGCACCTGCGGATCCCCCCGCTCCTCCCCCGCCAGGATCAGGGCGGGGTCGCCGGGCATGAGCTGCTGGAGGCCGAAGATGAGGAAGGAGAGGATCAGCAGCGTGGGCACCACCTGCCCCAGGCGCCGCAGCAGCCACATGCCCATCGCGCGTTCCCCTCCCCGTCCTGCGCGTCTAGTTCAGCCGCAGGTCCTGCAGGCGGATCAGCCCGTCCGGCACCGAGGTGAAGCCCGTCAGCCGCGAGGTGTGCGCCACGATGTTCTTGCGGTGCCAGAGATAGATCCGGTGCCGGTCCTGCCGCAGGCTGACCTGCCACATCTGCTCGTACAGCGCCTTCCGCCGCTCCGGGTCGGCCTCGACCCGCGCGGCGTCGAGCAGCCGGTCCACCTCGGCGTTCGCGTACTTGCCGTCGTTCTGCGGGCCGCGGCTGTGGATGAAGGTCCAGGTGTTGCCGTCCGGGTCGGTGCGGCCCGACCAGGCGAGGAGGTAGGTCTCGAATTCGCCCCGCGTCGCCGCCTGGAGCGAGGAGGCGAACTCCATCGCGTTGATGCGCAGCTCGAAGCCTGCCTCCCGCACCATGGCCTGGATCACCTCCGCGACCTGGCGCAGGTCGGGGTTGTTCGGCACCGTCATCTCGACCGGGATCGGCGTCCGGACGCCCGCCTGCTGGATCAGCTGCCGCGCACGGGCCACGTTCCGCGCCTCCGGCTGGATGGCACGGGCGTGAAAGGGGTTGGAGGGCGGCACGGCCTGCGCCGTCGGCGTGTACTGTCCCTCATAGACGACCTGGTTGATCGCGGCGCGGTCGATCGCCAGCTCGAAGGCCTCGCGGATGCGGGCGTTCTGGCCCATCGGGGTCTGGGCGCGTGGGCCGTTGCCGATGTTGATCGTGATGCCCTGGTAGCCGAGCTCATCGGACACCGACACGCGCAGGCGGTTGTTGCGCCGCACGGCGGCCAGGTCGTCCGGCTCGATCGTCTGCACCAGCTCCAGCGCGCCGGACTGCAGGTTCGCCAGCCTCACCGTGTTGTCCGGGATGGGCAGGTAGGTCACCCGGTTCAGGTGGATCCGGCCAGCGTCCCAGTAGCCCGGGAAGCGCTCCAGCACGATGCGGTCCTGCGCCACGCGCTCCACGAAGCGCATCGGGCCGGCGCAGACGGGGCGGTTGCCGAAGTTGCGCCCGGCCTCCTCCGCCGCCTTCGGGCTGACGATCATGCCCGCGCGGTCGGTCAGCTGGGCGACGAAGGGCGCGAAGGGCTCGCGCAGGCGGATCAGCACCGTGCGCGGGTCCGCGACCTCGGCCGAGGTCATGGAGTTGATCTCGCCGCGCCGGAAGGAGCCCTGCATGTTCAGGTGCCGGTTGAGCGAGTAGACCACGCTCTCGGCCGTCATCGGCTCGTTGTCGTGGAAGCGCACGCCTTCGCGCAGGGTGATGCGCAGCGTCTGCGGGTCGTCCCAGCTGTAGGCGGTGGCCAGCTGCGGAACGATCTCCAGCTTGTCGTTGATGTCGAACAGCTTGTCGCACAGGCCGGCGAAGACGATCCGCCCGACGAAGGTGCGCGCCAGCGTCGGGTCCAGGATGTCCGGGTCCTCCCGCAGCCCGATGCGGAGGTTCTGCGCGTCGGCGGTGCCGGCGAGGGCCGCGCCCGCAAGCAGCGCGGCGGCGAGGGTCTTCCTCATGGTGTTGCTCCCTGCGGTTCTTTCCGGAAGTAGGCTTGCAGCCGGCGGAGCCTGTCGCCGCCGGTGTCGCGTTCCGCCACCCGGCCGAAGGGGGGCAGCGTGTCCTGGAAGTGGCAGGCGGCGCGGTGCGCACTGCCCGCAAGCGGGGGCTCCTGCCGCCGGCAGACCTCTTGCGCAAAGGAGCAGCGCGTGTGGAAGCGGCAGCCGGGGGGCGGCGCGATCGGGCTCGGCACGTCGCCCTGCAGCGGCGCCCCCGCCCCGCCCTGCCCCGGCACCGCCGCGAGCAGCGCCCGCGTGTAGGGGTGGCGCGGCGCGCCGAAGACCTCCTCGGCGGGCCCTTCCTCCGCGATCCGGCCGAGATACATCACGGCGACCCGGTCCGCCACGTGCCGCACCACGCCGAGGTCGTGGCTGATCAGCACGAAGGTCAGGCCGAACTCCGCGATCAGGTCCTGCAGCAGGTTCACCACCTGCGCCTGGACCGAGACGTCGAGCGCGGAGACGGGCTCGTCGCCCACGATCAGCTTTGGGTTGGAGGCGAGCGCGCGGGCGATGGCAATGCGCTGGCGTTGGCCACCCGAGAACTCATGCGGCCAGCGCCGCGCCAGCTCGGGCCGCAGTCCGACGCGCGACAGCAGCTCCGCCACGCGCGCGCGCTCGCCGCCGCGGGGGACGATGCGATGCAGGCGGAGCGGCTCCGCGACCGCGTCCTCCACCGTCATGCGCGGGTCGAGGCTGGCGAAGGGATCCTGGAAGATCAGCTGCATGTCGCGCCGCCGCGCACGAAGAGCGGCGGACGAGAGGCTCCGCAGATCCTCCCCCTCGAACCGGATCGCGCCGGCGTCGGGCTCGATCAGTCGCAACGCCAGGCGCCCGAGGGTGGACTTCCCGCAGCCGCTCTCGCCCACCACGGCGAGGACGGAGCCGCGCGGCACGGCCAGGCTCACGCCATCCACCGCCCGCACCGCACCGCGGCGACGGCCCAGCGCGTCCCGCACCGGGAAGTGCTTCACCACGGCATCGAGCTCGAGCAGCGGCGTGCTCATGCGGGCAGATCCTCGATGGCGCCCTCTTCGATCAGCTGGTCGAGCGGCGCGCGCCAGCACGCGGCGCGGTGGCCGGGCCCCATCTCCGTCAGCGGCGGCTGCGCCTCGTCGCAACGCTCCACCGCGAAGGGACAACGTGGGGCGAAGCGGCAGCCGGGCGGCGGAACACGCAGGTCGGGAACGGTGCCCTCGATCGACGCAAGCCGCTCCGCGCCGCCCTCCAGCCGCGGTGCCGCGCCGAGAAGACCCACGGTGTAGGGGTGCTGCGCCATGGCGAAGAGCGTGGCGGCGGGGGCGCGCTCCGCGACCCGGCCGGCATACATCACGACCGCGTCCTCCGCGTGGTCCGCGACGACGCCAAGGTCATGCGTGATCAGGACCACCGCCGTTCCCGTCTCCCGCTTCAGCTCATCGAGCAGCGCGAGGATCTGCGCCTGCACGGTGACGTCGAGCGCCGTGGTCGGCTCGTCCGCGATCAGCAGCTTCGGACGGCAGGCGAGCGCCATCGCGATCATCACGCGCTGCCGCATGCCGCCTGAAAGCTGGTGCGGGTACTGCCGGGCGCGCCGGGCCGCGTCGGGGATGTGCACATGGTCCAGCATCTCCACCGCGCGGCGCATGGCGGCCGCGGGCGAGAGCTTCTGGTGCAGGCGGAGCGCCTCGGCGATCTGCTCCCCGGCCGTGAAGGCGGGGTTCAGGCTCGTCATGGGCTCCTGGAAGATCATCGCGATTTCCCGGCCACGCCGCTCCCGCCACTCCTCCTGCGTGAGGGTCGACAGTTCGCGGCCGTCGAAGCGCAGCGAACCGCTGACCCGCGCGCCCGGCGGCAGCAGCCCCATGAGGGAGAGCGCCGTGACCGACTTGCCGCAGCCGCTCTCGCCGACGATGGCCAGGGTCTCGCCCGCCTGGACCGAGAAGGAGACCCCATCCACGGCGCGCAGCCGGCCGCGCTCCGTCGCGAACTCCACGGTCAGGTCCCTGACCTCGAGGAGGGGGCGCGTCATGGCTGTGCCTGGGCCTTCGCCACTGCGGCCTGGATGACCGCCCGGTCGAAAACGCCCGGATGGTCCCGCCCTGGCAGGAAGCGGCGGAAATGGACGTAGTAGCCGCGCGCCACGGTGACGAGGCGGCGCAGCTCGGCCAGCGGGTCCGGATGGTCGTCCGCACGCAGGTCGAGGTCGGGCCAGGGATCGGCCGAGGCGACGACAATCGCGGCCGACTGCCTTCCCCGCTTGTCCCCGCCTGCCGCCTCCCCGGCCTCCATTGCCGCCAGCAGGCGGTCAGCCAGCGGCCGGCCGGCGCTGGCCAGGAAGGCGTCGCGCGTCGCATCCAGCACCTGCGGGCCGGACAGCATGTTGCCGGCGACCGAAACGTCCTCGGCGGCGACGTGCCCGCACCAGTCGATACAACCGGCGCCGGTGTGCCGGGCGCTTCGCCCATCGGCCGAGAGGATGTGAAGCTGCCTGGTCGCCTGCCCGGCGTCGGCCCCGGTCAGGGCGGTGACGAGGAAATCCGGCTCCTCACCCGCACGAAGCCGGGCGATGCCCTCATGCGCGAAGCGCGGGTTCACCAGCGCCTGGGTGCAGATCGCCCCGACGCCGCCCTCCACGCGCGGGCACAGCGCGCCGGCTGCCAGGAAGCGACTGGCGACCGCTGCGCCCAGCTCGCCAGTGCGAGGATCACGCGCGAGGATGGACCATGTCATGCCGGAGTGAATGGCCGGACTGTGACAGTCGTGCAAGACGCAGAAATGCGACCTGCCATGCCAACGAGGTGCGCCCTGCCCAGGATCAAGGCAGGGCGCCCTGGCGATGCCTAAAGCCTGACCCTGAACAGGTTGGCGATTTCACCCACCACGCCACGCCGGAAGGCGAGCACGCAGGCGATGAAGATGGCACCCTGGATGACCGTCACCCAGGCGCCGAACTCCGCCAGGTAGTTCTGCATGGTGATGATGACGCCGGCACCCACGACGGGGCCGAAGATGGTCCCAAGGCCGCCGACCAGCGTCATCAGCACCACCTCGCCCGACATGGACCAGTGGACGTCCGTCAGCGTCGCGATGCCGAACACGAGCGACTTCGTGCCGCCCGCGATCCCGGCGAGGCCGGCGGAGAGCACGAAGGCGATCAGCTTGTAGTCGTCGGTGCGGTAGCCGAGCGAAATGGCCCGCGGTTCGTTCTCGCGGATGGCCTTCATCACCTGCCCGAAGGGCGAGTGGATGACGCGGTGGATCAGCAGGAAGCCGAGCAGGAACACCGCCGCGACCAGCCAATACATCGCCATGTCGCTCTGCAGCGAGAACATTCCGAAGAGGTTGCCACGCGGAATGGCCTGGATGCCATCCTCGCCGCCCGTGAATGGCGCCTGCAGGCAGAAGAAGTAGACCATCTGTGCCAGCGCCAGGGTGATCATGGCGAAGTAGATGCCGGAGCGCCGGATGGCGAGCCAACCGAACGGAAGCCCGAGCAGTGCGCCAACCGCGCCACCCAGGATGATGGCGAGTTCCGGCGACAAGCCCCACGCCTTCGCCGTGTAGCCCGCGATGTAGCCCCCCATGCCGAAATAGGCGGCATGTCCGAAGGAGAGCAGCCCGACGTAGCCGATGAGAAGATTGAAAGCGAGCGCGAACAACCCGAAGCAGAGCACCTTCATCAGGTAGGGCGGGAACAGGAAGAAGGGGCTGACGGCAATGAAGGCGACCATGACGAGGAACGCGGCGAACTGCGGTCGCGTGAAGCCGAAGATCGTCTCAGCCTCGTTGGCGGCCGGCAGGCTGCCCGCGGTGATGGTGGTGTCGGCCATGGCTCAGGCCCTCCCGAAGAGGCCGGCGGGTCGCGTCAGCAGCACGATCGCCATGATGACGAAGACGACGGTCGCCGAAGCCTCCGAGTAGAAGACGTCGGTGATGCCCTGGACGAAGCCCAGCATGAAGCCGGTGACGATCGAGCCCATGATCGAACCCATGCCGCCGATAACGACCACCGCGAATACCGTGATGATGAAGTTCGCGCCCATGCCCGGGTGGACGGAGTAGATCGGTGCCGCAAGCACACCCGCGAAGCCGGCCAGCGCCACGCCCGCGCCGTAAGTCAACGTCATCATGAGCGGCACGTTGATGCCGAAGGCCTGCACCAGCTGCGGCCGCTCCACCGCCGCGCGGAGATAGGAGCCGATCTTGGTCTTCTCGATCACAAGCCAGGTCGCGACGCAGACGATGGTGGCCGCTATCAGCACCCAGACCCGGTAGCCGGGCAGGAAGAAGTCGCCGATCTCGAGGTCGAGCGCCGCGAACTCCGGCGGCGGGCGGTAGCTGAGGCCGGAGGAGCCGAACTCGTTCCTGAACAGCCCCTCGATAACCAGCGCGCAGCCGAAGGTCAGCAGCAGGCCGTAGAGGTGGTCCAGCTTGTAGAGGCGCGCGATCATCGTCCGTTCGATCACCACGCCGATGGCGCCCACGATCAGCGGCGCAAGCAGCAGAGCCGGCCAGTAGCCGATGCCGAGCCAGTTCAGCAGCATCCAGGCCACGAAGGCGCCCATCATGAACTGCGCGCCGTGCGTGAAGTTGATCACGTTGAGCATGCCGAAGATCACGGCGAGCCCGAGCGACAGCAGGGCGTAGAACGCGCCGTTGATGACGCCCAGGATGACCTGGGGCAGCACCAGCTGCAGCTCGAACAGAAGGTCTTCCATCACGGCGCGCGCACCCCTCGTGCAGGCAGGTCAGGGGGCGGCGCGGGCCGCCCCCCTTCAGGCGTCAGGAACGGACCAGGGCGCAACCGCCCTCGGCCAGCGGACGGAAGGCCTGGTCGGCCGGCGTGGTGCCGAGCAGCTTGTAGTAGTCCCAGGCGCCACGGCTCTCGGAGGGCGCCTTGACCTCGAACAGGTAGCAAGGGTGCAGCTTGCGGCCGTCGGGCCGGATGCTCCCCTCCCCGAAGCAGTCGTCCGCCGTGGGCATCGCCTTCATGCGCGCGACTGCCTCGGTGCCGGAGGCCTTCGCCGCCTGCACGCCCATGTCGGCCACCGCCTTGAGGTAGTGCAGCACGCCCGAGTAGCACCCTGCCTGCACCATGGACGGCCGGATGCCGCCCGGCAGCGCGCCGAGGCGCTGCGTGAAGTTGCGCGTCCGGTCGTTCAGGTCCCAGTAGAAGGTCTCGGACAGCACCAGGCCCTGCGCCGTCTCGAGCCCGAGCGCATGCACGTCCGTCACGAACACCAGCAGCCCGGCCAGCTTGGTGCGGCCGCCGCGCGTGATGCGGAATTCCGCCGCCTGCTTGATCGAATTGATGGTGTCGCCGCCCGCATTGGCCAGCCCGATCACCTGCGCGCGGCTCCGCTGCGCCTGCTGCAGGAAGGAGGAGAAGTCCGTGGTGCCCGGGAAGGGCGTGCGGACGTTGCCGAGGATCTCGCCGCCCTGGCTGCGCACGAAGTTCGAGGTGTCCCGCTCCAGCGCATGGCCGAAGGCGTAGTCGGCGGTGACGAAGAACCAGGACTTGCCGCCCGCGCGCACCATCGCGCCGCCGGTGGACTGCGCCAGCATCCAGGTGTCGTAGGTCCAGTGGACCGTGTTCGGCGAGCACTGCGCGCCCGTGAGGTCGGAGGTCGCGGCGCCGGAGTTGATGTAGACCTTGTTGCGCTCCCGCACCACGGTGTTCACCGCGAGCGCGACCGAGGAGGTCGGCACGTCCACGATCACGTCGACGCCGTCGCGGTCGATCCACTGGCGCGCGACGGTCGAGCCGACGTCGGGGCGGTTCTGGTGGTCGGCCTGCACGACCTCGACCTGGATCCCGCGGTTCGTGATCCCGCTCTCCTGGATCGCGAGGCGCACGGCCTGGGTCGAGCCGGGGCCCGACAGGTCGCGGTAGAGGCCGGACTGGTCGTTCAGCACGCCGATGCGGATGACATTCTGGGCCTGCGCCTTCGCGGAGCGGAAGGGCAGGCCGCCCAGCGCCGGCAGCGCGGCGGCGCCGGCGATGAGGGTACGGCGGTTCAGGGTCATGTGCGTTTTCCTCTCCTGTTGATGCCGGCGTCAGACGCCGAGGTACTCGTGAAGTCGGTCCAGGCTGGACGCGAGCTCGGCGTTCGCCACCATGTCCACCACGCGCCCATGCTCCATCACGTAATGGCGGTCCGCGACGGTCTGGGCGAAGCGGAAGTTCTGCTCCACCAGGAGCACGGTGAAGCCGCGCTGCTTGATCTCGCGGATCATGGTGCCGATCTGCTGGACGATGACCGGCGCCAGCCCCTCCGAGGGCTCGTCCAGCAGCAGAAGCCGCGCCCCGGTCCGCAGGATGCGTGCGATGGCCAGCATCTGCTGCTCGCCGCCCGAGAGCTTGGTGCCCTGGCTGCGCGCCCGCTCCTTCAGGTTCGGGAAGAGCGTGTAGATCTCCTCGAGCGAAAGCCCGCCCGGCGCGATCACCGGCGGCAGCAGCAGGTTCTCCGTCACGGTCAGGGAGGCGAAGATGCCCCGCTCCTCCGGGCAGTAGGCGATGCCGGCGCGGGCGATCAGGTCGGGGCGGAGCGAGATCGTCTCCAGCCCTTCGAAGCGGATGGAGCCCGCGCGGCGGCCGGTCAGCCCCATGATGGAGCGCAGCGTGGTGGTCTTGCCTGCGCCGTTGCGGCCCAGCAGCGTCACGACCTCGCCCGGCATGATGTCGAGCGAGACGCCGTGCAGGATGTGGCTTTCGCCGTACCAGCTCTCGAGGTTGCGCACCTCGAGCATCGCGCCGCCCTGTCCGGCCGTGCCGGCGGCGCTGCTGGTTGTCAGGGTGTCCGCCATGCTCAATGCCCCCCCGAGATGCCGGGATCGGTCCCGAGATACGCCGCCTGCACCTCCGGGTTGGCGGAAACGGCGGCATAGTCGCCCTCGGCCAGCACCTGCCCGCGCGCCAGCACGGTGATCCGGTCGCAGAGGCCTGCCACGACCTTCAGGTTGTGCTCCACGAGCAGCACGGTCCGGCCCACGGCCACGCGCCGGACAAGCTCGATGATCCGGTCGACATCCTCATGGGTCATGCCGGCCGTCGGCTCGTCGAGCAGCAGCATGGTTGGCTCAAGAGCCAGCGTCGTCGCGATCTCGAGCGCGCGCTTCCGCCCATAGGGCAGCTCGCCGGCGGCGAGCCGCGCATAGGCGGTAAGGCCCACGTCGTCGAGCAGCGACATGGCCCGGTCGTCATAGGACTTGAGCACCGAATCGCTGCGCCAGAAGTCGAAGGAGGAGCCGCGCTGGCGCTGCAGCGAGATGCGCACGTTCTCGAGCACCGAGAGGTGCGGGAAGACGGCCGAGATCTGGAAGGACCGCACCAGGCCGAGCCGTGCGACCTCCGCCGGCTTCATGCCCGTGATGTCGCGCCCGTCGTAGCGGATTGCGCCGCGCGAGGGCGGCAGGAACTTGGTCAGCAGGTTGAAGCAGGTCGTCTTGCCGGCGCCATTGGGGCCGATCAGCCCGTGGATGGAACCGCGCCGCACCTTCAGCCCGACATCCGCAACGGCCAGGAACCCGCGGAATTCCTTCGTCAGGCCCTCGGTTTCAAGGATGATGTCAGCCACCCTGCCAGTCCTCCCCCGGCGGCCTTGCTCACGCATCCTTGACGGAAATGCATGCCGGCCTCGCGTTGGGCGCATCCATGCCTTCGGTGCGGCCCGCACGCAAGAGGCCGTCCACACAAATCGTCACGGTTGTGCAAACCTTGCCCCGAGCGGGAAGCTGCCCTCAGGATGGCCGCCTGACGGCCCGCTTGGGCCTCGGGCCCGGGGGGCGCGCCGGCGCCCGCGGCGGTGCGGCGCTCCGCCGTGGTGCCGCGCCCGGGGAGTGCGCGTCGCCCAGCGGTTCGATCCTGATGTCGTCCTCCTCGTCCTGGGCCGGCCTCTGCGCGGCCGCGGCGAAGCGCTCGGCCGCCCAGGGCGCGATCTCCACGCGCGTCTCGCGGTCCATGACCTGGATGCGCCCGACCTCACGCCGCGTCAGGTGGCCGCGGCGGCAGATGAAGGGCAGCAGCCAGCGCGGGTCCGCCTGCCCGTTCCGCCCCACGTCCAGGCGGAACCACACCCCCTCCCCACCGGGCTGGTCCGGGCCGCGGCGCGGCGCGGGCGGCGGCACGGGCTCCGACAGCTCCTCGGGCGCGGGCAGGGGCGCGCGCAGGAGGCGGATGAGAGCGGCGGCGACTCCCTCGGGCGTGCATTCGGCCACCAGCGCGCGGGCCAGCGCCAGGTCCTCCTCCTCCGCCTTGGTGGGGTCGGAGGCCTCCCGCGCCTGCTCAGCCAGGCGCTGCGCGTCGCGCTCGCGGATTTCCTCCGCTGAAGGTGGCGGCCCCCATTCGGGACGCACGCCGGCCGAGGCCATCAGCCGCTCCGCTGCCCGGCGCCGGTTGTAGGGCACGAGCAGGACGGAGGTGCCCTTCCGCCCCGCGCGACCCGTCCTCCCGCTGCGGTGCAGCAGCGTCTCCCGCTCCCGCGGCACCTCGGCATGCAGCACGAGCGCGAGGTCGGGCAGGTCGAGGCCGCGCGCCGCGACGTCGGTCGCGACGCAGATCCGCGCCCGCCGGTCCCGCAGCGACTGCAGCGCCCGGTTCCGCTCCGCCTGCGTCAACTCGCCGGAAAGCGCCACCGCCGAGAAGCCGCGCTCGACGAGGCTGCCATGCAGGCGCGCCACCTGTTCGCGCGTGTTGCAGAAGACCAGCGCGCGCTCGGCCTCGAACAGCCGCAGCACGTTCACCACCGCGGCCTCCACCTCCCGCGGGCCGACGGGCATTGCGCGGTAGGCGATGTCGGCATGCGCGCCGCCCTCGCTCTTCACGGCGATGCGCAGCGCGTCCTTCTGGTAGCCGCGGGCCAGCGCCTCGATCTCGGGCGCGACGGTCGCGCTGAACAGCAGGGTGCGTCGCGTGGCGGGCGCCGCCTCGAGGATCGCCTCCAGGTCGTCCCGGAAGCCGAGGTCGAGCATTTCGTCCGCCTCGTCCAGCACCACTGCACGCAGGCCTGCCGGGTCGAGGTTGTCGCGTTCCAGGTGGTCACGCAGGCGGCCCGGCGTGCCGACCACGATATGCGCGCCCTGGGACAGGGCGCGGCGGTCGGCGCGCACATCCGTGCCGCCGACGCACGCCAGGACCCGGGCGCCGGCACCGGCGTAGAGCCAGGCCAGCTCCTCCCGCACCTGCAACGCCAGTTCGCGCGTCGGCGCCACGATCAGGGCGAGCGGCGCGCCGGGCGGTCCCAGCCGCACGGCATCAGCCAGGACCTCCGGCGCGATCGCAAGGCCATAGGCCACTGTCTTGCCGGAGCCGGTCTGGGCGGACACGAGCAGGTCGCGCCCCTGCCCGTCCTGCTCCAGGACGGCGCGCTGGACCGAGGTCGGCTCGGCATAGCCGCGGGCCTCAAGGGCCTGGCGGAGGGGGGCGGAGATGTCTGGGAAGGGCATGGCGTCGTGTAGCGCAACGCCGGCGCCCGCGCAGCGTTCGGCCGGCCTGGACCATGCAAGTCAGTCGAGGACCCGCCGATGCCGCTTCAGCCCCTTCTCGCCCGCGCCGCCCTCGCCGCAATGCTTGCGCTGCCCGGGGCGGCCGTGGCGCAGCAGACGCCCGCCGCCACTGGTGCGGGTCGGCCGGAGGCCGGCGCGGCCGGGGGGATGAGTGCCTCGCAGCGCGAGACCTTCATGGGCTCCCAGGAGACGCTGCGCGCCGCGGCCGATCTGATCGACGGCCCGCAGTCGGGCCAGGCCCGGCAGAGCGCGCTCACCGCCCTCGGCCGCATCCGGCAGATGGTGGACCAGCTGCCGGAGGCGCGGCGGAACGGGCAGGCGTGGACGAACCTCGACACCCAGATCACCGAGGCGCAGCGCTCCCTGTCCGGCGGGCGGCCGGACCCGGCCCAGGCGCGGACT
>DASQNQ010000406.1:0-19502 GCA_035644895.1 Acetobacteraceae bacterium | reverse complement strand
GCGTGACCAGACGGGGAAGCGCATTTCCTCCAGCGCCGCGACGTCGCGGCAGCCGGTCTCCGTCACCAGCCCGACCACGCCCCGTGCGGCGAGGGAACAGGCCAGCAGCTCGCCGAAGTAGCCGGCGTCGGAGGGGGAGGTGGGCGCCACGACGAGGATGTCGCCCGCCCGGCACTGCTCCACGGCGACGTGGAACATCCAGTTGTCACCCGGCGGAATGGAAACCGTCACGGCGGTCCCGACGGCGCGCGCGCGGGGGAAGACGGGGCGCATGTGGGACTGCAGCAGGCCGCGGCGCCCCTGCGCCTCATGGACCGTGGCGACGCCAAAGGGGGCGAAGCGGGCGGCCAGCTCGGGCGCGACGCGCGGCGGGTCGCGCCGGACGACGCCGGTCATGCCAGCGTCTCCACCACATGCGGGAAGACGGATTGGTAGCCCTCCCCATGCTTGATCGCCTTCTCCGAGTTCCGCGCCGCCTGCGCGCCGCGCTGGAGCGCAACCCGGGTGTAGTACTCCCAGAGGTGCTCCTGCCCCTCCATGCACTCGATGGCGGCCCGCTTCCGGTCCCAGACCGGGGAGATGTCGAGCAGCACGTCGGGCTTCCATTCGCACTGTTCTGGCTGGTGCGGCTCGAACAGGAAGACGGGTGGCGCGCCGAGCACCTTCTGGCCGGGGTTGTGTCCGTGCGCCTGGGCCGTGATGCGGGCGTTCTGCGCCCAGGCTGTCACCGCCGGGTGGTCGTGGTTGTAGATGTCCCTTTCGGAATGCGTGAGCATGAATTTCGGGTGGATGGCGCGATAGACATCCACCAGCCGGAAGAAGGCGTCCTGGGTGAGGTTGATCGGGTAGTCGCCGAGGTCCCAGAACTGGATGTCGTGCACGCCCAGCACCTCGGCCGCGCGCCGCGCCTCGGCCTCCCGCGCCTGCTTCACGCGCTCGAGAGTCATGCCGGGCTGCCGCCAGAGCTTCGCGCTCTCGCCCCGCTCCCCGTAGGACAGGCAGAGCACCGTCATCTGCCAGCCGCGCGCCGCGTGCAGCGCGATGGCGCCGCCTGCCCGCCACACGAAATCCGCGGAATGGGCGCTGACGACCAGGGCGGTGTTGCTCATCAATCCTTCTCCCGGCAGGGGCAGGGCGGAACCTAGCCGCGGCGACGGCCGCGCGTCCCATCCGGAGTTGCGGCGGAGCTATCAGCGTCAGGCATAGCTCCGAGGCCACGGGCCGCGATCTCCGCCAGGTGCTCGCGCAGGCAGCCCAGGAAGGCGGCCGCGGCGGGTGATGGCGGCTCGCCCGGCGGCAGTATCAGCCCGGCCGGGCGGGGCGGCGCCGGGATGGGCAGCGGGACGACGCGCAGCGCCCCGCGCAGCAGGTCGCCCGCCATCATCAGGCGCGGCATGACGGAGAGGCAGTCGGTCGCCAGCAGCATCTCCCGGATGAAGCCGTAGGAGGAGGAGCGCAGCGGCGCCGCGGGCGAGAGGCCGAGCAGCGAGAGAAGCTGCTCGATCTCCTGCCCGACCCGCTGGCTGACCGTGGGCAGAACCAGCTCGTGCCGGGCCAGCGCCTCCTTCGCCACCGGGCCTGCCGTCGCCAGGATGGGGTGGTCCGCGCGGGCGAGGACGGAGATCGGCTCCGCCCAAAGCGCCTCCCGCAGGAAGCCGTCCTGCGTGGCGGGCGGGTAGAGGCGCCCCACCACCATCTCCACCTCCCGCGCGGCGAGGAGGGGCAGCAGCTCCTCCGTGCGGCCCTGCTGCAGGCGCACCTGGATCGCCGGGTGGCGGTGCTTCAGGCGGATGAGCGCACCGGGCAGCACGCCGACGGCCGCGACAGGCAGCACGCCGATGGCGACGCTGCCGCCGCCGGCGCTACCGACCTGGTCCAGCTCCTCGTCGGCACGGCGCAGCTCTGCCAGCACGCGCCGGGCGAGGCGGATCATCACGCGCCCGGCCTCCGTCGGCCGCACGCCGCGGGCATGCCGCTCGAACAACCGCGCGCCCGCGATCTCCTCCAGCTCGGCCAGGCTGCGCGTCAGCGCGGGCTGACCGACGCCGAGGGAAGATGCCGCCTTCAGCAGGCTTCCATGCGCCTCCAGCGCATCGGCGATCCGCAGCAGCGGCAGCTTGAGGCGCTGGTCGAGGTAGCGGCGCGGCACGGGCGGGGAACCCCGGGCCGGGCGGCTAGCTCCGGTAACTCGGGTCGATGCGGTCCAGCTTGCGCAGCAGGGCGGGCCACTCCATCACGCCATAGGGCCGGCGCGTGCCGGGCTGGTAGTTGTTCCAGGTCTCCTCGACCACGCGCTCGGGCACCTGGATGATCTTCTGGCCAGTGGCCTGCGCGGCGAGCTGCGCCTTGCAGGACAGCTCGAGCCTGTGCATCCAGTTGAACGCCTCTCCGATCGTGCGCCCGACGGTGAGCAGGCCGTGGTTGCGCAGGATCAGCGCCGGGAAGTCGGCCAGGTCGCGCACCAGCCGCTCCTGCATCGAGAGGTCCAGCACCACGCCCTCGTAGTCGTGGTAGCCGACCTTGGCGAAGCGCATCGCCGTCTGGGTCATCGGCAGCAGCCCGCATTCAAGCGAGCTGACCGCCATGCCCGGCCAGGTGTGGGTGTGGATGACGCAGGCGTAGTCGGGCCTCGCCGCATGGATCGCGCCATGGATCACGAAGCCCGCGCGGTTCACGCCGTAGTTCAGCCCGTCCGGGAAGTCCGGCTTCATCAGCGTGTTGCCGTGGACGTCGATCTTGACGAGGGAGGAGGCCGTGATCTCCTCGTAGAGCATGCCATAGGCGTTGATGAGAAAGGCGCCATCCTCCCCGGGCACGGCGAGCGAGACGTGGTTCGCGCCCATGTCCGCCATGCCGTAGATCTCCAGCAGGCGGTAGCAGGCGGCCAGGTCCACGCGCGCCTGCCACTCCTCCGGCGTCACGCGGTCGCGGAGCGAGGGGATGCGGAAGCGGTCGGCGGCACTCTCGGGCATGATGCGGTGTCCTCCTACTCGGCGACGGCGCCCGCCGCGCGGACGATGGTGGCCCAGCGGCGGATCTCGCGGTCGATGAAGCGCCGGAACTCCTCCGGCCCGTCGCCGGACAGGTCGGCGCCCTGCTCGACCATCTTGCGTTCGATCCCGGGGTCGCGCAGCACCTCCTGCGCATCGGCGGCGATGCGGCTGACGATGGCATCCGGCGTCCGCGCCGGCGCCACGATCCCGAACCATGAGGAGGCATCGAAGTCGGGGAAGCCCAACTCCGCCATGGCCGGCACCTCCGGCATCGAACGCGAGCGGCGCGTGCTGGTGACCGCGATGGGCCTGAGCCGCCCGCCGCGGATCTGCTCGATGACCGAGGGGATGGTCGCGAACATGAAGTCGATGCGCCCGCTCAGCAGGTCGTTCAGGGCCACCGCGCCGCGATAGGGCACGTGCAGGGTGGAGATCCCGGCCATGCTGTCCAGCATGGTGCCGGACAGGTGGGAGGAGGTGCCGACGCCGGTCGAGCCGTAGCTGAGTTGCCCCGGCCGCCGCCTTGCCTCCGCGACCAGCCCCGCAAGGTCGGCCACCTGCAGCCGTGGCGGCACGACCAGCACGTTGGGCACCCCGGCCAGCAGCACGACGGGCGCCAGGTCCCGCAACGTGTCGTAGGGCATGGACCGATAGAGCGACATGTTGACCGCGAGCGGCCCCACCGAGCCGACCAGCAGCGTGTAGCCGTCGGGCGCGGAGCGGGCGACATGCTCCGTCCCGATGTTGCCGCCCGCGCCGGGGCGGTTGTCGATCACCACCGGTTGGCCCCAGCGTTCCGAGAGCTGCGCGCCGACGAGGCGGGCGATGATGTCCGTCGTGCCGCCCGGCGTGAAGGAGACGACGATGCGGACAGGGCGCGACGGATAGGCGCCGGACTGCGCCCGCGCGACGGCGGGCAGCACCAGCAGGGGTAAGGCGAGCGTTCCGCGCCGTGCGAGCCTCATGCCGGTTTCCTCCCGTGCCGGCAGCCATTCGGCCTCAATCTGCACGCAAGGGGAAGGGGGTGCCCGGCCGCATGCTTTCGGCCAGGGTTCGCCCGGTCGGGTCGGTGGCGCCGCCGGCGCGTCATCGCTCCGTCAGCGTATGGAGCGTTCCGGAAGGCTCTGCCGGGCGCGCGTGCGAAGCGCCGCAGGACCGGCATCGCGCCAGCCATGGCGCATCTCGCGGGCCGCATCACTCCACCACGATGCCCTGGGCGCGCGCCAGTTCGCGGAAGGTGTCCAACTCCTGCCGCATGAAGCCGGCGAAGGCGGCGGGCGTGGTCTGACGCGGCATCTCCAGGAACAGGGACCTGTAGCGCTCCTGCGTCTCCGGCAGCGAGAGGAAGCGCTGGGTCTCGGCCGCCAGGCGATCCAGCACCGGCGCGGGCGTGCCGGCCGGCGCGGCAAGGCCGTGCCAGGAGGCGAGCTCCGCGCCGGGATAGGTCTCGTTCAATGCGGGCAGGTCCGGGTAGTCCGGCATGCGCTGCGGCGCGGTGGTGGCGAGCGCGCGGATGCGCCCGTCGCGGATGAGCTGCGCCGTGGTGGCCGCGACGTCGAGCGAGACGTCGATGGTGCCGGCCGTGAGTGCCTGCAGCAGCGGCCCGCCGCCGTTGAAGGGCACATGCGTCATGCGGATGCCCGCCTTCTGCATGAAGAGCTCCATGCCGAGATGCAGCGAGGAGCCGACGCCGGACGAGCCGAAGTCGATCGCCTCCGGCCGCGCCTTCGCCGCGGCGACCAGCTCCGCGACGCTGCGCACATCGGGCAGGCGCTGCGGGTTCACCAGCACCAGCGCGGGCGTCACGGCCAGGTTGGCGATGGGCGCGAAATCCTCGATGGGCCGGTAGGGCAGGGGCTGGCGCCGCACCGCTGGCAGGATGGCGTTCGCCGCGATGTTGATGAGGCCGATCGTGTAGCCGTCCGGCGGAGCCTTCGCCAGCGCGTCCACGCCGATCGCGCTGCCCGCGCCGCCCCGGTTCTCCACCACGAACGGGCGGCCGGTCGCGCCCTGCAGGTGCGCGGCCAGCATACGCCCGACGAGGTCCGCCGCGCCGCCGGGCGGGAAGGGGATGATGAGACGCACGTTGCGCGAGGGCCAGGCCTGCTGCGCGCGGGCGGCAAGGGGCAGGGCGAGCGCGGCGGCAGCCAGCGCACGGCGGGTCAGCATGGCGTCGTTCCTCTCCCACGGGGCCGGCTTGCGCGCCGCCCCCCTTTCGCGTCCAGTCTGTGTGGCGCAAGCGGCGCGGGTCAACCGCGCAGAGGAGGTGCAGGAATGCCAGGTCCGATCATCCATGGTGTCGTCCCGGTCCTGCCCACGCCCTTCGACGCGGATGGCCAGGTGGATGAGGCCGCCTTCCTGCGCCTGGTGGACTTCGCGATCGAGGCTGGCGTGGACGGCGTGGTCTTCCCGGGCATGGCAAGCGAGGTGGAGACGCTGACGCCGGAGGAGCGCGGCCGCCTGGTCGCGGCGCTGGGCCGGCATCTCGGTGGCCGCTTGCCCTTTCTGGTCGGCGCCTCCGACGCCGATCCCGCCCGCAGCGCCGCCCGCGCGCGCGAAGGCCAAGCCGCCGGGGCTGTCGCCTCCATGGTCATGTCCCCGCCCGGCGCCGGGCAGGACGTGCAGAAGCAGGCCGCCTTCTTCGCCGCGGTGGCGGAGGGCGTGCCGGGGTTGCCCCTGATGCTCCAGAACGCCCCGGCCCCCAACGGCGCGGGGCTGCCTCCGGAGATGGTGGGCGAGGTCGCGGCACGCGTACCCATGATCCGCTACGTGAAGGAGGAGACGCTGCCCTGCGGCCAGCACGTCACACGCATCCTGGCGGCCACCGCCGGGCGTCTGGATGGCGTGATGGGCGGCGCCGGCGCGCGCTTCGTGCTGGACGAGCTGGCCCGCGGCGCCTGCGGCACCATGCCCGCGCTGGAACTCGCGGACGCCCATGCCGCGCTCTGGCACGCCTGGCAGCGCGGCGAGAGGGCGGAGGCGCGGCAGATCTATACGCTGACCCTGCCTTTGCTGGCCTTCCAGATGACCTTCCGCATCCGCGCGACGAAGGAGGTGCTGAAGCGCCGCGGCCTGCTGGAACATACCGACGCGCGCGCCGGCGGCCCGAAGCTCGACGCCGGCGACCTGGCCGAGATCGGCGAGCTGGTCGCGACTGCCGCGCCCGCCTTGACCATGCACCCGCCGCGATGAGGGACCGGATAGAGAAGCTGACGGCACTCGTCGTCGAGATCCCGCGGGAGACGCCGTATCTCGGCCCATTGCGGGACGGCGAGACGGTGAACCGGCGGGGCTACATCGTCCGTCGCGGCAACCGTACGCTCTACCCGACGAAGGACCGCAGCCTGGTGCTGCGTGTGGATACGGAAGCCGGCCTGACCGGCTGGGGCGAAACCTACGGCATCGTCGCGCCGGAGGCCGTGCGCGCCATCCTGGAGGACGTGGTGGCGCCGGTGCTGGAGGGCCGCGATCCCTCCGCCCCCGCCGTGATCCATGAGGACCTCTATGACCTCATGCGCGTGCGCGGCTATTTCGGCGGCTTCTACCTGGATGCGCTGGCCGCGGTGGACATCGCGCTCTGGGACCTGCTCGGGCGGCGGCTCGGCGTGCCGGTCTCGACCCTGCTCGGCGGGCGGCGGCACGACACGATTCCGGCCTATGTCTCCGGCCTGCCCCGCGCCACGGTCGAGGAACGGGTCGCCTTCGCGCGCGACTGGCAGGCGAAGGGATTCGACACCTTCAAGTTCGCAGCCGTGGTGGCCGATGGCGGGGCGGAGGCTGAAATGGCCGCGCTGCGGGAGGGGCTGGGGCCGAAGGCCCGCATCGCCGCCGACCTGCACTGGCGCCACGCCGCGCCGGAAGCCATCCGGCTGATCCGCGCGCTGGAGCGCCACGACCTTCTCTTCGCGGAGGCACCCTGCGCGCCGGAGGACGTGCAGGGTGCTGCGGAGGTGGCGCGCGGCATCGGCGTGCCCGTGGCACTCGGCGAGGAATACCGCACCATCCATGAATGGCTGCCACGCATCCAGGCGCGCGCCATGGGCATCGCGCAGCCGGAGATGGGCCGCACCGGCATCACGCAGTTCATGCGCGCCGCCGCGCTCTGCCAGGCGCACCACATCGCGGTCATGCCGCATGCCACGATCGGCGTCGGCATCTTCATGGCGGCCAGCCTGCAGGCGGCCTCGGCCGTGCAGGGCTGCACCGGGCACGAGTACCAGCACAGCATCTTCGACCCCAACCTCCACCTGACGCAGCCGACCGGCACGCGCCACATGGGCTGCGCGGCCGGGCGCTACACCCTGCCGGACGGACCGGGCCTCGGGGTCGAGCCCTCCGCCGCGCTCTTCGAGCGGGTGGTCGGCTGAAGCACGTCCACATCCGGCAGCGCCGCCGGATCGGCAGAGCCGCCTGCGAGAACCGGACACGGGGGCGCTCGCCGCGGGCCGGTGCGAACGGAACGGCATCAAGCCACCGGCCGCCGACTGCTCCTCCTGGCGCCCGCTCAGAAGTCAGGCGGGCTCGTGCTTCCTGGCGAAGCGCCAGACCTCCGCATTCGGTGCGACACCGAGGCCCGCGCCCGAGGGGAGCCGGTAGGTCCCGTCCGCGCAGGCCATGTCGCCTTCGATGAACTGCAGGTTCCGGTCGAAGATGGAGTGCTGGTACTCGTGCCCGTCGCAGTTCTGCAACGCGGCGGAGGCGTGCAGGCTGGCGGCCTGGAAGATGCCGATCCCGATCGAGGCGTGCGGGATGATCCGGCAGTGGAAGGCCTCCGCCATGCGGCCGATCTTCATGAACTCCGTGACGCCGGTATGCGCCATCTCCGGCTGGATGATGTCCATGCACCGCCCGGTCAAGCGCGGGCGGTACTCGAAGGCGGTGCGCCATTCCTCGCCCATGGCGATGGAGGTGCGGGCCTTGGCGGCGACGTCCTTCTGGCCCTCGATGTCCTCCGGAGCGACGGGGGCCTCGGCGAACCAGAGGTCGTGGGCATGCATCCGGTCGATCAGCCGCGTCGCAGCCAGCGCCGTGTGCTTCCAGTGCATGTCGCAGGCAATCCGCATGCTGGGCCCCAGAGCGCGACGGAGCGCGGCCATCTCGGCCTCCTCGCCCTCGTCCGCGACGGCGGCGGCGAACTTCACCGCGCCGAAGCCCTTCTCCTGCCAGTGCTGCGCAAGTTCCACGCGCTCCGGCAGGGTCGGCTTGGGCAGGCCGGACACATAGGCCGGGAGCCTGGCATGCCGCTGGCCGCCGAGCATGCGGCACAGCGACAGTCCGGCAAGCTGCGCCGCGGCATCCCAGACGGCGATGTCGAGGCCGGCGAGGGCGTCCACGAAGTAGCCGCTGATGAAGCCCCTGACACGCATCGTGTCATAGAGGTCCTCGTGCAGCGGCACGGGATCGCGGGCATCGCGCCCGATGCAGAGGGGACCGAGCAGGTCGGCGATGATCTCGGCGACCGCGCCGGGGGCGACGATCGCGTAGCTCTCGCCCCATCCGACGCAACCGGACCTCGTCGTGACCTTCACGAGGACGGACGTGTCCGTTGCCGGGTAGACGGAGCGGTTGCCGCGGCGGATGAAGTACCCGCGTCCGTTGATCTCCTCCCCGGCCCGGAGCGGACCGAGATAGGGGACGTCGCGCGGGATGACGACGCGGAAGGCCTCGACAGAGGCGATGGCGTCGGCGGTCATTGGGCGCTGATCCCGACGCGCTCGACCAGCGTGCGGAAGCGCACGACCTCCTCCTCCATCAGGCTGCGGAACTGTTCCGGCGTCCCGGGCTCGGCGAGCACGCCCATGCCGGCCAGGCGCTCCACCAGGTCCGGCCGGCGCAGGATGGCGCCGATCTCCTCGGACAGCCGCGCGGTGATGGCTGGCGGCAGCCCCGCCGGCCCCATCACGCCGTGCCAGGGTGAGAGGCCGACGCCCGGCACCTGCTCGGCGATGGCCGGCAACTCGGGCGCGAAGGGCAGGCGGGCGGGGGTCGGCACGGCGATGGCGCGCAGCCGGCCCGCCTGGATGTGCGGCAGGGAGGTTGGCCAGCCGTCCAGTGCCAGGTCCACCTGCCCGGAGACGAGGGCGGTGATCATCTCGGAAGAGCCGCGGAAGGGCACATGGGTCATCCGCGTGTCGGTCGCGGCCATCAGCATCTCCATCCCGAGATGCAAGCTGGTGCCGATGCCGGAGGAGCCGAAGTTCAGCCGGTCCGGGTTGGCACGCAGGAAGGCGAGAAAGCCTGCGAGGTCCGTCACGGGCACCTTCTGCGGGTTCACCACGAGGACGGAGGGCGTGACGGCACCGAGCGTGATCGGCGTGAAGTCACGCACAGGGTCGTAGGGCGTGCGGCTGCGGTTCACCGCGGGCAGGATCGCATTCGCGGCTATGTTGCCCATGCCGATCGTGTAGCCATCGGGCGCGGCGCGGGCGACCGCCTCCATCCCGATCGCGCCGCCCGCGCCGGGGCGGTTCTCCACGACCACGGGCCGCCCGAGGCGCATGGTCAGGTTCTCGGCGATCAGCCGCGCCAGGATATCGGCCGTGCCGCCGGCGGTCAGCGGCACGATGAAGCGGATGGGCCGCTCGGGCCATGCGCCCTGCGCGAAGGCCGGGCGGGTACCGAGGGCAACGGCTCCAACCGTTGCAACCGTTGCAAATGCTGCAACCGCTGCAACGGCAGTGCCGAGCATGTGGCGACGTGCGACGCGCATCCTGTCGTTCCTCCCTTCCGCTTCAGCCGAACCCGGCGAGCCGTTTCAGTGCCGGGGAGAGTGCGGCGCCCGGCTCGGCATGCAGGGGGCCGAGCAGCGCGGCGAAGCGGCCGATCTCCTCGATGCCGAAGGACGTGACGCCGGGTTCCGGCAGCCGGGCATGCACCGTCTCCAGGCCCATCCGCATGGCCATCAGGCGCTTGCCGTAGGCGACCAGCAGCGGCAGCGCACGCGACATGAAGGCGATGATGGGCAGCACCGCCCGGTGCAGGGCCTCGGCCCGCTCCGTCTCGCCGGAGGACCAGAGGCGCCAGATCTCGACCTGCGCGTCCACCAACTCGGGCGCGGGGATGAGCCCCTGGCAGCCGCTGCGCAGGTTGGTGGGCCATTCGATCCCACCATGCCCGGCGAAGATGTCGCAGGTCCGGGACGCCTCCCGCGCGAAGCCGGCGACCGACACCGCAGGGCCTTCCGCCTTCATGAAGCGGATGTTCGGGTGGTTGCGGTGCAGGGCGAGCAGCGCATCGCTGGAGACGGAGACCTCCATGTTCAGCGGGTTGTTCTGCACACCAACGGGCAGGGGAGAGCGGTCCGCGACCTCGCCGAGGAAGCGGAGGATCTCGCGCTCGGGCACGCCCTTCACCGGTGGCGGCTGCAGCACCACCCAGTCGGCGCCACGGCGCTTCGCCTCGGTGATGAAGTCAAGCTGGCCGTGGACGGAAACCTCGGCGACGGTCGCCATGAGGGGCACGCGCCCGGCGATGCGGGCTGCGG
Source organism: Acetobacteraceae bacterium (assembly GCA_035644895.1). Lineage (GTDB taxonomy): Bacteria > Pseudomonadota > Alphaproteobacteria > Acetobacterales > Acetobacteraceae > Falsiroseomonas. The sequence goes on along the minus strand of DASQNQ010000406.1, from coordinate 9,026 downwards.
CCCAGCCCACCAGGTCCAGCCTCTCCTCCGTCGAGAGGCGGAACACCTCCGTGACGAGGCCGAGCAGCGCAATGCCGTGGCAGCCGGCGCCGAGGCAGGCATCCACCTGACGCTCGAGCGCGGCACGGTCGAGGCGGCCGTCCGGGCCATAGAAGGCGTAGAGGATGGGGTGAACGCCGGACAGGCGGGGCAATGACGGCACGCTGCGCTCCTCCTCCACCAGCTTTGGCGGCTGGCTTTGTAGTTCCGTTGAATGGAACACAGTTCTGTTGACTGCGATGGTGCGCTCCGGCATCCTGGGTCGTCAACTGCCTCGTGCAGGAGCAGCCGTCAGGAAGGCCGATCGTGCCTGCACCGACCGAAGCCGTCCCGGAGCCGCCGAAAGGGGTCTTCGCCCGCCACATCGAGGTGCTCGCCCTGATCGCCGAGGCCGAGGCGCCGCCACGCTTCGCCGAACTCGTTGCAGCGACCGGGCACTCCAAGGCGACGCTCCATCGGATCCTCGCCGCGCTCGAGGAGGAGCGTCTCGTCCGTGCCGACCCGCGCGGTGGATGGCGGCCCGGGCTGCGCCTGGTCGAGTTCGCGAACCGGGCCTGGGCAGGCCACGACCTGCAAGCCGCCGCTGAGGAGGAAATGGCGGCGCTGCGCGACGCGACCGGCGAGACCGTGCGGCTTGCCATCCTGCAGGGAGCGGAGATGCTCTACCTCGCGCAGGCGGACAGCCGCGAACCGGTGAGCTTCCGCCTGCGCGTCGGCGCACGCGGGCCGGCCTACTGCAGCGGGACCGGCAAGGCCGTGCTGGCCTTCCTTCCACCTGCCAGGCGGGCCGCGCTGCTGGATGCGATGCCGCTGCTGCGACACACGCCACGAACGCTGGTGACCCGCGCCGCACTCGATGCGGATCTGGACGCCGCCGCCCGCCGCGGCTTCGCGCTGGACGATGGCGAGCAGGCGACGGAGGTCCGCAGCCTCGGCGCGCCCGTGCTCGACCGCCACGGCGTCCCGCATGGAGCCATCAGCCTGACGGTCCCGGCCTTCCGGATGACGCGGGATGCGTTGCTGGCCCGCGCGCCGGAGGTGATGGCGGCTGCCTCCCGGATCGCCGCACGGTTGCCGCCCTGGCTCACTGCCGAGCCATGAAGTTTTTCCGGAAGGATCAGGCTTGACCACCATGTGGAGGTTGCGCCCACAATGTGGCATGCCCGGCCGCAATCCCCCTTGCCAGACGCAGCCGCCTTCGCCCGTCCGTGCCGCGGCGGATGACGGCGTCGGCGTGCAGGGCACGCAGGCGCTGGTTCGGGCGCTCCGCCTGCTGGACATCGTGGCGGCCGCTCCGGCGCCGGTCCGCACCGCTGCCATCGCCGAACAGGCCGGCCTGTCGCGCGCCACTGTCCACAGGATGCTTGGGGCGCTCGCCGAGGCTGGGCTGCTGCGGCAGGACCCTGACGCCGGCGCGTGGCGGCTCGGCCTCAAGGTGTTCGAGATGGCGCACCGGGTCTGGGACTCGCTCGACCTGCGCGGCGCTGCGGAACCCGAGCTCGCCCGGCTCGCCACCGTCAGCAACGAAACCGCCCGCCTGGCCGTCCCCGACGGCGACGGCTGCATCTACGTGGACCAGCGTGAGGCGGCGAGGCCCGGAGTGCGGCTCGGCAACGGCGTCGGGGCGCGGACGGTGCTGCACGCGTCTGCCGTCGGCAAGGTCATCCTCGCGCATCTGCCGCCGCCGGAGCGGCGGCGCCGTCTGGCCGCGCTGCGGCTGACGCCGCTGACCACGGCCACCATCACCTCCAACACCGTCTTCCAGCGCGACCTCGACCTGGTGAAGGCACGCGGCTACGCCGTCTCGGTCGAGGAGACCGTGGAGGGCGTGGCGGCCGTCGCCGCGCCGGTGCTGAACCACCTGAGCGAGCCGATCGCTGCCGTCTGCGTGGTCGGCCCGAGCTTCCGCCTGCCTGCGGATCGCCTGCACGCGCTCGGGCGCGAGGTGATCGAGGCGGCGCGGCGCATCTCCGGCAATGCGGGGCACGTCGAAATGTCGATCGCAACGACCCGGCCCAGCGCGCCGCCGAGCCCAGGCATCCGGCTCGCCATCGGGACCCGCCCCTTTCTGGGAGAGGCGCCGGTCTGGCTGGCAGAAGCCGGCCGGCTGGCCTGGGTGGACATCCTGGCGCCGGCCATCCACCTCGGCGATCCCGGATCCGGCGAGGAACGCGTCATCCCCGTCCCGGAGTTGGTGGGCGCCGTTGTGCCGCGGCGTGCAGGTGGCTTCGTCGCCACCATCGGCAACGCCATCCGCCTCTGGGACCCGCAGGGCGGGGCCGGCGCGGTGCTCGCCGTGCCGGAGCCGGACAAGGCGATGAACCGCTTCAATGACGGCAAGTGCGACCGTGCCGGGCGGTTCTTCGCCGGCACCATGGCGCTGGATGCCGGGCCGGGACAGGGCACGCTCTGGCGCCTCGACCCCGACCTGCGGCTGGCGGCGATCGAGACTGGGGTGCATGTCTCGAACGGCCTGGGCTGGAGCCCGGATGACCGGACCTTCTACTTCATCGATACGGGTGCGCGCACGGTCTACGCCTACGACTACGACCTCGCGACGGGCGCTGCGACGAACCGGCGCCCCTTCGTCGTAGTGCCGGACGCGCAGGGCAAACCGGACGGTCTCGCGGTGGACGAGCAGGGCTTCGTCTGGGTTGCGCTCTGGGATGGTTGGAGCGTCGCCCGCTACGCGCCGGACGGAAGGCTCGACCGCTTGGTGTCGCTGCCCGTGCCGCGGCCGACCAGCCTCGCCTTCGGCGGCACCGACCTGCGCACCCTCTTCATCACCAGCGCCCGCGTGCGGCTCTCGGCGGCGCAGCTTGCCGAAGCGCCGCTTTCGGGCTCGGTCTTCGCCTTGGATGCAGGTGTGGCAGGGGTGCCTGTGGGCAGCTTCGGCGGATAGCCGCGCCGCTCGGCGCGAGCAGACGGGAAGGGAGGAATGAACATGCACAAGCGGGCACAGGTCAGGCGCCGGGCCCTGCTGGGTGGGACGGCCGCGCTGCTCGCCGCGGGCTCCGCCCGGGCGCAGGCGCCGGGCACCGTGACCTTCATCGGCTGGAGCCACGACGAGGCCGCCTCCCGACCCGTCCTGACCGAAGCCTTCGAGCGCTTCCGCACGGCCAATCCCGGCCTGCGGCTCGAGACGATCGGCTTTCCCTGGGCGCAGATGCAGCAGAACCTGGTGCTGCGCGTCCGGTCCAGCCAGCCGATGGACGTGGCGCAGATCGCGGAGCGCTGGCTGCCGCAATTCGCGCGCGTCCTGCAGCCGGCCGACATGCGGGAGGTGCTGGGCACCGAGTTGGAGCGCGCGATCGACCCGGGCCTCCTGCGCATCGGCCAGGTGGGGGGCCGGCAGCTCGGCCTGCCCTGGACCGCCGCCTCCATCGGCATGGTCGCGAACCGCAAGGTGCTGGCCGACGCCGGCGTGGGCGAGATGCCGCGTACGGTGGACGCCTTCGCCGATGCGCTGCGACGGATCAGGCGCAGCCATGCGGAGGTCGTGCCCTACGCATTCTCCACCAAGAACAACCTGTCCATGTCGCCGGACTTCCAGGTCTGGCTCTGGACCTTCGGCGGACGGCTCTTCGACACGGAGGACAAGGTCGTGGTGGACAGCGACGCCGGCCGCGCCGCGCTGTCCTTCCTCGTGGGGCTCGCGCGCGAGGGGCTGGTGGCGCGCGACGTGGACCGGCCGGACAGCCGGCGACTGATCGCGCAGCACCGCACCGCCTTCTACCATGACGCGCCGCTGGCCCGTGGGTTCGCACGCGACAATTCCGGCCAGGGAGCGGCCTTCGACCAGCACATCGCGGCATTCGCCACGCCGGTGCTGCGCGCGGGCGAGCCGACGCGGTCGCTGATGTGGGGCCACCTGCTGACATTGCCGAACCCCCGCGGCGCACGCATGGCCGCGGATGCCCCGGCGGTCCGCTTCATCCGCCACATGGCGCTGGATGACGAGACGCAGATCGCGTACTTCCGTGCGGTCGGACTCTTCCCGGTTACGCGGACGGCGCTGCGCACCCTCGAGGGAGACAGCTACGTCGTGGAGTGGACCCGCAACGCCGGAACGGCCGAAATGGACGAGCCCTCCACCTGGCCCAATGCCGCCGACCTGACGAACATCGTGGGCGAGGAGGTGCAGGCGGCGCTGCTGCTCGCCAAGCCGCCGGCGCAGGCCATCACGGACATGGCGAACCGCCTGCGCCGGGCCACCGCCAACCAGCGCCGGACCTGAGGCATGGGCACCGCCGTCGCAACCGGCGTCATGCCGCGGGAAGCTGCCAGGCCCGGCAGCCTGGCGCGCCAGCAGGCCCGCTTCGGCCTGCTGCTCGCCATGCCTGCGATGGCGGTGTTCTGCGCCGTGATACTCTGGCCCTTCCTCGACTCGCTCCGGCGTGCCTTCTACGAGGACACGCTGATGACGCCGGAGCCGGTCTTCGTCGGCCTGGCGAATTTCCAGCAGCTGCTGGAGGACGGCACGATCCTCGGCACCTGGCTGGTCACGGCCGCCTTCGTCCTGCTGACCACCGCGTTCACCTTCGCCCTCGGCTTCGCCTGGGCCCTGATCCTGAACGAGCGTTTCCGCGGGCGAACCCTGGTCCGCGCGCTGTCCCTGCTGCCCTGGGTGCTGCCGAGCACGGTCGTCGCCTTCCTCTGGGCATGGCTGCTGAACGGGCAATACGGGATCCTCAACGCCGTGCTGCTGAAGGTCGGTGCGCTGTCCGAGCCCGTCGCCTGGCTGGCGACGCCCGAAGGCGCCATGGCGGGAATCGTGCTCGCCAAGACCTGGCTCTCCATCCCGCTCTTCACCGCCTTCCTGCTGGCCGGGCTGCAGGGCCTCCCGAGGGAGCAGGTGGAGGCGGCGAGGATAGACGGGGCGGGCAACTGGCATGTGCTGCGGCACGTCACCTGGCCGCATCTCCGCCCGACCATTGCGGTGCTGCTCGTGCTCGGTGCGCTGGGCAACCTGCAGCAGTTCGACGTGATCTACGCCATGACCGGGGGCGGGCCGGTGCGCGCCACCACGGTCATGTCGGTGGAGGTGCAGCGGCAGGCCTTCCAGGCCTGGAACCTGGGGCTCGCCGCGGCAGTCGGCGTCGTCTGGTTCCTCACGATCCTCGGGCCGGCCTGGCTGCGGCTGCGCGCCGCCATGCGGGAGGCGTGACGCCATGCTCGACCTGACCTCCCGCATCGCGCGCGGCGTCTTCGGCTTCGGGTTCCTGGGGTTGGCAGCCTTCCTCGGCTTCCCCGTCTTCTGGATGGTCTCCACCGCCTTCAAGCCCCAGGCCGAGGTGTTCGTCCGCTTCCCATCCCTGCTGCCGGAAGCGCCGACACTCGCGAACTTCCGTGGCGTGTTCGCCCAGGGCGACCTGCCGCTCTGGCTGTTGAACTCCCTCCTGACCGCCGGCGGGGCGGCGCTGCTGACCACGGTGCTGGCAGTGCTGGCCGCACACTCCTTCGCGCGCTTCCGCTACCGCGGCCGGAAGGCGCTGATGGCGCTCATGATCTCGGCGCAGATGTTTCCCTTCGCGGTGCTGCTGATCTCGCTCTACCCGCTGCTCCAGTCCGCCGGGCTGCTCGACACGCGCCTCGGCCTGACCATCGCATACATCGTCTTCGCCCTTCCGACCGGCACCTACATGCTCTTCTCCTACTTCGTGCGCCTGCCGGAGGAGCTGATGGAGGCGGCGCGCATCGATGGTGCGTCGGAGATCGGCATCCTGCTGCGAGTGGTGTTGCCCATCTCGATTCCCGGCCTCGTCACCGTCGCGCTCTACGCCTTCATGTGGGCCTGGAACGACCTGCTCTACGCGATGACGCTCGTGACATCGCCCGGGTTGCGCACCGTCGGGCCGGGCCTCCTGATGTCCCAACTCGGCGAGATGCGCCAGGACTGGGGGGCGGCCATGGCCGCTTCGCTCGTTGCTTCCCTGCCGGTGGTGCTCGCCTTCGCCCTGGTGCAGCGGTGGTTCGTCCAGGGGCTGACGGCGGGAGCGGTGAAGGGATGACGCGGATCTCCGCAGCGCCGGTGGAGGGCGTGCTGGCGGGAAAGGTCTGCGTGGTGACTGGCGCGGGGGCCGGCATCGGGCGGGGCATCGCCCGTCTCTTCCTGCGCGCCGGGGCGATCCTGGTCGCTGCGGACAAGGACTCGCGCGGCCTTGCGACGCTGCAGGGCGCGCTCCCTGTCCTGGCCGACGTCACCGCACCCGATGCGGCGGAGCGCATCCTGGCGCCTGCCATTGCACGCGGCGGGCCGGACGTGCTGGTGAACAATGCCGGCGTCACGACCGTCCGGCCGCTGCTCGAAACCAGTGATGCCGACCTCCAGGAGGCGCTCGATGTCAACCTGGCCGGCACCTTCCGCCTCGCGCGGGAGGCGGTGCGGGCCATGGGCGCGCATGGGCGTGGCGGCGCCATCGTGAACATGGCCTCCGTGAACGCCATGGTGGGTCATCCCTGCGTTTCCGCCTATGCCGCGACCAAGGGCGCGATCCACGCTCTGACACGGCAGATGGCGGTGGAGTGCGGGCCGCACGGCATCCGGGTGAATGCCCTCTCGCCCGGTTTGATCGTGACCGAGGCCTTCGCCGCACGCCTGACGGAGGAGGACAGCCGCCTGATGACCGAGGCCTATCCCGTCGGCCGGCTCGGTCACCCTGATGACGTCGCGCATGCCGCGCTGTTCCTGGCGAGCGACGCGGCCGCCTTCATCACCGGCGCCGACCTGCCCGTGGATGGCGGCATGACCGCGATCGCGCCCGCCGCCGTGGTCAGCCCGCGCATCCGCGCCTGGACCGGACGGCAGCCCCTCGCCTTCAAGGATGCCCCATGACGCCGGACCCGCTGCAGATCGTCGAGGCGCGGCACTGGATGGTCCGGATGCCCTTCAACGCGGAGATGGAGTGGGCCTCCGGCCGTCGCAGCGGCGCTACGCGCCTCATCGTGCGTATCGAGACGGCAGGCGGCACGGTGGGCTGGGGCGAGACGATCTGCCTGCTGGATGCGATCCCGGCCGTCCTGGAACACGTCGTGCTTCCGCTCGCGCTGACCAAGCGCGTGGACCAGGCGGAGGCGCTGCACCGCCACGTGCTGGGCGCCGGCTACTACCACCACAAGCGCGCCGCCGTCATGGCGATCTGCGCGGTGGAGATGGCGATGTGGGACGCCTTCGGGCGCGCCTGCGGACAGCCGCTGCATCGCCTCTGGGGCGGGTTGTGGCGAGAGCAGGTGGAGATGGCCGCCTACATCCTGGCCGCCGATCCCGCCGCTGCGGCGGAGGCCGCCCGCGCCTACCTCACGCGCGGGCACCGCAGCTTCAAGGTGAAGATCGGCATGTCGGAGGCGACCGACATCGCCCTGGTCCGCGCGGTGCGGGAGGTGATCGGCCCGGACCTGCCGCTGCGGGCCGACGTCAATGGTGCATGGACGCCCGGGACCGCGAAGCGCATGCTCGAGCGGCTGCGGCCCTTCGACCTGCAGTACGTCGAGCAGCCGCTGGAACTCGACGACCTGGCGGGTCATGCGCTGCTGCGCCGCGCCCAGCCCGTGCCCATTGCGCTGGACGAGACGGCCTATACGCTCTCCGACATCGCGAACATCGTGCGCGCCGAGGCCGCGGACGTGATCCTGCTCGACCCGCACGAGGCGGGCGGCCTGTGGCAGGTGGTGAAGCAGGCCGCGATCTGCGAGGGCGTCGGCATCCCGGTGACGCTGCATTCGGGGGGCGAGTTGGGTCTGTCCCAGGCGGCCTACCTGCACCTCGCGGCTGCGATCCCGAACATGACCATCGCGCTCGATACCGAACATGCGCATCTCTCCGGCGACATCGTGCGGGAGCGCTTCACGCTGCAGGATGGGTGCTTCGCCGTGCCGACCGGGCCCGGTCTCGGCGTGACGGTGGACCCCGCGTTGGTGCAGCGCCATGCCGTGGCGCGGATCGAGGGTGCCTACCTGGATGACCGGCGGCCGGGGTGGTTCCCGGTCAAGCCCGCCTACTGACGCGGGGAAGGGAGGAGAGCGCGCCATGACGTTCCGCATCAACCGCCGCCTGCTGCTCGGCACGGCCCTCGTCGCGCCCTCAATCGCGCGAGGGCAGGGAGCATGGACCGCCACGCGACCCATCCGGATCGTCGTACCCTATACTGCAGGCGGGGCATCCGACATCACGGCTCGCCTGATCGCCGACCGGCTGCGGCCGCTGCTGGGCCAGCCGGGGGTCGTGGAGAACCGGGCCGGCGCCTCCGGCATCATCGGCACGGAGATGGTGGCGAGGGCGCCGGCGGATGGGCACACGCTGGCCCTCGTTGCGTCCTCCCACGTCGTCAACCGGGCGCTTTTCCCCACGCTGCCCTTCGATCCCATCACCGACTTCGCGCCCGTCACGCTGACCGCCCATGTGCAGATCGTGATGGTGGCGCCGGCGACGCATCCGGCACGCACCTTGCCGGAGTTCATCGCATGGGCGCGCGCCCAGGGCGGGCGGGCCGCCTTCGCCTCCTCGGGCAACGGCTCGAATCCGCACATCTTCGCCGCCGACCTGCTGCGCCGGGCGGCCGTCGAGATGGAGCACGTGCCTTATCGCGGCTCGACAGCCGCGCATGCCGACCTGCTGGCGGGGCGCACGCAGATGATGTTCGACGCCTTCGCGGCCGTGCAGCCGCATGTCCAGGCCGGAACGCTGCGCATGCTTGCCCAGGCGGCGCCGCAGCGCTCGCGCCTGCTGCCCGAGGTGCCTACGGTGGCCGAGGGCGGCTTCGCCGGGTATGGCGCGACATCCTGGGGTTGCCTGCTCGCGCCGGCCGGCACGCCGCCCGCTGCGGTCGCCGCGATCAACGCTGCGGCGCAGGAGATCCTCAACGCTGCCGAGGTGCGCGAGAGGCTGGCGCTGCTTGGGGCCGAAGCGGCGCCCGGCACGGCCGGGGAGCTTGCCACCTTCATGCGTTCGGAGCAGGCGCGCTACGTCGCTCTCATCGGCGAACTTGGTA
>DASQNQ010000405.1:0-4004 GCA_035644895.1 Acetobacteraceae bacterium | reverse complement strand
GGGCGATCACCACCCGCGCCACCCCGGCCGCGACCAGCGCATCCGTGCAGGGGGGCGTGCGTCCCCAATGGCAGCAGGGCTCGAGCGTCACGTAGACCGTCGCGCCCCGGGCCGCCCGGCCAGCCGCCTTCAGCGCCTCCGTCTCGGCATGCGGGCGGCCGCCGGGCTGTGTCCAGCCGCGCCCGACCACCCGGCCGCCCTGCACGACGACGCAGCCGACGGACGGGTTGGGCCAGGTGTTGCCCACACCCCGCCGCGCCAGCGCCAGCGCCGCGCGCATGTGCTCGGTATCCGCCTGCAAGGGGTCAGGCTCCCTCGGTCTTGGCCAGGAAGGCCTGGAAGTCCTTGGCTTCCCGAAAATTCTGGTAGACGGAGGCGAAGCGGACATAGGCCACCTCGTCCACGTCGCGCAGCGTGTCCAGCACCACCTCCCCGATCCGGCGGGAGGTGACCTCGCTGTCCGCCTCCACCTCCAGACGGCGCTGGATGCCGTTCACGATGCGCTCGATCCGCTCCTCGTCGAAGGGGCGCTTCCGCAGCGCGACGCGGACGGAACGGGCGAGCTTGTCCCGGTCGAAGGGCATGCGGCGGCCATCGGCCTTGATGACCGTCAGCTCCCGCAGCTGCACCCGCTCGAAGGTGGTGAAGCGGTTGCCGCAGGCGGGGCAGGACCGGCGGCGCCGGATCGACGCGCCGTCATCCGCCGGCCGGCTGTCCTTCACCTGCGTGTCGTCGTTCCCGCAGAAAGGACAGCGCATGGAACCCGGGTCTCCTCCTCGGCCGCGCGGCCGTCGCTCAGCCCTGGTAGATCGGGAAGCGGCGGCAAAGCTCGAGGACTCGGGCCTTCACGGCCACCTCGACGCTTTCATTGGCCTCAGGGGCATTCGCCTTGGCAAGCCCGTCCAGCACCTGACCGATGAGGCGCCCGACCTCGCGGAACTCGGCCTCCCCGAAGCCGCGGGTGGTCCCGGCGGGGGAGCCGAGGCGCACGCCGGAGGTCACCATCGGCTTCTCCGGGTCGAAGGGAATCGCGTTCTTGTTGCAGGTCAGGTGGGCACGGTTCAGCGCGGCCTCGGCGCCCTTGCCGGTCAGCCGCTTCGGCCGCAGGTCCACCAGGACCAGGTGGTTGTCCGTGCCCCCGGTGACGAGGTCGAGGCCCTGGGCGCGCACCTCCTCGGCCAGGGCACGGGCGTTCGCGACCACCTGGCGGGCATAGGCGCGGAAGTCCGGCCGCAGCGCCTCCCCGAACGCCACGGCCTTGGCGGCGATGACGTGCATCAGCGGGCCGCCCTGCAGGCCGGGGAAGACGGCGGAGTTGACTTTCTTCGCCAGCGCCTCGTCGTTCGTCAGGATCAGGCCGCCGCGGGGGCCGCGCAGCGTCTTGTGGGTGGTGGTGGTGACCACATGCGCATGCGGGAAGGGTGAGGGATGCGCCCCGCCCGCCACCAGCCCCGCGAAGTGGGCCATGTCCACCATGAACAGCGCCCCGACCTCATCGGCAATGGCGCGGAACGCGCCGAAATCCCAGGTGCGGGCATAGGCCGAGCCGCCGGCGATGATCAGCTTCGGCTTGCTCTCGAGCGCGATGCGCCGAACCTCGGCCATGTCGATGAGCTGGTCCTCCCGACGCACGGTATACGGCACCGGCCGGAACCACTTGCCCGAGAGGTTCGCCGGCGAGCCATGCGTCAGGTGCCCGCCCGCCGCGAGGTCGAGGCCCATGAAGGTGTCGCCCGGCTGGAGCAGCGCGAGGAACACCGCCTGGTTGGCCTGCGCGCCCGAATGCGGCTGGACGTTCGCGAAGGTGCAGCCGAAGAGCTGCGTGGCGCGCGCGATCGCAAGCTGCTCCGCCACGTCCACGAACTCGCAACCCCCGTAGTAGCGGCGGCCCGGATAGCCCTCGGCGTACTTGTTGGTCAGGACCGAGCCCTGCGCTTCCAGCACCGCGCGGGAGACGATGTTCTCGGACGCGATCAGCTCGATCCCGTCCTGCTGCCGGGCCAGCTCCTGCGCCATGGCGGCGGCGAGGTCGGGATCCGTCTCCGCGACGGAGGCCTGGAAGAAGCGCGCGGGGGTCACCGCCGGGGAGGCTTCGTTCATCGCTGCGGGCTCCAATCGGGGCTGAGCTTCCGGACGCGGCGGTCGTGCCGCCCGCCCTCATAAGGGGTGGACAGGAAGGCGCGGAGCGCATCGGCCGCGACCTCGGCCCCGATCATGCGGGCGCCGAGGGCAAGCACGTTGGCGTCGTTGTGCTGCCGCGTGAGCCGCGCGCCGGTCACGTCGTGCACCAGGGCGCAGCGTATGGCGGGGTTGCGGTTCGCGGCGATCGAGATGCCTATCCCGGTCCCGCAGACCAGCACCCCGAAGCGTGCCTGCCCGCCCGCCACCGCCTCGCACACGGCGAGCGCGAAGTCCGGGTAGTCCACGCTCTCCGTTCCCTGCGTCCCGAGGTCGAGCACCGGGTGCCCGGCCTCCTCCAGCATCCGGCGGAGGTCCGCCTTCAGGGCGACCCCGGCATGGTCCGAGCCGAGCGCGACGGCTGTGTCCTGCGCGTTCATGGGCGCCCACTACCACGGCCTGGGGCCGGGCGGAACGCCAACCCCCAGGTCTTGGGCGCAACCCCGCCATGAATCGGGCCGGCTGCCCGTCCTGGGGAGAGTTCCCCTCCCCGCGCATCGGCAGAGGGGCAGCCTTGCCCTTTTCGGGCTGCCGGCGGCAATCCCATGCTGTGCCTTGGCGCACCGCCCCGTGACGTGCCACGAATGCGCCACGGCCGGCGGGAACAGGGAGGGACACCCCATGACCAGCAGCACGAACCCCGAGACCATTGCGCTGCACGCCGGCTGGCGGGCAGACCCGGCCACCGGCTCCGTCGCCGTGCCGATCCACCAGACCACCTCCTTCCAGTTCCAGGACACGGGCCATGCCGCCCGCCTGTTCGGGCTGCAGGAGATGGGGAACATCTACAGCCGCATCATGAACCCGACCGTGGACGTGCTGGAGAAGCGCGTCGCGGCGCTGGAGGGCGGCGTCGCGGCGCTCGCCGTCGGCTCGGGCCAGGCGGCCACCACCTTTTCCGTGCTGAACCTCTGCGAGGCGGGCGACAACATCGTCTCCTCCACGGACCTCTACGGCGGCACCTGGAACCTGTTTGCCAACACGTTCAAGCAGTTCGGCGTCGAGGTCCGCTTCGTGGACCCGGCCGACCCGGAGGGCTTCGCCCGCGCCACCGACGCCCGCACGCGCGCCTACTACGCGGAGACGCTGCCGAACCCGAAGCTGCAGGTCTTCCCGATCGCCGAGGTCGCGGCCATCGGGCGCAGGCTCGGCGTGCCGCTCATCATGGACAACACGGCCGCCCCCGTGATCTGCCGCCCGCTCCAGCACGGCGCGGCCATCGTGATGCACTCCACCACCAAGTGGATCGGCGGGCACGGGACGTCGATCGGCGGCATCGTGGTCGATGGCGGCAACTTCGACTGGGAGGCGCATGGCGAGCGCTTCCCGACGCTGAACAAGCCGGACGCCTCCTACCACGGCGCGGTCTGGACGCAGGCGGTGAAGGGGATGGGGCCGGTCGCCTACATCATCCGCATGCGGACCTGCCTGCTGCGCGACCTCGGCGCCGCCATGCCGCCCTTCAACGCCTTCATGTTCCTGCAGGGCATGGAGACGCTGCCGCTGCGGATGGAGCGGCACTGCGCGAACGCCACCAAGGTCGCCGCCTGGCTCGCCTCCCACCCCGCGGTCGCGAAGGTGATCCACCCCTCCGTCCAGCAGGGCGAGGCGCGGCGGCGCGCGGATGCCCACCTGAAGGGCGGGCATGGCAGCCTCATCGGCTTCGAGCTGAAGGAGGGCGCCGAGGCCGGGCGTCGCTTCATCGAGGCGTTGCGCATGTTCTACCACATCGCCAACATCGGCGACGCGCGGAGCCTCGCGATCCACCCCGCCACCACCACCCACAGCCAGCTTTCCGAGGCCGAGCAGGCGGCTGCGGGCGTCAC
>DASQNQ010000404.1:0-6788 GCA_035644895.1 Acetobacteraceae bacterium | reverse complement strand
TCGTGATCCATGCGCGGGATGCCGACATCGACATCGCGGCGATCCTGGAGGATGAGCACGGCCGGGGCGGGGCCTTCCCCTTCCTGCTCCACTGCTTCTCCTCCGGCGCGGAGCTCGCGCGGCGGGCCGTGGCGCTCGGCGGCTATGTCTCCTTCAGCGGCATCCTGACCTTCCCGAAGTCTCCCGAAATCCGCGCCATCGCGGCCGAACTGCCGGCCGACCGCCTGCTGGTCGAGACGGACGCGCCGTACCTTGCGCCAGCGCCGCTCCGCGGGAAGCGGTGCGAGCCGGGCATGGTGGTGCACACCGCCCGACGCCTGGCCGAGGCACGCGGCATTGAGCCCGAGGCGCTGGCGGAGCTGACCACGGCCAACTTCCACCGCCTGTTCCGCCACGCCGGGGCATGACGGCGCTGCGCGTCACCATGCTGGGCTGCGGAGGCTCGGGTGGCGTGCCGCTCATCGGCGGGAATGATGGCCTCGGCATCTGGGGTGCCTGCGACCCCGGGGAGTCAGGCAACCGGCGGACGCGCTCCTCCATCGTGATCGAGTCGGCCGACGGGCGGCGGCTGCTGGTGGATGCCGGGCCGGATCTCCGGGCACAGATGTTGGAGAACAGGTTAGGAACGGTGGATGCCGTTCTGTTCACGCATGCCCATGCTGACCACGTGCTCGGCGTGGACGACCTGCGGCAGGTCAACCGCAACCGGGACGGTGCGCTCGACGCCTTCGCAGACCTGGCGACGCTGGAGGTGCTGCAGCGGCGGTTTGACTACGCTTTCAGGCCAGCGACCCAAGGCTTCTTCCGGCCGGCCCTGGTGCCCAGGACCGTGGCACCGGGCGAGACTCACATGATGGCCGGCATGGAGGTCCGGATCCTCGGGCAGGACCACAAGGTGATGCAGACCCTCGGCCTGCGCATCGGGCGTTTTGCCTACTGCACCGACGTGGTGGCGTTTCCGCCAGAGAGCCTGGCAGCGCTCGAGGGCCTGGACACCTGGATCGTCGGCTGCTTCGGCCGCCGGCCGCATCCGGTCCACGCGCATGTGGACCTCGTGCTGGAGTGGGCCGGGCGGCTTCGGCCACGTCGGACAGTCCTGACCCACATGGGCATCGACATGGATTGGGCCTGGCTGCAGGGGCGTCTCCCGGACGGCGTGGAAGCGGGCCGCGACGGGCTGGTGATGGAGGTACCGGCCTAAGGTCCTGACTATCCACCTGGTTTTCCCCAGTCCTCTTCTTTCCATAATATATCTTATGCGACAAACCGTCTTGGGGACATTGCACGGTCGGTGTGTCCGGGCACCGCCCCGCCCGAACGCCACCGCGGCCGGAGGTTGCCCCCCGGCCGCGGTCCTGCCTGCGCCTTGATGGGATCGGGTCAGCGACCGCTGACGAAGCCCATTTCCAGCATGAGCGCCGGAGGGTTGAAGCACGCCTCCGTCGCCTGCTGCGCCATCGTCAGCAGGACGCCCCCCGTGCGCTGCTCGGCGGCCATCCAGTCGAGCGCGGCCGTGCAGTCCCGGATCGCAATCTCCTGGACATGCGCGTCGAACCCGTCCGGGCCGAGCTCCGCCTTGAGCTGGTTGAGCGAGGCCAGGCAGAAGCCCGCCTGCCCGCCCCCAGCCCGTGCCTCGCAAGTGCGCAGGTAGGTGGCCTCGGCCTCGGGATTGTCCGCAGCCACCGGCATGGCCGATGCCACCATCGCGGGACTGGACGCGAATGCGGTGCTGGCGACGGCGACGGTTAGTGCGGCGCCGATCACGGCGCCGGCCAGGGTGGTGACAGTTCGGCAAAGCAGCATGGGAACGGCTCCGTTCTTCGGTGCGCCCGGCCGGGCTCGCCCCGGTCTGGCGCCGCGATCAGGCGCACCGCCCAGCGGCCAAGTCCTGAAAGAGGCACGAAAAACAGGCGATATCGCGCAAGGCGCTTGTCGCTTGCCGCCGGCCGGGACAGAGCTGCGGGACGCCGAGCGAACCCGGAGTCCTGCCCATGCCGCGCCCTGAAGACGCCCTGACGCGCCTGCTCTCCATCATGGCACGGCTGCGCGCCCCGGATGGCTGCCCCTGGGACCGGGTTCAGGACTTCGCCTCCATCGCGCCGTATACGATTGAGGAGGCGTACGAGGTCGCCGACGCCATCGGCCGGGGCCCCGACTTCGCCGCCCTCAAGGACGAGCTGGGCGACCTGCTGTTCCAGGTCGTCTACCACGCCCGCATGGCGGAAGAGGTCGGGCAGTTCGCCTTCGCGGACGTGGCCGAGGCCATCTCCCGCAAGATGGTCCGCCGCCATCCCCACGTGTTCGGCGATGCCGAGACCCGCTCGGCCGAGGTCCAGACGGCGGCCTGGGAGGCACAGAAGGCGGAGGAGCGGGCCGCGCGCGCGGAGACGGGCGTGCTGGCTGGCGTGCCAGGCGCCCTCCCTGCCCTCACCCGCGCCGCCAAGCTGGCCCGCCGCGCGGCCCGGGTCGGCTTCGACTGGCCCGATGCCGCCGCCGTCCTCGACAAGCTGGAGGAGGAGGCGGCGGAGCTCCGCGCCGAGCTGCCGCAGGCCGATCGGGCGCGGCTGGCGGACGAGGTGGGCGACCTGTTCTTCGTCTTGGCCAACCTGGCCCGGAAGCTGGATCTCGACCCCGAGGCCTGCCTGGCTGGGGCGAACGCGAAGTTCGAGCGCCGCTTCGGCGCCGTCGAGAGGACGCTCGCGGCCGAAGGTCGCAGCCCGCAGGACGCCTCGCTCGAGGAGATGGAGGCGGCCTGGCAGCGCGCGAAGCGGGCCGAACGGGGGTGATCCGCAGCGACTTGTAAATGCGATTTACACGCTGGGCCACCGCTCGGCTGCGAATGTAGCGGCACTACAATCACCGCGGTACCGCGGGCCTTGCTTGTAGTGCTACGACGAAGTCCCCAGGGGCTCGCTTGCATGAGAACGTCTGTTCTGATCCGCTGACACAAGAAAACCCGGCTCCCCTTGCGGGGGCCGGGTTTGCAATGCGCAGCTGAGAAGACGTCAGCTTGTCGGAGAACCCTCGCTCACGGCCGTTCCGGCCGTGACGGTGCGCCGTTCAGGCAGCGGGATGAACTCTGCCTCGTCGCCCGGCACGGCCACGCCGAAGCGGTCGCGCGCCCAGTCGGCCTTTGCCTGCTCGATCCGCTCGCGGGAGGAGGAGACGAAGTTCCAGAACAGGTAGCGCGGCCCGTCCATCGCCGCCCCGCCGAGCAGCAGCAGCCGCGCGCCGGCCGGACCGGCGCGGAGCGCAAGCCGGTCGCCCGACCGGAACACCAGCATCCGGCCCGGCCCGAAGCGGTCGCCGCCGACCTCCACCTCGCCCTCCAGCACCCAGGCGCCGCGTTCCTCATGGCCGGTCAGCGGCAGGCTGGCGCCGGGCGCCAGGGTCGCATCTGCGTAGAACAGGTCCGAATGGACGGCGACCGGTGAGCGCAGGCCCCACCCCTCGCCCGCAACCAGGCGGAGGCTGATTCCCTCCTGCGAGAGGGTTGGCAGCGTGCTGGCGCCGTGGTGGACGAAGGCAGGGCCCGTCTCCTCCTGGTCGCGCGGCAGGGCGACCCAGGACTGGATCCCGAACAGCCGGTGCGGCGCGGCCCGCCGGGGCTCCGCCGTCCGCTCGGAGTGGACGATCCCCCTGCCCGCCGTCATCCAGTTCACGTCGCCGGGGGCGATCGGCTGCATCGTGCCGAGGCTGTCCCGGTGAAGGATCTCGCCCTCGAACAGGTAGGTGACGGTGGACAGCCCGATGTGCGGGTGCGGCCTTACGTCCACGCCCTTGCCCGTGAGGAACTCGCCCGGGCCCATCTGGTCGAAGAAGATGAACGGGCCGACCATCTGGCGCTCCTTCGCCGGCAGGGCGCGGCGGACCTCAAAGCCGCCGATGTCGTGGGTCCGGGGAAGCAGCACCGCCTCGACGGGGCGTGGGGCGGGATCTGTGGGGTCCATGGCGCAAGCCTCCTCTGCTGTCCGGGGGGACACGCTGACAGATGGGCCCGTTTGCCGTCGCGGCGAATCAGCCGCCCGGATATCGGATATCCACGATTTCGATCTCCTCGGTCCCAACCGGCGTGCGCAGGCGCCGCACGTCGCCCATGCGGGCGCCGAGCAGGGCGCGGGCGACCGGCGACACCCAGGAGATCCGCCCGACCTCGGTCTCCGCCTCGTCCACCCCGACGATCGTGACCGTTACCTCCCGGTCGTCCGAGAGCCGCGCATAGGTCACGGTCGCGCCGAAGAAGACCTGGTCGCGCCGGGTCTGGACGGCAGGGTCGACGACCTGCACGCGTTCCAGTCGCTTGGAGATGAAGCGGACCCGCCGGTCGATCTCCCGCAGGCGGCGCTTGCCGTACTGGTAGTCGGCGTTCTCGGATCGGTCGCCGAGCGAGGCCGCCCAGGACACCACCTCGACGACCTTCGGCCGCTCCTCGTCCCACAGCCGGCGCAGCTCCGCCCGCAGCGCCTCCGCGCCGGCAGGAGTCATGTAGAAGGGCGTGCCGGGCGGAAGGCCGGGCGGGCCGTCCTCCTCGTCCTCGTCCTCAGCCATCGCCGACGAGCGCGTCCCGCGCCTCGGCCCAGCTCGCGGCATCGGGCGCGAGCAGCAGGCCCCCCTCGCGGTGCCGGGCGGGATCGTAGGCCGCCCCGTCCAGCCGCGCCGCATGCCCGCCTGCCTCGGCATGGATGAGCGAGCCGGGGGCATGATCCCACGGCATGAGCCGATGATAGAGCGCCACATGCGCGTCGCCCGTGGCCAGCAGCCGGTACTCATGCGCCGCGCAGCGGAAGCCCACCGCCGCCGCCAGCCTTGGGAGCCGGGCGGGCACCCGGCTGCGCAGGGGTTCCTGGAAGTAGTTCCAGGAGATGGAGCCGACCATTCGACCGACGGGCACGGCCGGCGCCACGCGCAGCGTCGTCAGGCGCTCGCCGGAAGGTGCGGCCAGCCAGGCGCCACCGCCGCGGGTCGCCATGGCCGTGTCGTCACCCATCGGGTCGTGGATCCAGGCCGCGACGACCTGCCCGGCCACGAAGGCCGCCGCCATGCAGCCGAAGAGCGGCACACCCGCCGCGAAGTTCGCCGTCCCGTCCACCGGATCCACCACGAAGGCGAGCGGCGCCTCCGCCAGCCGATCCAGAAGCGAGGGGTCGGCGGCCGTGCCCTCCTCCCCCACGACGAGGCAGTCCGGGAAGCGGCCCCGCAGCCCAGCCGCGATGACGCGTTCCGCCGCCTCGTCCGCCTCGGTCACCAGGTCGAGCGGCCCGCTCTTCGCGCGGATGTCGCCGGGGGCCAGCCGCCGGAAGCGCGGCAGGATCTCCGCCCGTGCGGCGTCGCGCAGCAGGGCCGCGACCGCGCCCATTTCGCCCTCTCCGAAACGCATCAGCCGGCCTGTTGGCCGAACCGCGCGAGATCGGCGGCGGACAGCCGGACGGTGAGCCGGATCGCCTCCTCGCCATCCTCGCGCGACAGCACCTCACCATGCTCATAGAGCCAAGCGAGGCGGGCGCCGTCGGATGTCGGAACCTCGAATTCCGCAGTCTTGAGCCCGGCCGAGAGACGCTCGTCGAGCGCCGCGCGCAAGGCCTCCAGCCCCTCGCCGGTCAGGGCTGACGTCGCGATGGAGCCCGGCATGGCGGGAACCGCGCCAAGGCCGCCCATCAGGTCCACCTTGTTCAGCACCTCGATCACCCGGGCCTGCCAGCCCTCATCCAGCGCGGGGTCGGGCCCCTCGGCCATCTCGGTCAGCACGCCGATGACGTCGGCGCGCTGCGCGGCGCTGTCCGGGTGTGCGGCGTCGCGCACATGCAGGATGACGTCGGCCGAGGCCACCTCCTCCAACGTCGCGCGGAAGGCCTCGACCAGCTGGGTCGGCAGCTCGGAGATGAAGCCGACGGTGTCGGAGAGGATGACGGTGCGGCCGGAGGGCAGCCGGATCGCCCGCATGGTGGGGTCGAGAGTCGCGAAGAGCTGGTCCTGCGCATAGACGCCGGCGCCCGTCAGCGCGTTGAACAGCGTGGATTTGCCCGCATTGGTGTAGCCGACCAGCGCGACCACCGGATAGGGCACGCGCTCCCGCGCGCGGCGGTGCAGGCCGCGGGTGCGCCGCACCTGCTCCAGCTCACGCTTCAGCTTGACGATGCGCTCGCCGATCAGCCGCCGGTCGATCTCGATCTGCGACTCGCCGGGGCCGCCGAGGAAGCCGAAACCGCCACGCTGCCGCTCCAGATGGGTCCAGGACCGGACGAGCCGCGTGCGCTGGTACTCCAGGTGCGCGAGCTCGACCTGCAGCGAGCCCTCCCTCGTCCGGGCTCGTTCCCCGAAGATCTCCAGGATGAGGCCTGTCCGGTCGATGACCTTGGCGTTCCAATCGCGCTCCAGGTTCCGCTGCTGGACGGGCGAGAGGGCGGCGTCCACGACGACGACGGTGACCCCGTGCCGAACCAGCGCCTCCTTCACCATCGCCACCTGTCCCTCGCCGAGCAGCGTGGAGGGCCGGCGCGCGCGCAGCGGGTGGACGGCGCTGTGGACGACGGTCACGCCGATCGACGCGGCGAGGCCGACAGCCTCCGCGAGCCGCGCCTCCGCGGCGCGGGAGGCGGAGGCCTCGCCCGCCCTCTGCGGACGTTCATGCGGGAGAATGACGGCGGCCCGGGTCGGGCCGGCGCCATTCACGTCATTCGCGGGAGCCGACAGGATTCACCTCGCGCCCGAGCGTCAGCCGACCCTCGCCGCCGCGGGCCGGGGCGGCAGCGCCCTAGGCCTGCGCGGCGCCTGCACCCTGGCCGGCCGCT